>NZ_QNFZ01000947.1 GCF_003313395.1 Nonomuraea lactucae | reverse complement strand
GGAGGCTCGGCCGACGGTCCGGCGGTCGGCTCGCCAGGTGGCCCCGTCGGCCGCCCGGTGCCGTTCACCGCCGCACCACCAGCGCGTCCAGCGCCAGCACGGTCGGCCCCGGCGACCCGGCCGGCCGGACGCGGACCGGGTTGAGGTCCAGCTCGCCGAGCTCGTCCGCGTGCCGGGACACCAGGTCGGACACCGTCAGCAGCAGATCCACCAGGCCCTCCACGTCGTGGCGCGGGGCGCCGCGCATGCCCTCAAGGAGGGGGCGGCAGCGCAGCCCGTCCAGCATCTCCACCGCCGTGCGCCGGTCCAGGGGCAGCAGCCTGCGCTGCACGTCCCTGAACAGCTCGACGTGTACGCCCCCGAGCCCCACCGTGATCAGATGGCCGTAGACCGGATCACGATGGACGCCCACGAGCATGTCGACACCGTCCGGTGCCATGCGTTCCACCAGCACGCCCTCGACGCGCCCGTGAGGCGAGGCGCTCGCGACGATCCGATCCCACGCCTCGGCGGCCGCGTCGGGACCCTCGATCCCGACGATCACCCCGCCCACGTCGGACTTGTGCGGCAGGTCCGGGCTGACGACCTTGAGGACGAGCCGCCCGCGCAGCTCTCGCGCGGCCTCCCGGGCCTGGTCCGCCGACCCGGCCGGCACCCCCTCGGGAACGGCGATGCCGGCTGCGGCCAGCCACGCCTTGGCCTTCGGCTCGGTGTCGACCGCGGGCAGCGGAACGGAGGTGGGACCCGCGCCCCGCAGCAGGAGGGGAGCGGGGCCGGGGTCCGTGGCCGCGCGTCGGCCGTGGTCGGCCCACCGCCGTACGGCCAGGACCGCCTTGCCGAGGCTGCCCGGCGAGCAGAAGCCCGCGTCGGCGAGCACCTGCCATCCCGGGCCGCGTTTGTCGCTCATCCACACCGGCAGCAGCGGGGTGGAGGTCCGGCTCTGCGCCTCGGCCATGGCCCGCGAGCCGAGCGCGGAGTGGTCGCCGTAGTCCAGCGGGATGGGCAGCAGCACCAGATCCACGTAGGGGTCGGCGGCGACGAGGCCGAGGGCGCGGTCCATGAGGCCCGGGTCGGGGATCACGGCGGCGGTGACGTCGACCGGGTTGTCCACCGCCGCGAAGCCGGGCAGCACCTCGCGCAGGGCCGCCGTGGTCTCGGGCGCGAACTCGGCCAGTTCCAGGCCCGCGGCGCCCACCATGTCGGCGGCCATCACGCACGCCCCGCCGGAGCCGCTGAAGACGGCGACCCGGGTCCGAGGGGGTGGGGTGGCGCGGGCGAGCAGCCAGGCGACGTCCATCAGCTCGTCGATGTCGTCCACCTCGACCACGCCGAGCTGGGCGAAGACGGCGCTGTTGACCTCGGCCGAGCCGGCCAGGTTCGCGGTGTGAGACTGGATCGCGCGGACCCCGTACTCGGAGTGGCCCACCTTCAGCGTCACCACCGGCTTGCCCGCCTCGGCCGCCGCGCGGAACGCGGCCAGCAGCCGCCGACCGTCGCGCACGCCCTCCATCAGCGTGACGATGACCTTGATCTGGTCGTCGCCCGCCATGTGGTGGACGAAGTCGGCGACGTCGAGGTCCACGGCGTTGCCGAGCGAGGCCCACAGCGCCGCGCCGGCGCCGCGTTCGGCGGCCTGGATGAGGTTGCGGCCGAGCCCGCCGCCCTGGGTGGCGATGCCGATCGGGCCGGTGCGCTTGTCGTCGGCGAACGCGGGCGAGAACGTCATGCCGATCCGGTCGGCGAGGTTGGTGAGGCCGGGGCAGTTCGGCCCGTAGATCCGCAGCCCGGTCTCGGCCGCGATCCGGCGCATCCGTTCCTGCTGGGCGCGGCCCTCGTCACCGGCCTCGCCGAAGCCGGAGGTGAGGACGATCGCGTAACGGATCCCCTTGGCCGCGCACTGTTCGAGAGCGTCCAGCACGCCGCCGGCCGGGATGGCGATCACCGCGACGTCGGGGGCCGCGGGCAGCGAGGCGACGTCCGGGTGGCAGGGGTGGCCGTCGATCGCGTCCCGGCCCGGGTTGACCAGGTACGTGTCGCCACCGAACTCGGAGGCGTGCAGGAGGTTGTCGACGGTGCGGCGGCCGAGGCTGCCGGGCCTGTCGGAGGCGCCCACGATGACGATCGATCGGGGGCGGACCAGCCGGTTCAGGTCGGGGAACGAGACCTCGGTAGTGTCGTGTGTCATGTGGCCGTCCCGCCCTACTTGATCGCCGAGAGGCCGGTCAGCTCCCGGCCGATGATCAGCGTCTGGATCTCGCTGGTGCCCTCGAGGATGGTCCCGCTCCGGGTATCACGGAAGATCCGCTCGATCGGGAAGCCGGTGGCGTAGCCGAGCCCGCCGTGGATCTGCAGCGCCATATCGGCGACCTCGTGCGCGGCCGCGGTCGCGTAGAGCTTGGCGATCGAGCCCTCCAGCTTGGCGGGCCGGCCCTTGTCCAGCGCCGCCGCGGCGGCGTAGCCGAGAGCCCGCGCCGCGTCGACGCGCATCCTCATCTCGACGAGATGCCGCTGGACGAGCTGGAACGACCCGATCGGCCGCCCGAACTGCCGCCGGGTCTTGGCGTGCTCCAGCGCGAGGTCGAAGGCCCGCTGCGCCGCGCCGACCGCGCCCATCGCGACGTTCACCCGGGCCACCCCGAGGCCCGCCAGGGTCGACTTGAGGGCCTCGCCCTCGGCGCCGATCAGGTTCGCCCTGGGGATCCGGACGTCGTCGAAGCCGAGCTCGGCGGTGCCCGTGGACCGCAGCACCATCGTGTCGACCTTCCGCACCTCGAACGGCGACTCGGACCTGTCCACCAGGAAGAGGGAGAGCCCGCCGTCGCAGGTGGGGCTGTGGGTGCGCGCGACGATGGTGCCGAAGTCGCCCCAGGCGCCGCCGGTGATCCAGAGCTTGCGGCCGTTGATCACCCAGGAGTCGCCGTCCAGCTCGGCCCGGGTCCGGATCTCGGCGACGTTGGAGCCGGTCTCCGGCTCGGTGATCCCGTTGAACACCCTGGCCTCGCCCGCGAGCAGCGGCTTCAGGTAGCGCGCCTTCTGCTCGGGGGTGGCGTCGGTGGCCAGCCGCTGGATCGGGCCGTTGCTGATGTTGATCATCGTGCGCAGCGACGGCCAGGTGTAGCCGAGCTCCTCGATCATCATCGCCCAGGTCACCCGGCTGATGCCGAGCCCGCCGTCCTCCTCGGGCAGCCAGCCGCCCAGGTAGCCGAACTCGGCGAGCACCGGCATGACCTCGAACGGGAAAGTCCCGGCCCGCTCGTGCTCCTCCACGAGCGGCTCCACCTCCGCCGCCAGGTAGCGCCGGATGGTGGCGCGGAGTTCGGTCTGCTCCTCGGTGAGGTCGAAGTCCATCGTGGCACCTCTCGTCGGCCGGCGATCTCGGGCGCCGGATCGGCTCCCGCTGGGTCTCCCCATCGAAACATACTTGCTGTACGATCAGCAAGGAGTTCGAGTGGGGAAGAGGAGGGTCAGATGCCGGATCTGCTGGATCTCAAGGGACGGATCGCGCTGGTCACGGGTGCGGGGCAGGGCGTCGGCCGCCGGGTCGCGCTGCACTTCGCCGAGCACGGCGCCGGGGCCGTGGTGGTGAACGACTTCCGCCTCGAACGCGCCGAGAAGGTGGCCGCGGAGGTCGAGCAGGCCGGTGCCGCGGCGCTCGCCGTGGCCGGGGACGTCGGCGACCTGGAGTCGGTCACCGAGGTCGTGCGGCGCGCCGTCGAGCGCTTCGGCGGGATCGACATCCTGGTCAACAACGCCGGGAACGCCGGGCCGAGCCCCACCGAGGCGATGACCGCCCCGTTCTGGGAGCAGACGCCCGCCGAGTGGCACGGCTACCTCGGCACCAACCTGTACGGAGTGCTCAACAACGCGCATGCCGTCCTTCCCGGGATGATCGAGCGCAGGTACGGTCGGATCGTCACCGTCATCTCCGACGCGGGCCGCTTCGGCGAGGCGGGCCGGGAGTGCTACTCGGCGGCCAAGGCGGGCGCGGCCGGGTTCACCCGCTCGCTGGCCGCCAGCGGGGGAAGATACGGGATCACCGCCAACTGCGTCTCGCTGGCGGCCACCCGCACCCCGCGCACCGAGGCCCAGCTCGACGGCCTGCGGCTGGAGCAGGTCATGAAGCGTTACATCGTACGCCGCCCGGGGGAGCCGGAGGACGCCGCCAACATGGTGCTGATGCTGGCCTCCGACGCCGCCGCGTGGGTGACGGGACAGACGGTCCCGGTCAACGGCGGCTACTCGTTCGCGCTGTGACGGCAGGGAGACGACCGTGACCGACACGACAGATATGATCGCCTCGACCGACGCGAACGGCACGAGCGCGGTCGTGCTCACCGAGATCCGCGGCGACGCCGGGATCATGACGCTCAACCGGCCGCGTGTCCGCAACGCGCTGAACCTGGAGCTGCGAGAGGCCATGCAGTCGGCACTGGAGAGCTTCGACGCCGAGCCGAGCGTCGCGGTGATCGTGCTGACCGGGGCCGGCGGCAACTTCTGCTCCGGCCGGGATCTCAGGGCCGTGGCCGCGGGCGAGCCCATGTACTCCGGCCGTCCCGCGCAGCTCGCCGCGTTCACCCGCGTCTCGGTGCGCAAACCGGTCATCGCGGCGATCGAGGGGTACGCGCTGGCCGGCGGGTTCGAGCTGGCGCTCTCGTGCGACCTGCTGGTCGCCTCGCGGGAGGCGGTCTTCGGCCTGCCGGAGGTGCGGCGCAACCTGGTGGCCATCGGCGGCGGGCTGATCCGGCTGCCGCAGCGGATGCCGTACCATCTGGCGATGCAGCTGGTGCTCACCGGCGAGCACGTCGGCGCGCGGCGGCTGGCCGAGGCGGGCGTCGTCACCGAGCTCGCCGAGCCGGGAGCGGCGCTGGAGACGGCCCTGGCACTGGCGGAGCGGATCGCCGCCAACGGTCCCTCCGCGGTCCGCGCCAGCAAGGAGATCGTGCGGCGGGCGTTCGAGTGGAGCGGCGAGTCCGAGGCGTTCGACGCACAGCTGGCCGTCGCCGAGCCCGCGCTCTCGTCGCCGGACCGCGAGGAGGGCGTCCGGGCCTTCCTGGAGCGGCGGGATCCGGTGTGGACGGACCGGTGAGCGGAATCAGCCTGGACGGACGGGACGGCTAGGAGGCCATGATGGCGGCGGCACGCGGGAGCGGCGCGACCATACCGCGGCTGGGAAGGCAGCCCGAGCGGACCGAGGCGTCGCGCCGGGCACTGATCGAGGCCACGATCGCGGTGCTGGCCACCGAGGGATACCGGGCGGCCACGGTCGCCCGGATCCAGGAGACGTCCGGGCTCAGCCGCGGGCTGGTCGGCTACCACTTCGGCTCGAAGGCCAAGCTGATGGAGGCGGTCGTCGAGCACATCCGCAGCGACTACCAGGCGCAGACCTCCGCCACGGGCGAACGCGAGCACGTCGCCGGGCGCGACCAGGTCCTGGAGATGTTCGACTCCTACCTGAGCCGGCTGGCGCGCCGGCCCAACCCCGCCAAGGCCATGCTCGTGCTGGCCATCGAGTCGGGGACGGAGTCCACCGCCGTGCGGCGCGCCGTCCAGGACGCCTACGCGCGGGTCCGCGAGATATACGTCCGCATGCTGCGCAAGGGCATCGAGGACGGCACGGTCCGCGGCACGGTCGATCCCGAGGCCCACGCGGGGGTCCTGCAGGGCATGCTCCGCGGCATCGTGCTGCAATACTCCCTCGATCCGGAGGGCTTCGACCTGGAGTCCATGAAGAAGGCGGCGCTGGCCTCGCTCGAACACGACCTCAGTCCCGGGTGAGGTCCGCCGACGCGGCGTCCAGCAGCTCCGGGGCCACCCGTCCCGGGCTGGTCAGGCAGATCCGGTCCAGCAGCCCGGCGTAGCGCTCGGCGATCTGGGCGGCCAGCTCACCGGGCTCGGCCACGACGCCGATCGTCCGCACCACCTCGTCCGGCACCAGCTCGGCCATCGCCCGCCAGCGGCCGTCCCCGCCCGTCCTCGACAGCGCGTGCAGGCGGTCGGCCAGGTCCTCCCAGCCGTGGTGGGCGAGCACGGGCCGGTACGCGGGAGTGCTCCCGTAGAAGGCCAGCCGGGCGCGCAACGCCGCCACCGACGACGCCATCTCCCGCTCGTCCCGTCCGGTTGCGACCAGCACCGACCCGCTCATCCTGAAGGCGCTCAGGTCGCGACCGTGACGTGCCAGCGCCTCCGCGACCAGCGGCCGCGTCACCGCGCGCAGGTGGCCGGACCCGCTGAACGGGTGGACCAGCAGGCCGTCGGCCCGCGCGCAGGCCAGCTCGGTCATGGCCGGGCCGACCGCGGCGAGCAGGACCGGCGGGTCGGGGTGCCCGTGCGCGGGAGGCGTGAACGCCGGCGTCATCAGCGTGTGCGTGTAGAACGGCCCCTCGTGTGCGAGCGGCGTCCCCTCGCGCCACGAGGCCCAGATCGCCCGCAGCGCGTCCAGGAAGTCCCGCATCCGGGCGACCGGCGCGTCCCAGCCCATCGAGAACCGCCGTGTGACGTGCCCCCGCACCTGCGTGCCCAGCCCCAGCACGAACCTGCCGCCGGTGAGCGACTGCAGGTCGTGCGCCGTGTAGGCCAGGGTCATCGGGGAGCGGGCGAAGGCGATCGCCACCGCCGTCCCGAGCTCGATCCCCGCCGTGCCACCGGCGGCGACGGCCAGCGGCAGGAACGGATCGGAGTCGATCTCCCTGGTGAAGGTGCCCGCGTAACCTGCGGCCTCCTGCCGGGCCGCGCGCTCCGCCACGTCCGGCCCGAAGGCCAGTCTCGTCTCGGCGAGCATCCGGCTCACCGATCCGGCGCGGCGAGCACGTGCACCGCGCACACCGCTCCGACGCCCACGAGGTGAGCCAGCCCGAGCCGGGCGCCCGGCTGCTGCCGCGCCTCCGCCTCGCCGCGAAGCTGCAGAGTGATCTCGGCGATCTGGCCGATCCCCGTCGGCCCGACGGGATGGCCCATCGCCAGCAGCCCGCCGGACGGGCTCACCGCCACCCGGCCGCCGATGCCGAACTCCCCGTCGGCCAGCCTCGCCGGGCCCTCGCCCTCGCCGCACAGGCCCATGGCCTCCACGTACTGCAGTTCCTCGATGGTGAACGCGTCATGCAGCTCCACCACGTCCAGATCGGCGGCCGAGACGCCGGCCTCCGCGACGGCCTGCTCGGTGGTCGTGCGGGTGAGCTCGGCGTCGAAGCTCTTGGCGCCGTACAGCTCCTCGCTGCGCTGCACCGAGGACAGCACCCGCACCGCCCGTCCGGCGTCGAGCCCGTGCCTCTCGACGGCGTCGCCCGACACGACCAGCGCCGCCGCCGCGCCCTCGCCGACGGGGCAGCACTGCAGCCGCGTCAGCATCCCGGCGATCGGCCGGTCCGCGAGGACCTCCTCCAGCGTCCGCGCCTTCTGGCGGTGCGCGAACGGGTTGCGCGCGGCGTTCCCGTGGTTCTTGACCGCCACCCGGGCCAGATCCTCGGGGCCGGCCCCCCGCGTGCGCAGGTACTCCTCGGCCAGCAGGCCGTAGTGGACCGGAGGGATCACCAGCCCGGCGTCCGGAACGGGGAGCCCGGTGAGCTGTTCGGCGCGCACCGCCCTGCCGGCCTTGTCCACACCGACCGCCAGAGCCACGTCCGCGAAGCCCGCCGCCACGTCCCTGCAGGCCATCCTGAACGCCGACGAGCCTGACGCCGAGGCGTTCTCGACCTGCGTCATGGGGATGCCCGTTGCTCCCAGGTGCCGGAGCATCGGCCGCGACACCGCCATCCCGAGCCGGGTCGCGGCCGTGTACGCCACCTCCACCGCCGGCCACTCCAGGCCCGCGTCGCCGAGCGCGCGGCGCACCGCGGCGAGCCCCAGCTCCACGAAAGCGGTGTCGGTCGGACGTTGGTAGCGGTGCAGGCCCACGCCGATCACGTAGACCGGGCGCAGATCGCGCAGTCGCAGGGCGGTCATCGGGCACCGGCTCCGTTCGTCGAGTGGAAGATCAGCCCGTTGCCGTCCGCCGCGGCGGTCACCGCGACGCCCGCCTCCCGCACCCCGCTGACACGGGCCCGCAGGACGGGCCCCTCATCGAGCTGGACACCGGCGATGGTCGCGGGCGTCGAGACGGCGGGGTCGGGATGCTCGTACACGGTCAGCAGGGCCAGCACGGTCCCGTGCCCGGTCAGCTCGACCGGCTCCAGGCCGGCGCCGTACGCGCCGCAGCCCTCGCAGCCGAATTCCTGCGCGGGAAAGGCCGTGCGCCCGCAGGCGCCGCAGCGCACGCCGCGCAGTGGAAGCGGGTGGGACGGTTCGCTCATGTAATGCTCTCGCTCCTCAAGCCGTGCGCTTCGTGACCGTGTGCTTCGTGACCGGGCGCTTCAAGGCCGTGCGCTCGTCGTGGCCATGTGCTCGTCGTGGTGGAGCAGGCAGGCGACGCGACGGCCGTTCCCGGCGTCCAGCAGTGCCGGATCGGTCTCCGCGCACCGCGGCATCGCCTGCGGGCACCTGCCGCGGAACCGGCACCCGCTCGGCGGGGCCGCCGGATCGGGCTGCTCCCCGCGCAGCACGATCCGCTCGCGCCCGCGCTGCCGCGCCGGGTCGGGGACCGGCACGGCCGACAGCAGGGCCCGGGTGTAGGGATGCAGCGGCTCGGCCACCAACGCCGCCGTCTCCCCTTCCTCGACCACCCGGCCGAGGTACATCACCACGATGCGATGCGTCAGATGCCGGACCGTGGCGAAGTCATGGGAGATCAGCACGGTCCCCAGGCCACTGCCGTCCTGGAGCTCCAGCAGCAGGTTGAGGATCTCCGAGCGCGTGGACAGGTCCAGCGCCGAGGTCGGCTCGTCGGCCACCAGCACGCGCGGCGACAGGGCCATGGCGCGGGCGATCGCGACCCGCTGGCGCTGCCCGCCGGACAGCTCGTCCGGATACCGCTGCGCCAGCGAGGGGTCGAGGGCCACCTGGACGAGCAGCTCGGACGCCCGGTCGGCGCGGTCGGCGCGGGAACCGACCCGGTGCACGACGAGCGGCTCGGTCACCGCGTGCTCGACCGTCTTGGTGGGGTCCAGCGAACCGTAGGGATCCTGGAAGATCACCTGGAGCCGGCGCCGGACCCGCTTGAGCTCACGGCCGCGGACGCCGGTGATGTCGCGCCCCTCCAGCTCGATCCGCCCCGCGTCCGGCGTGTCCAGCCGGGCCAGCAGCCGCCCGGCGGTGGACTTGCCGGAGCCCGACTCTCCCACCACGCCGACCGTCTCGCCCTCGCCGAGATCCAGGTCCACGCCGTCCACGGCGCGCACGCCGGAGGTCGGCCTGCCCAGCAGGTTCCTGGCGATGGGGAACGACTTGCGCAGTCCCCGCGCGCTCAGCAGGGTCGCGGTCATCGTGCCTCCTTCTCGTCGGGCCGGTCGTCGAGTTCGCCGGTGGCCACCCGCAGGCACCGGACTCGGTGCGCGGTGCCGGTAGCGCTCGCGGTTTCCCGGCGGACGCCCGCCTCCTCCGGCCGGGTACGCGCGCAGTCGTCGATCGCGTGCTCGCAGCGCGGCCGGAACCGGCATCCCTCCGGGAACCGGCCCGCGGGCGGCACCCGGCCGGGGATGACCGCCAGCCGGGTGCGGGGCCGGGCGTCCGCCGGGACCGAGCGCAGC
>NZ_QNFZ01000946.1 GCF_003313395.1 Nonomuraea lactucae | reverse complement strand
GCCGAGCCGTCGGTGCCCACCACGTGCTCCGCGTGCCTGGCGCGGGCGGCGGCCGACGCGCCCCGGGCGGAGAGCAGGCCGAGCGCCCTGCGGTGGGCGGGCAGCAGGAAGGAGGGGACGGCGCGTTCGTGGGCCACATGCCCGAGCACGCCGTGGCGGAAGGCGAACCGCCCGCCCGAGGCGAGCGGGCGCACCAGGTCGCCGCGGGTGAGCTCGGCGAGCGCGTCGAGGGTCCGGTCCAGGCCGAGCCCGGAGACCACGGCGACGTCCTCGGGGCGGAACGGGTCGCCGAGCACGGCCGCCGCGCCGAGCGTCATGCGGGTGCCGTCGGCCAGCTCGTCGAGCTCGGCGGTCAGCGTCGCCGCCTCGCGGAGCAGGGCGTCGCGGTCGGTGCCCGCGCGGGCGGGCCAGCTCTCCGGCTGCCATCCAGCCGCCGCGAGGATGCGCAGGTAGCGCGGGTTGCCGGCGCATGCCTCGTGCAACTGCTCCGCATAGTGGCGGGCGTCGAGCCGTTGGTACGGGCTCAGCCCTGGGGAGCCCTGATCCGGGCCGGGCACGGCAGGCGCGCCGCCCGCCTTGCGCAGCCCGTCGAGCACGGATGCCACCGCGTCGGGGGCCAGCGGCCCCGGCTGGAGGCGGACCACCGTGCCCGTCTGCGCTCCGTGGTCGAGCGCTTCGAGCAGCAGCGGCCGGGTCTGGCGTGGCCGGTGCGCCAACGCGAGCACGAACGGGCCGGGCACGGGGGTGCGGACGAGCTGGGCGGCCAGGGCCTCCGACTCCTCGTCGCACCACTGGACGTCGTCCAGGATCAGCACGCCGCCACCGCCCGCCGCCCACTCCGCGAGCAGGGTCCGCACCGCACGGCCCATTCGGAAGCGAGGGTGCGCGTCGACGGTCCCGGAGAACCGGTCGTCGCCGAGGACGCCGTCTCCCGCGGCCTCCATGCCCGGCCGGTCGCCCCAGGCGTCTCGGAACACCTGGTAAGGCACGCGGCGGCCAGGTGCGTGCTGGCGGGCGTCCCGCAGGGCATGGGCGCGCGCGACCCGGACGTCCGCCCGGCCGGCCAGCGCCGTCAGGACTCCCAGCAGGCTCGTCTTGCCTATTCCTGGGTCTCCGGCGATCTCGACCACCGTGCCGCGCCCAGCGGCGAGGGCCGTCATCACGTCCTCGAGCCGCGTGATCTCCCGGTCTCGCCCGACAAGCCGCTCCCGCGGTGGCACTGTGACCACGTATGCCCTCCCGGCCGCGTCCGTCGTCTCGAATCGGGCCAAGCATAGATCGGACAGGCGACATTCCCCGAGGGTCCCTGGTCTCGCCCCCGCCGGGCCAGCGGGCACACGACGGGCGGAGGCGGCCGGACAACTACGTACCCCACTACGCAGTTTTGCTGATGCCCGCGGACCCGGCCCGTGGGAGAGTCTTCCCCCCATTCCATTCCGAGGTGAAACAGAACATGAACAACAGTGGTACGTCCCCATATGCCCAGGGCGAACCGGGCCGTCACTCGATGCCCGCCGGGTCGTCGTCTCCGTACGGGCCGCCGCAGCAGTCCCCCCACGACTCGGGCGCCCTCCCCCCGCTCGCCGAGTGGTGGCAGCGACTGGTCGCCCGCATCATCGACGGGGTGATCCTGGGCATCGTCTACGCCGTGCTCAGCGCGGTCCTGACGGCCGTTCTCGTCAGCGCCGACGGGAGCGGCGTCTTCCTGGTGTCCCTGCTGGTGGCGGTCCTGGGCGCGGCGGCGTATTTCGGCTACGAGGTCTTCATGCTCCGCAACGGCGGGCAGACGGTGGGCAAGAAGGTGCTGGGCCTGCGCGTGGTGCCGGTGGGCGGGCACCCCGCCGCCGCCCCGCTGTCCTCCGACGCCGTCGTCAAGCGCGCGGGCGTGCTGTGGGGGCCGTTCGCGCTCAGCTTCATCCCGGTCGTCGGGTTCGTCGCCTACCTCGCGTACGTGGTGAACGTGCTCTGGCAGTTCTGGGACAAGCCGCTGCACCAGTGCCTGCACGACAAGGTGGCCGGCACCGTCGTCATCAGGGTGAAGTAGCCGCCGCCCGTCAGCGAGCCGTCAGAGGGAGCTGCCCGCGCTGAGCAGGTCGTCCAGCCCGATGCGGCGGAAGAAGTCGGCCCTGATGCGGTCGGCGACCACGGAGACGACCTCGCTGCCGTCGCGGCTGGGGTCAACGTGGGTGCGCAGCGGCCGGGCGCCGGGAGGCATGTCCACCAGGCGGGCGACGGCCGCGGCGACGTCGGCCGCGTCGGCCTCCGGCGGGACGAGCTCGGCCAGCCTGTCGCCGAGGCCGTCCAGCAGGGCGCCGTAGCGCTCCTCGTAGGCGGCGGCGCGGGCGGCGTCGGACGGGGCGCCGGAGTTGGTGAAGTGGTTGGTGCCGGAGGTGAAGGCGCCGGGCACGACGATCGCCGTGTCGATGCCGAAGCGGACCAGTTCGCCGGCGTAGCTGACGGCCAGCGCGTCCATGGCCGCCTTGGCGGCGAAGTACGGCCCGACGAACGGCGGGGCTCCGCCGCGGGTGCTGGTGCTGCCGATCCACACCAGCAGCCCGCTGCCCTGCCGGCGCAGGTGGGGCAGCGCGGCCCGGTTGACGCGCTGCGTGCCGAGGACGTTGACGTCGTACTGCTGGGCCAGTTCCTCAGGCGCGAACGCCTCCGAGGGCCCGAGGACCATGTGGCCGGCGTTGTGCACGATGACGTCGAGCCGGCCGTGCGCGCCGAGGACGCGGGCGACCGCCGCGTCGGCCGACTCCTGCGAGGTGACGTCCAGCTCCACGGGGTGCAGGGCGAGGCCGTTGTCCTCGGCGTGGCGCAGCGCCTCGGCCGCGGCGGCGGCGTTGCGGGTCGCGGTCTGGCGCATGCCCGCGTACACGGTGTGCCCCGCGCCGGCCAGGGCGCGGACGGTGAGCGCGCCGAAGCCGCTGGAGGCTCCTGTCACGAGGACGACCTTGGGATCGCCGGATGGCATCGCTGATCTCCTTTCGGTGGTGCGGGGGGGCGGTACGGAGCCGGTGGGGCTCAGATGATGCCGCCGTTGGCGCGGACGACCTGGCCGTTGACCCAGTGCCCCGCCGGTGAGGCGAGGAAGGCGACGACGTCGGCGATGTCCTTCGGGGTGCCGAGCCGTTCCAGCGGGGGCTGGGCGGCCAGGCGGGCGATGGTCTCCTCGTCCTTGCCCTCCAGGAACAGGTCGGTCGCGGTGGGGCCGGGGGCGACGGCGTTCACGGTGACGTCGCGCCCGCGCAGCTCGCGGGCGAGGATGAGCGTCAGCGCCTCCACCGCGCCCTTGCTCGCGCTGTAGGCGCCGTACGTGGGCACGGCCAGTCCGACGATGGACGTGGAGAAGGTGACGAGCGCGCCGCCGCGGCGCAGGCGGCGGGCGGCCTGCTGGGCGACGACGAAGGTGCCGCGGATGTTGGTGCGGTGCAGCGTGTCGAGGTCGGCCAGGTCGAGGTCGGCGACGGAGGCCAGCAGCAGCCGGCCTGCGGCGTGGGCCACGACGTCGACACCGCCGAACTCCGACTCGGCGGTGTCGAACAGCGCGGCGACGGCCCGCTCGTCGGCGACGTCGGCGCGTACGGCGATCGCGCGCCCGCCCGAGGAGACGATCTCCTTGACGGCGCTCTCGGCCTCGTCCTGGTTCGCGGCGTAGCCGATGACCACGGCGAACCCGTCGGCGGCCAGCCGTCGTGCCGTCTCGCGGCCGATGCCGCGCGAGCCACCGGTGACGATCGCGACCCTTGGGTCCGTGGAGGATCGCCGGGTCGCTTCGGACGTGCCCGGCGTGTGCGTGGTGGACATGATGACTCCCTGGAACTGGGAAAGACGCTGATCCGGCCCGGGGGCGGGCTTGCGCTCCCCGCCGGTCACCTCCCACCCTGCGGCCGTGACAGGGGGGTAGCCAGGGCTGGGCTCACCCTGGGGTTGCCGTCCCCTGGCTGGTGAGGGCGGTCTGGGCGACACTGGAAGGGTGAACCTCGCAGAACTGGGCGCGTTCCTGAAGTCGCGCCGCGACCGGGTCCGGCCCACCGATGTCGGCCTGCGGACCGGCTCGCGCCGCCGGGTGCCCGGCCTGCGGCGGGAGGAGGTCGCCCAGCTGGCCGGGCTGTCGGCGGACTACTACACCGAGCTGGAACGCGGGCGCGGCGCCCAGCCGTCCGCGCAGGTTCTGGCCGCGCTCGCCCGGGCACTACGCCTGGACAGGGACGAGAGGGACCACCTGTTCCACCTCGCCGAGCGGCCGGTGCCCCCGGGGTCGCGCGGGCCGCAGGCGCACGTCCAGCCGGCGCTGCTCGCCCTGCTGGACCGGCTGTCCTCGACTCCCGCGCTGATCATCACCGACCTGCACGAGCCTCTCGCGCAGAACGCGCTGGCCACCGCGCTGCTGGGTGAGCCGCCGAGCGGACGCGGCCCGCAGGCCAGCCTGGCGTATCGGTGGTTCACCGACCCGTCCGCGCGGGAGATCTATCCGGCCTCCGACCACCCGTACCACTCACACCTGTTCGTCGCCGACCTGCGAGCCGTCGCGGCCCGGCGCGGCGACGACAGGGAGGTGACCAGGATGGTGGCGGAGCTGCGGCGCCGCAGCCCGGAGTTCGCCGCTCTGTGGGACACCCACGACGTCGCCCTGCGCCGCACCGGCCGCAAGCGCATCGCGCATCCGGCCCTCGGCGTCATGGAGCTCGACTGCCACAACATGTTCAGCGAGGACGGGCGCCAGCGCCTGCTGTACTTCACCGCACCGCCCGGCAGCCCCGCCACCGGGCAGCTGGAGCTGCTGTCCGTCGTCGGCACGCAGGACATGACCGGCGAGCCCCGCCCGCTGTCGCGGACGGGGCGGGACCGGTGACACAGGTGGCCTACCAGCCGATGGCGATGGTCAGGCGAGTGGGCGGCTGGGAGTTGGGCAGGATCTTGACGGTGCTCTGGTCGTTGATGTCGTCATAGGCGAAGCCGTACGCGCGGCGGTCGATGCCGATGGTGTGGAAGAAGCCCGCGTAGTCGTTCTTGGCCACCCCGGCCGGGTAGTAGCCCGAGGGGCTGCCCCACCAGGCCGACGGGTTGAGCGCGACGCCCCGGTTGAAGGCCGCGCAGAACTCGGCGCCGAGCTCGAGTTCGACCGTGTGCATGCCCGGCGAGGCGAGCGCGCCCGAGCACTCCACCACGTCCTTGGTGGTCGGCTTCCCGAGCGAGTACGGCCCGGCGCCGTTCCTGGTGAACTGGAGCCGGCCGGAGACGACCCTGCCGGTGAAGGTGACGTGCAGCCGGTTGAGCGTGAACTGGTTGGCCGTGTAGTGGTTCCACACCTGGTCGATGACGCCCTGCAGGTGGCCGGCGGAGGCGCCTCCCGGCTTGAAGAGCGGTGAGGAGCGCGGGGCGATGATGCGGTAGGGGTTGACGAGGGGTCTGAACGGCGCGCCGACCGCGGTGGCGTAGCGGGAGCGGACCTGGTCCCGGGTGAGGGTGATGCCGACGGTCTGGTCGTAGCCGATCGCGGTCTGCTGCAGCCTGGCCGTCATTGGGAAGCCGAACATGTCGACCTGCGTGGTGTTGCCGCCGAAGGGGATGACCCCGTTCCAGAAGGTGAACTCGTACCAGTCGAAGTACACGTCCTGGTTGGGGTCGCTGGGGTTCTGCAGGTCGGGGCCGCCCCACCCGCGGTTGTCCGGCGAGATCGGGAAGTAGACGGGCGAGCCCAGCGAGAGGTAGATCCGGGCCCCTTCGAGCCTTGGGGGCATCTGCACGGTCCCGGCCTGGGCGATGGTGAACGACATGTTGGCGAAGTTGCGGCCGTTCTTGGTGAGGTGGCCGGGAGCGGTCTCCTCCGCCTTGTCGATGTGCCGGAGGGTGCCGTCGGGCCTGAGGTAGTGCCACTCCCCCGGCACGGGCATGCCGAGCACCGTCACGTAGATCTGGCTGGACGGCCAGCGGCCGCCCGTGTTGTTGACGAACGTGACGGGGAACTGGCCCGGCGCGGCACCCGCATGGGCCTGGCCGGGGGCGGTGAGGAACGCGGCGAGTAAGGCGATCAGTGGCAGCAGCAGCTTGGGTGGACGCATGACGACCTTCCAGGGAGCGCAGAGTTGGGGGGTGAGAGAGAGCGCTCTCTTGATCTGGAAGCTTGGGAGGAATTCCGGCACATGTCAATCCCTGGTTTCCAGGTTCTCACTCTGCCGAATGCTCGAAGTGCGAGCTTGGAGAGCGCTCTCTAACAGCGACCGTCAAGTCCCGCTCGCGCCCCCGGAGCAGGCTGTACGGCGGTAACTCGTGCGCGGCCCCTCAGCCCTGGTAGGGGGTGGCGAGCCTGGCGTCGCGCAGCACCCTGCTCCACCACCCGAGCTGGTCGAGCAGCGCCTTGGCCGCGCCGTTCGGCCCCTCGGGGTCCACCGGCCGGCCGTCGCCGTCGAACCGCTCCCAGTGCCGGTCGAAGCTGATCGAGTTGCGGACCGTGACGGCGTGCAGCTCGGCGAAGATTTGCCGCAGGTGCTCGATCGCCCGCACCCCACCGCCGTAGCCGCCGTAGGAGATGAGAGCGACGGGCTTGGCCTGCCACTGGGTGTAGTGCCAGTCGATCGCGTTCTTGAGCGAGGCCGGGTAGCTGTGGTTGTACTCCGGCGTCACCACCACGAACGCGTCCGCTCGCGCCAGCCGCCCCGCGAGGCTCCGGAGCTCCTCGGAACGCCCCTCCACGGCGGCCAGTTCCTCGGGCGAGGCGGGCAGCGTGGCCGGCATCGGCGTGTCCGCCAGGTCGATGGCGTCGAGGTCGAACAGCCCGTGCTCGGCGGCCTGCTCGGTGAACCACTTCGTGACCGTCGGACCGAAGCGTCCTTCGCGGACGCTTCCTGTGATCACGGCCAGTGTCATGTTCGTCATGGGTCCCAACCTGCCGCCGGCCATGGGAGACAGGGAGGCCGGGCTGAGACTGGCGCTGGCGGGGCCACGATAGGCGCCGGCGCTCCCCGTACACTCGGGGCCGTGAGCGACAACGCGCTGGGAGCCTTCCTCCGCGCCCGCCGTGAGGCGGTCAAACCGGCCGACGTCGGGCTGCCCGACGGGCCGCGGCGGCGCACGCCCGGGCTCCGCAGGTCCGAGCTGGCCACCGTGGCCGGGGTCAGCGTCGAATACCTGACCAGGCTGGAGCAGGGACGCGACCGCAACCCGTCCATGCAGGTGCTCGGCACCCTCGCCAGCGCGCTGCGCATGACCCCCGATGAGCGCACCCACCTGCGCTACCTGGCCAAGGCGTCCAACGGCAGCCTGGCGCTGTGCCCCGGCGTCGGACGGGAGCTGGCCCGCACCGTGCGCCCCACCGTGCGCGCGCTGCTCGACCGGCTCGACCCCGCCCCTGCCGTGCTGCTCAACCGGCTGGGCGACGTGCTCGCCCGCACCAGCGGCTACGAGCGGCTCTTCGGGCCTGTCGGGCTGCTGGACGGTGATCCGCCCAACGTGATCCGGTTCACGTTCGTCGACGCCCGGGCCAGGGCCGCCTTCCCCGAGTGGGACCGCGTGGCCGACGAGCACGTCGCGGCGCTCAAGCTCGAAGCCGCCCAAGACCACGTGTACGCGCCCGAGCTCATCTCCGAGCTGGCGTTCGCGGCCGGCGAGTCGTTCACCACGCGACTCGCGGCGCCGCCCAACCCGGCTCGCATGGCGCCGGTGGAGCGGCTCGCCCACCCGGAGGCCGGTGACCTGCGACTGTCGCGCGAGCCGCTCGACCTGTCCGACGGGGAGCAGCGGATCGTCGTCTACCTGCCGGCCGACGCCGCCACCTCGGCCGCACTCGACCGCCTCACAGGCCGCCTCCCCGGCGCCCTCCGCGTCGTACTCAACGGCTGACCGCCCACAGGGCGGGCGGATCCGCTGGTGAGGCGCGTACTGGATGGTCATCCGGCCCGTACGGTTGAAAGTGGTCAGCTTGTGAGCTGGTGAATGGGGGGTCGCCGAACGGACCGTACCTGAATGACCATGAATGTGATCATCATTGGCGCGGGGCCGGCCGGGCTCTCCACCGCGATGCTGCTCGCCGCGCGCGGCCACCGGATCACCGTACTGGAACGCGACCCCGCCGGGCCGCCCTCGACCGGCGAGGCCGCGTGGGAGGTCTGGGAGCGGCCGGGAGTGGGCCAGTTCCTGCTCCCACACGTGATCCTGCCCCGCGGGCTGGCCCTGCTGGAATCGGAGCTGCCCGAGGTGGTGGAGCAGCTGACCAAGGCGGGCGCCAGGCGGCACCGCATGATCGAAAAGGCGCTGACCCTGCCCGCCACCGGCGGCCCGCGACCGGGTGACGAGCGTTACGAGACCGTGGCAGTCCGCCGTCCGGTCCTGGAGCACGCGCTGGCCACCGTCGCCGCCCGCACTCCCGGCATCGCCGTACGGCGGGGCGAGACCGTGACCCGGCTCCTGCCCGGGGCAGATCACCTGCTCGGCGTGCCACACATCGTCGGCGTGCGGACCCGCGACGGCCAGGTGCTGCACGCCGACCTCGTCGTGGACGCGAGCGGCCGCCACTCGCAGATCGCCAAGCGGCTCGCCGACCTCGGGCCGGTGCACAACAACGAAGATCGGGCCGAGGCCGGGTTCGTCTACTACGCCAGGCACTTCCGGGACAGCGGCAACGGGCTTCCGGAGGCCGTGCACTGGCCGCTCATCCATCAGGAGACCCTCACCGCGGGCACTCTGCCCGGCGACAACAGCACCTGGTCCCTCATCCTCGTGGCCTCCAGCCGTGACCGCGAGCTGCGCGTCCTGCGCGACGTGGACGCCTGGGACCGTGCGATCGAGCTGTTCCCCGAATTCTCGCACTGGGCGCGGCACGGCGAGCCGCTCACCGGCGTGCAGGTCATGTCGAACGGCCAGGCCAGGCGGCACGACCTGGTCACGGACGGGCGGCCCGCGGTGACGGGCCTGCTGGCGGTGGGCGACGCCTGGGCGACCACGACCCCCACGTTCGGGTTCGGCCTGACGATGGGCATGATGCAGGCCGCCCTGCTGCGGGACGCGATCGACACCGCGACCGCGTCGGATCCCGTCACGCCGGCCCTGGCCTACGCCGCGTCACTGGAGAGCACCGCGGCGCCCTTCTACCAGGCGCTGCGCGACTGGGAGGCCCACCGGCTCGCGGAGATCGACGCGCACATCAAGGGCGAGCGGTACGAGACTGACGACCCCGCCTGGCACATCATCAGAGCGCTGGACGCCGCCAAGCTCTCCCACCCCGACCTGGTACGGGCCTACGCGGAGATGGGCTCGGTGCTGGCGCCTCCCGACCAGATCCTGGCCCGGCCGGGGCTCGCCGAGCTGATCCTGACCCAGGGCGCCGAGGCGGCCCGCTACCCCGAACCCGGCCTCTTCCGTCGCCGGTTGCTGTCCGCCATCACATGACACTTCGGGACATGGAACGGGAGAGTGCTCGGCCATGTCGCCGAAACGGCCGAAGGCGGCCTCCGGGGGGAGGCCGCCTTCGGTGACCGGTTGCGGCAGGCCGCTCCGGCCAGGCTCCGTCGTCCCGGTCAGCGGGTGTCGCGGGCGGCGCGGCGGATGAGGTCGGTGACGGCCTCGGGCTGGGAGACCGAGATGGCGTGTG
>NZ_QNFZ01000944.1 GCF_003313395.1 Nonomuraea lactucae | reverse complement strand
GGCCCGCGCGGCCAGGGCGAGCCGCTGCTCCTCCGCCCCCAGCGCGGCCTCCGACTCGGCGCGCCGCTCGACCGCGTCCTCCAGCAGCTCCTGGGCCTGCTCCAGCTCGGCCTGGAGAATGAGCTCCTGCTCGCGGACCTCGGCGGCCTCACGTTCGAGATCTTCGGGGTCGCGTCCGCGGCGCTCGACGGCCGCCGCGTCGACGGCGTGCCGGTGCCGCTCGGCGGCGAGCTGCTCAAGGCCGGTGATGCGCTCGCGCAGGGACGACAGGCGGAAGTAGGTCTCCTGGGCGGCGCTGAGCCGCGGCTGGGCCTCGGCCTCGGCGGTCTCCAGTGCGCTCTCGCGCTGCTGGCCCTCGGCCAGCTCGTTCTCCACCTGGGCGCGCCGGGCCAGGACCGCCGCCTCGTCGGCCGCCTCGCGCTCCAGCGTGGCCCGCAGGATGCCCACGTCGTCGGCGAGCAGCCGCAGCCGCGCGTCACGCAGGTCGGCCTGGATCACCGCGGCCTTGCGGGCGATCTCGGCCTGGCGGCCGAGCGGCTTGAGCTGGCGGCGCAGCTCCGTGGCGAGGTCCTGGACGCGGGTCAGGTTGGCCTGCATCGCGTCGAGCTTGCGCAGCGCCTTCTCCTTGCGCTTGCGGTGCTTCAGGACGCCCGCCGCCTCCTCGATGAACGCCCGCCGGTCCTCCGGGCCCGCGTGGAGCACCGCGTCGAGCTGCCCCTGGCCGACGATGACGTGCATCTCGCGGCCGATGCCGGAGTCGGACAGCAGCTCCTGGATGTCGAGGAGGCGGCAGGTGTCGCCGTTGATGGCGTATTCGCTCTGCCCCGACCTGAACATCAGCCGGCTGATCGTGACCTCGGTGTAGTCGATCGGCAGCGCGCCGTCGGAGTTGTCGATGGTCAGGGTCACCTCGGCCCTGCCCAGCGGCGGCCTGGACGACGTGCCGGCGAAGATGACGTCCTCCATCTTGCCGCCGCGCAGCGACTTGGCGCTGTGCTCGCCCATGACCCAGGCGAGGGCGTCGACGACGTTGGACTTGCCGGAACCGTTGGGGCCCACGACGCACGTGATGCCCGGCTCGAAGCGCAGCGCGGTCGCGGACGCGAAGGACTTGAAGCCGCGCAGGGTGAGGGTCTTCAGATACAAGCTCCGGCCCTCTTTTCCCTGAACGGACCCTGAACGGACGCGGAAAGCCTACTCGTCCTCACCCGCCGGGCGCTGGCCACCGCGGCAGAGTCAGCGGCGGACCAGGCAAAACAGCCGCAAAGACATCCTCACCGAGGGCAAATAACAAGGGACGCCTCTCCGAGACGTCCCTGAATCTTGCGCTCCGATCACTCTTAGGTGAGTGCCGGCTCGCGCTCCTGCATGCGGCTGAGTGCCTCATCGCGGGTTTGCGCCGCAAGAGCGTCATTCTGAGCCTGAAGCCGGATGAGTTCTGCCTCCAGGTCACGGATGCGCTGCTGCAGGCGGCGCATCTCGGAGACCATTCGAGGGTCAGGACCACCGACGTGGCCGAGTAGAGCCTTCGCCATGGTAAAGGGTCCTCCACGCTGAGTGACCAGACTGGTTCGCGCACTTCTTATTCCGCGGGAGGGGTGCGCGTGGTACCTAACAAGAGTCGCACCGGCAGTGTGGGCGGTCAAGTCGAACGAACCGCACTGCCCACAGGCAGGCACTCCCGACATACAACTATACCCTATTTGGGTGGTTTAGCGAAACGCGCTACCGCTCCCTAAAACCGCCCAAACTACCTCGGACTTCGCTCCACCGTTCCACTACTCCATCGACTCTGCCCGGCGTGTCGCAACCCCGCAGGAGTTCGAGCAACTTGACGCACGCCTCACGAGATCCTTCGGCCACCACCTCCACGCGGCCGTCGTCCATGTTGCGCGCCCAGCCCTCCAGGCCCAGCTCCAGCGCCCTGGCCCGGGTCCACCAGCGAAAACCCACACCCTGCACCCGCCCCCTGACCCAGGCGGTCACCCGCACCTGCTCCACGTCCCCACCTCGGCTCATCTCAGACCTTCCCTGGTCAGGCGCCGGCGCCCGCTCAGCGGGGCCTGCGCTGGCATCGGGGGCACGAGTAGGACGAACGGTTCATGAACGCCTCCCGCATGATGGGCGTCCCGCAGCGCGAGCACGGCTGGTCGCGCCGCCCGTACACCTCAAGAGAGCGGTCGAAGTAGCCGCTCTCGCCGTTGACGTTCACGTACAGGCTGTCGAAGGACGTGCCGCCCTGGTGGAGGGCCGCGATCATGACCTCCCGTACGGCGTCGAGCAGCTCGGCGATCTTGGGGCGGGTGAGCGTCTGGGTGGGGCGCGCCCAGTGCAGCCTGGCGAGCCAGAGCGCCTCGTCGGCGTAGATGTTGCCGACCCCGCTGATGAGCGACTGGTCGAGGAGCGCCCGCTTGACCTCGGTCCTCTTCCGGCGCAGGGCGGCGGCGAACCGGGCGTCGTCGAACGACTCCTCGAACGGGTCGGGGGCGATGTGCGCGATCGGCTCGGGAACGCCGCCCACGAGCGAGGTGAGCATGACGTGGCCGAATGTTCGCTGGTCGACGAAGCGCAGGTCGGGGCCGCCGTCGGTGAAGCTCAGCCGTACGCGCAGATGTCTCTCCAGCGGCGCGCCGGGCTCCACCAGCAGCAGTTGGCCGCTCATCCCCAGGTGGGCGAGGAGCGCCTCCTCGGCACCGGAGAGCGGAAGCCACAGGTATTTGCCGCGGCGCTCGGCCGAGACGACCACACGTCCCTTCAACCGGGCGGCGAACTCCTCCGCGCCGGGCACGTGGCGGCGGACGGCGCGCGGGTGCAGCACCTCGGCCGAGGCGATCTCCCGGCCGGCCACCCACTGCGCGAGGCCGCGCCGGACGACCTCGACCTCAGGTAGCTCCGGCACCTAGCCCGCCGGCTGGCTCTCGCGCTGCTCGCGGCGGGCCCTGATGCGGGTCCACGCCGCCTCGGCCGCCTGCTGCTCGGCCTCCTTCTTGCTGCGGCCGTGGCCCGAGCCGTAGGACTCGCCGCCCACCCGCACCTCGGCGGTGAACGACTTGGCGTGGTCGGGACCGCTCTCCTCGACGTGGTATTCGGGCACGCCGAGCGCCTCGGAGGCGGTGAGCTCCTGCAGCGAGGTCTTCCAGTCGAGCCCGGCGCCCAGCGAGGCCGAGCGGACGATCAGCGGGTCGAACAGCAGGTGGACCACCCTGAACGCCTCGTCGAGCCCCTTGTCGACGTAGACGGCGCCGATCAGCGCCTCCAGCGTGTCGGCCAGGATCGACGACTTGTCGCGCCCGCCCGTGCCCTCCTCGCCCCTGCCGAGCCGCAGGAAGCGGCCGAGCCCGAGGCCCCGGGCGACGTCGGCCAGGGCGCGCATGTTGACCACCGCGGCCCGGAGCTTGGCGAGCTGCCCCTCGGGCAGGTCGGGGTGGTTGCGGTAGAGCGTGTCGGTGACCACGAGGCCCAGCACCGAGTCGCCCAGGAACTCAAGGCGCTCGTTGGTGGGCAGGCCGCCGTTCTCGTAGGCGTAGGAGCGGTGCGTCAGCGCACGCTCGAGAATGTCGGGATCGAGGCTGACGGCCAGCACTCGCTCCAGCTCCGCTCTGGCGACCTCGACGGCCACCGGCTTAGGCCCTGTGCCCACGTGTTTCCTCCTCGGACATCTTCACATGGCGCGACGGCCGCGGAGGATGCCCGAAAACGTGGTGGGCGTCGGGGAGAACAGAGCCCCGGCGTCCACCACGACCGCGGGCGGACCGCTACCGCACGCATTTAGACGTTAACGCCGACCGGGGCACAATGGCACCCGGTCGGCAGCACGTCAACCGCGCGATCAGGCAGACGGCTCGACGACCTGGCGGCGGTTGTAGGTGCCGCAGGTGGGGCACGCGATGTGCGGCTGCTTGGGCGAACGGCACTGCGGGCAGCTCACCAGGGCGACAGCAGTCGTCTTCCACTGGGAGCGACGGGCGCGGGTGTTGCTCCGCGACATCTTTCGCTTCGGGACGGCCACGTCACTTCTCCTGATCGTTATCGTTCTCGGTGGTCAGACCTTGCAACGACGCCCATCGAGCGTCGATCTTCTCGTGCCGGTGATCGGCGCCGGCCTCGGCCAGCTTGATCCCGCACTCCGCGCAGAGCCCCTCGCAGTCGTCACGGCAGACGGGGCTCAGCGGCAGTGCGAGCACGACCGCGTCGCGGAAAGCCGGCTGGAGGTCGAGCAGCTCCCCGTCGAGCAGCGAGTCGTCCTCCGAGGCGTCCTCGTCGGAGTAGAAGAACAGCTCCTGCAGGTCGACCTCGATCTCCGAGGTCACCGGGTCGAGGCACCGCGCGCACTCCCCGGCGAGCGGGGCCTGCGCCGTGCCGGAGACGAGCACGCCTTCCATCACTGCTTCGAACCGGAGGTCCAGCTCGACTTCGGCGTCCTTGGGAACGCCGATCATGTCGACGCCGAGATCCTCCGGTGCCGGGAGGGTCAGGGTCATCTGCCGCATCGTGCCCGGCCGCTTTCCCAGATCGTGAGTGGAGATCACCCAAGGGGAGCGGGGGTCGAGGTGCTGAGTCATCCTGCTCTCGCTAGGCATGGCGGAACGCGCCGTCGTACAAGGCCGAAATGAAAGGATAGCAGGTGCCGCTCAGCCCCTGAGCCGGTCGATGAGCAGCTTGTGCACGAGGTCCGGCACCAGGCCGGACACGTCGCCGCCATACCGGGCGATCTCCTTGACCCGGCTGGAGGACAGGAAGGAGTATTCGGGGTTCGTCGGCATGAACAGCGTCTCCACCCCCGACAGGCGGTAGTTGAGCTGGGCCATCTGGAGCTCGTAGTCGAAGTCGCTGACCACCCTGATGCCCTTGACGATGGCGGGGATGTCGTTCTGCTTGCAGAAGTCGACCAGCAGCCCGTGGAACTTGCGCACCTTGACGTTCGCGAAGTCCTTGGTCACGGTCTGCAGCATCTCGATCCGCTCGTCGACCGTGAACAGGCTGCTCTTCTCCAGGTTGATGAGCACGGCCACGGTCACCTCGTCGTACAGCCGGGCGGACCGGCCGATGATGTCGAGGTGACCGTTCGTGATGGGGTCGAACGACCCCGGGCAGACAACGCGGCGCAAGACGCCTCCCAGATCTACGGGCAGGTCTACGGGTTCCCGGCGGCGCGACCGTACCAAACGGACGCTTCGCCGTAACGACGGACCCTCTCCTCAACGTAGCCTTCCGGCCATATCACGGCTTTTCCCCGCGTCTCCCTCTCGAACGCCACCACGGACCCCTCGGCCAGCCACCCGTGATCGCGCAGCAGCTCCAGCACCCGCGTGACGTCCTCACCCGAGACGGCGTACGGCGGATCGGCGAAGACGATGTCGTACGGCTCCACCCCGTGCACCCCCGCGACCTGCGGCTCCACAGCCCGCGATCCCGCACCGCGCGGCCCCGCCGCGTCCGATCCCTCGCCGGGCTCCCCCGAGCCGTACGGCTCCACGGCCCGCGGCTCCTCCCCGTGAGGCCCGCTCCCGGAGTGAGATCGGCCACTCTTGCGGGCCCTGTCCAGCAGCCGCTCCACCTTGTCGGCCACCACCTGGGCCCCGTCCAGTCCCAGCGACTGGACGTTCGCCTTGATCGTCCGGACCGCCTTGGGATCCGACTCGACGAGCAGCGCGTGCGCCGCCCCCCGCGACAGCGCCTCCAGCCCGACGGCCCCCGAGCCCGCGTACAGGTCCATCACCCGTGCTCCGGCGAGCCCGCGCAGCGAGTCGAGCGTCAAGAAGATCCCTTCTCGTGCCCTGTCACTGGTCGGCCTCGTGCCGCGCCCCGGCGGCACGGCCAGGCGGCGTCCACCCGCGACGCCCGCGATGATCCGAGTCATGGTGGTCATTGTCCCGCATATCGGCGCAGGTCAAGAGTGGACAAGTGTCGGCCTCGACAGCGCAAGGGTGATTCACAACACCCGACCGGGCACGCATGATGAGTCTGCGGCCTTCGAGGTGACCCAGAAGAAGGCCGACCGGCGTGGTCGTGAGCCCTTCCGCACGCCGGTTCCCTCGGCACCTGACCCGGGGGGGTGGGCCCAGCCGGGGACGGCATTCGGGGGGAGGCCGTCCCCGTGGCTGGGCCCAACGCCTTTCTCGCACCCGGCCTCCTCGGGTCCCTCCCAGGAGCTCACGACCGCCACAGGAACCTTCCAGCGGTCACCGACCCGTCAGTCAGGTCTTTCCAGGTGCGGTCAGGTCTTTCCAGGTGCCGTCAGGTCTTTTCCAGGTATTCGGCCCGCTCGTCCGCCAGCAGCCGGTCGATCTCGGCGCGCAGCGCGTCGTGCGAGGCGAGCTCCGGGTCGTCCTCCAGCAGCCGCGCCGCCTCCTCGCGGGCGGCCTCGATCACGTCCTCGTCGCGCAGCAACTGGAGCAGTTTGAGCGACGACCGCTTCCCCGACTGCGCGGCGCCCAGCACGTCGCCCTCACGCCGCTGCTCCAGGTCGACCCGGGACAGCTCGAACCCGTCGAGCGTCGCGGCCACCGCGTCGAGCCGGGCGCGGGCCGGGGTGCCCTCCGGGAAGTCGGACACCAGCAGGCACAGCCCCGGCAACCCTCCCCGGCCGACCCGGCCGCGGAGCTGGTGGAGCTGGGAGACGCCGAACCGGTCGGCGTCCATGATGATCATGACGGACGCGTTGGGCACGTCGACGCCCACCTCGATCACCGTCGTCGCCACCAGCACGTCGAGCTCGCCACGGGTGAACGAGCGCATGACCGCGTCCTTCTCCTCCGGCGGGAGCTTGCCGTGCAGGACACCGAGACGGAGGCCGTGCAGAGGACCCTCGGACAGCAGCTCCGCGACGTCCAGGACGGCCAGCGGCGGGCGGCGCTCCTCGTCGTCGGCGGGGGCCTCCAGATCGCCCTCGTCACCCTCCAGGTCGCCGATGCGTGGGCAGACCACGTAGACCTGCCGGCCCAGCGCCACCTCCTCACGCACCCGCTCCCAGGTGCGCTCGAGGAAGTGCGGCTTCTCGGCGGCGGGCACCACGTGGGTGGTGATCGGGGCGCGGCCGGACGGGAGCTGCGACAGCGTGGAGACCTCCAGGTCGCCGAAGACCGTCATGGCGACCGTGCGCGGGATCGGGGTGGCGGTCATGACGAGCACGTGGGGACGCTTGCCGCCCGCCTTCTCGCGCAGGGCGTCGCGCTGCTCCACGCCGAAGCGGTGCTGCTCGTCCACCACGACCAGGCCCAGGTCGGCGAACTGGACGTGCTCCTGCAGCAGGGCGTGCGTGCCCACCACGATGCCCGCCGTGCCCGAGGCCGCGTCCAGCAGGGCCGAACGGCGGGCGGCGGCGCCCATGGAGCCGGTGAGCAGCGTGACCGCGGTGCCGCCGAACATGCCCCCCTGCGCGAGGTCGCCCAGCATGGCGGTGATCGAGCGGTGGTGCTGCTGGGCCAGCACCTCGGTGGGGGCCAGCAGGACGGCCTGGCCGCCCGCGTCGACCACCTGCAGCATGGCGCGCAGGGCGACCACGGTCTTGCCCGCGCCCACCTCGCCCTGCAGCAGCCGGTGCATCGGGTGCTCCAGCGCGAGGTCGGCGGCGATCTCCTCGCCCACCTCCCTCTGGCCCTCGGTGAGCGAGAACGGCAGGCGGGCGTCGAAGTCGGCGAGCAGCCCGTCGTCGCGGCGCGGGCGCGCCCTGGCCGGCCAGGCGGTCGCCGCCTGCCTGCGCTGCAGAAGCACGGCCTGCAGCACGAACGCCTCGTCGAACTTGAGCCGCCGCCGTGCCCGCTGCACGTCGCCGAAGTCCTTCGGCCGGTGGGCGCTGACCAGCGCCTCGCCCAGGTCGCGCAGGCCGTGACGCCCGCGCAGCTCCGCGGGGAGCGGGTCCTGGAGCGGCCCCAGCGTGTCGAGCACCACGCCGACCGCCCGCCTGATCACCCACGGCGTGAGGTCCTTGCCGGCCGGGTAGATCGGCACCGGCGCCGCCGAGAACTCCTCGGCGCTGGACTCGCTCTCCTCGAACAGCTCGAACTCCGGATGCGACAGCTGCCACCGGGGATGGGCGCGCGACCCGAACAGCCCCACCTTCCCGGCGAACATGCCGC
Organism: Nonomuraea lactucae; assembly: GCF_003313395.1. Lineage (GTDB taxonomy): Bacteria > Actinomycetota > Actinomycetes > Streptosporangiales > Streptosporangiaceae > Nonomuraea > Nonomuraea lactucae. Next base: position 1,507 of record NZ_QNFZ01000944.1, on the reverse strand, counting down.
GCCGCCCCGGCTTGAGCCGCGTCTCCGCCACGTGGGAGCCCTTGCCGAAGAACGACAGGTAGATCTTGTTGCGGCCGGCGTCGACCACCTCGACCTCGAGCCAGGTGCCGCCCCGGTTGCGCATGGGCTTGCGCATCAGCCTGCTGACCTCGCCCACGACGGTGACGTGCTCGTCGACCTCCAGCGCGTCGAGCGAGGTGAGCTCCCCGCGCTCGGCGTAGCGGCGCGGGTAGTGGCGCAGCAGGTCGCCGACCGTCTCCAGGCCCAGCACGCTGTGCAGGAGCTTGGCGGTCTTCGGGTCGAGCGCCTTCGTCAGCGGCTCGTCGAAACGGCTCACGGGTCTATGTTCTACCGCCTGCCACCGACAGGGACCACGCCCGCGGGAAACCGCCCCGCCGGTGTCACGGCACAGCGACGCGCCGGTCTCACTCCACGCCGATGAGCAGCGGGTAGCCGCCCTGCTCACCGTCGTACACGACCAGATCGGCGTCCGGCCGGCCATGCGCCAGGTGGGCCTCCACCTGACCGGCGAGCTCCTCGGGCGCGTCCACCCCGGTCACCAGCGTCACCAGCTCGCCGCCGCCCGCCAGCATCCTGTCCACGACCGTCACGGCCACCTCGTCGAGCCGCGCGCCGATCACCGCGACGTCCCCGTCGATGAGCCCGAGCACGTCGCCGGGGCGGCAGACGCCGGCGCTGGTGACCCCCTCGCGGTCGGCCACCACGACGTGCCCGTGCCGGGTGTGCCCCGCGGCGTCGGTCATCGCGACCACGTCGTCGTCGAAGCGGCGCAGCGGATCGTGTACGGCCAGCGCCGCCAGCCCCTGCACGGTCGCCCTGGTCGGCAGCACGCTGACCACGACGCCGTCCTCCCGGGCGATCTCCGCCGCCGCGGCCGCCACGGCCTGGGCGCCCGCGTCGTTCGGCAGCACGGCGACCTCGCTGCCCGCCTGCCTGATGGCGGCCAGCATGGCGGGCAGCGAGGGGCGCGTGCCCGGCACCCGCCGTACGACGACCGCGCCGCACTCCTCGAACAGCGCCGCGATGCCGTCACCGGCGGCGACGGCCACCACTCCCCTGCCCGCGCCGGCGCGGTGGGTGCGCTCGGCGAGGTAGGTGATCCTGATCCGGTGCGGCCGCCCCACGCGCAGCGCCGCCTCGACCGCGGGCCCCGCCTCGTCCACGTGTACGTGCACGTTCCACAGCCCGTCGCCGCCCACCACGACCAGGGAGTCGCCCATCCGGTCGAGCTCCTCGCGGAGCTTGCCCACCGCGGAGTCCTCGGCGTCCAGCAGGTACATCACCTCGTACCCGGCGCCCACCTCGGTCATGGGCGACACCCTGGCGGTCGGCGCTGGCACGTCGTAGCGCTCGCTGGAGGAGCCGGTCACCACGGCGACCAGCGACTCCAGGATGATCGCCAGGCCGGCGCCGCCCGCGTCCACGACGCCGCTGCGGGCCAGCACGTCGAGCTGCTCGGGGGTGCGCCGCAGCGCCGCGCGGGCCG
>NZ_QNFZ01000945.1 GCF_003313395.1 Nonomuraea lactucae | reverse complement strand
GGCCGGACGGCCCGCCGGACACCTCCGCCGCCGCGATCGAGGTGGTCGCCGCGCTGAAGCTGGCCGCGCTGGCCGACCGGCGCGAGGCCGGAGCGCTGCGCGATCGGGCGGCCCTCGTCCTCGGAGTTCTGCTGGAGGAACATGTGCGCCACGGACGGCTGCTCGACGGCTGTTACGACCTGGATCGCGATGTCGCCACGCGCCATGAACTGGTGTGGGGTGATTTCTTCCTGGCGACGGGCCTGGCGATGCTCATCGGCGCGATCGATCCGTTCGCCTGCTGAAGAGTGGGCTCTCCTCGCGTGGGACGGGCCGCCGACGATGAGGACGGGTGTGTTCACGTGAACCTCCAGAAGGGCGGGCGACCGGCACCGGCCGCCCGCCGGACGGTCAGGCGAAAGCGGCGATGAGGGCGTCGGCGTTGGCCCCGTACATCTGGATCAGGTCCAAGCCCTCGCCGGGGAAGTTGTTGATCACAACGCGCTTGGCGCCCACGCTGGCCAGCGCGTCGCCGCCTGGCATGGCCGAGTTGTCCAGGATCAGTGCGGGCTTCTTGGCCGCCAGTTCGGCGACCTGCCCGGCGGTGGGCGGCTGCGGGCCGTAGACCCCGGCGGGCTGGGCGCCCGCCAGGTCGGCGGCCCAGGCCACGAACGCCTGGGTGACGATCACCGGCTTGGCGTCCTTGGCGGCGCTGGTGACCTTCTGCTTGAGCGCGGCGTACGCGGTGTCGAAGGTCGCCGTCCACTTCGCCGCCGCGTCCGCGGTGCCGAACTCCCCGCCCAGCCGCCGCACCTCCGCCTTGACCTTGTCGGGGGCGTTGTCCAGGGCGACCTCGACCAGCCTCGCCTTGGAGCCCGCGGCCTCCTTGAGCTTGCCGGCGAACCCTTCGAAGGGGGCGTAGAGCACGACGTCGGCCTCGGCCACCTTGGCCAGGTCGGAGGGCTTGGGGTCGTAGTCGGCCGCGTGCTGCACGCCGGGTGGCACGATCACGGAGATGTCGGTGGCGCCGGCGGCCTTGGCGAAGGCCGCCTCCCAGGTCGAGGCGGCGACCACCTTGAGGCCGTCGGACTTGGGGGCCGCCGTGCCGGTGGGGCTCCCACAGGCAGTGGCGATCAGCCCGGCGACGACCGCGAGGCAGATCCTGGTGAAGGTCCTCATCTAGTGGGTGTCCTTTCTGGTGAGCAGGGAGGAGGAAGGGATGGCGTGAAGGAGAAGCGTGCAGAGCCCGCCGACCACGACGAGCGTCGGGCCGGGCGGGAAGTCGAAGAGCAGAGCCAGCAGGAATCCGCCGAGGTTGAAGGCGAGACCGAAGATCACCGACCAGCGGATCATCGCTGGAAGCGAGCGGCCGACCCGGCGCGCGGCCAGCGCGGGCAGCAGCGTGAGCGCGTCGACCAGGAGGGCTCCGGTCAGCCGGATCGCCGAGGCGATGGCGACGGCGACCACCACCAGCAGGACGAGGGTGAGCCGTTCCACCGCCACCCCCGAGCAGAGCGCCAGTTCCCGATCATGGAGCAGCAGTGCCAGGTCACGGCGGCGCAGCCGGTACAGCACGGGGACGAGCACCGCCAGGACGGCCAGCACGATCACGTCCCGGGGGTGGGTGGCGAGGATGGACCCCCACAACAGCTCGAACGCGCCGTTGGCGTTCACCCCCGAGATCGACAGCACCAGCAGGGCGGCGGCGATGGCCAGCGTCATCAGCAGCCCCATCGCGCCGGACAGTCCGGTGTCGCTGCGCGCCATCGGCGTGAGCGCCCCGCCGGTCAGGCCGCAGAGCACCAGCGCGCACAGCAGCGGATCGAGGCCGGTCAGCAGGCCGATCGCGATGCCCAGCAGCGCGACGTGCATCATGGCGAAGCGGACAGGCATGATGTCCAGCCCGACGACGAACACCCCGACGATCGGCAGGCTGACCGAGCCCAGCACTAAGGCCACCAGCGCCAACCGCACCGCGGGCAGCTCCATCAGCGCACCGAGGGAGTTCACCGGGTCTCCCGCAGCCGCCCGGCGGCCATCTCGGCCACCCGCCCGCAGACGTCCACGACCGCCCGGTCATGGGTGACCACCACCACGCTCACCGGCAGCGCGGCCAGCACCGCCGCGACCTGCTCCTGCCCGGCGAAGTCCAGGGCGGCGGTGGGCTCGTCGGCCAGCACCATTCCCGCGCCGGCCGCCACCTGGCCGAGCGCCCGGGCCAGATAGGCCCGCTGGAGCTGGCCACCGGACAGCTGGCCCAGCGGCCGGTCCAGGAGCCCGCCCACGCCGAGTCCCTCGGCGGCGTCGACGGCCTGCTCCGTGTGGCCGCTGCTGGCCAGCAACTCCCGCACCAGTAAGGGAAAGCGTCCGGCCGCCTGCCGCTGCGGGATCCAGGCCACCTCCCCGCGCCGGCGCGTCCAGTCGGCCGGGCCGCGCGCCCGCACCCCCGCGACCTCGATCAGCCCGCTCGTCTGGCGGTGCAGGCCCAGGATCGCGCGGAGCAACGTGCTCTTTCCCGATCCGTTGGTGCCGGTGACGGCCAGATGCTCGCCGGCGGCGAGGTCCAGATCCACCCGGTCCACGGCGGTGACCGTGCCGTGACGGCACGTGACCCCCAGCATGCGCAGCGAAACGGACACAGGACACTCCTTCGGAAAATGGCGTGCGCGAATGCCGAGCGGACCCGGTCCGCCCGGTGAGAGAGCGAGGTGCAGGATCTAGTGGCGCGGCGGGGCGCGCCCGCAAACGGAATGTTCGAGGAGGGCGGACCGCACAACCCCAGGGGCGCGGCTCGGGCGTGGGTGGGCCGGCCTCGGGACGACCGGCCCGTCGAAGACCACGATCAGGGCGTACCGGGCCGCGAGCCGCCGCAGCACCGCCCACAGGACCGCCTCGCCGCGCGAAAGCCAGAGCGCGGTCAGCACCACGGCGACGGCGTGGACCGCGAGCATGCCCAGATCCGCGACCATGCCCGGATCTGCGAGCATGCCCAGATCCGCGGGCATGCCCGGATCAGGGACGAAGCCCGAGTGCGCGTGCCCGCCCATGTCCGCCATCGGCGCCGGCAGGTGAACAGTGGAGAAGAGCGCGTGCATGGCGACCTGCACGGCCGCCAGCAGGGGCAGGATCAGGCCCATGCCTCTCTCGCGCCCGGTCACGGGCAGCGCGGCCAGGAAGGCGACCGCCAGCCCGAACAGCATGGTCCGGCCGGTGACCGACCCACCGCCGGCCACGTGCGCGCTCGCCCCCAACCCCGTACCGACCACGGAGAAGGCGACGGCGCGCGCCAGGCGGAAGGCCCCGCCCGCGCTCATGTGCCGCCGACGTCGTGTCTGCGGCATGCGGGCAGCCACCCGCCGCTGGGCGTCGCAGCCGCCGCGCTTCTGACTAATCGCGGCAATCGTGCCATCTCGAACTCCAGACGAGATCCCGGAACAGGCCCGGGAACAACCGGAACGGCGCTGCCGAGGACATGGAGCGCCGGGTCACCGGATCGCGCCGGCTTCAACCGGCGTGACGTCGTGCTGGAGGTCCGCGGAGCTGGACGGTAGTCGTGAGCTCCCACGGAGCGCACGACACGGATTCGCCGACCGGGACGGTCCGCCGTACCGGAGTCGGGATAGTGACGGGATCGGCCAGAAGCCAGCGCGACCTCGCGAGCGGCGCCGCACCCCACAGGCGCAGCAGGAGCCAGAACGCGCTCTCACCCCGGTGCAGCCACCACCCGGTCAACCAGGCCACCGTCAGATGGACCAGCACCATGCCGACGCTGGTATGGCTGTGACGGGCTGACAGGTCGTCGCCAGGGCCCGCCAGGGCGAACAGCTCGTGCAGGACGGCCTGGGCCCCGATCGTGGCGGCGAGCACGGCCCCGCGGCTGCGCTCGCTGCCGTTGAGCCCATAGGCCAGCGCGAAGGCCGCCCCGGCACCGGCGAACACGACGCCCGGCGCGACCGCGGCACCTCCGGCGTAAAAGTGTCCACCTGCGGAGACCACGACGCACACCACCGTGAAGACGGCGGCTCGGACTATGCGCAGAACCGGGTCGCTTGGGGACACAGCCGTCATCATCGCACGAAGCCCCGGCCGGAAACCCCGTATCCGGCCATCCGCCCGGAAAGCCGAGCCCGCCGCGGGCCGGTCGTGCGAACCCGCACGGAAGTTCTCCGGAACCGGTCCGGGTCTGGCACCGACTACTCAAGACAAGCCGGAGTGTGCCCGTCGTCGTGGCCAGGACCTGGCGGATGTTGGCGTGCCGGCCACTTCCTCACCTGGTGACGCCTCGCGAACATGGGGACTCCCGATTCTTGGAGGATGCATGCGAGTCGACATCGTCGTCTTCGACGGCGTGGACGACCTCGACGTGGTGGGCCCCTTTGAGGTGCTGGGCATGGCCCGGCGCGCCGGCCTGGGTGTCACGGTGCGGTTGGTGTCGCTCGAGGGTCCGCGCACCGTGACCAGCCAGGGCGGGCTGCCCCTGCCCGCCGCTCTGGCGGCCGCCGCCCGGCCGGGCCTGGTGTTCGCGTCGGTGTGCACCGGCGCGCTGCTGCTGGCCGCGGCCGGGCTGTTGACCGGCCGAGCCTCCACCACGCACCATCGCGCGGTCGCCGAGCTGGTGGCGGCCGGTGGCAGCCACGTGGACGCGCGGGTGGTCGACGACGGCGACCTGGTGACGGCCGGCGGCATCACCTGCGGGCTGGACCTTGCGTTGTGGCTCGTCGAGCGTCATCTCGGCGCGGACGCGGCCGGGATGCTGCAGCGCGTCCTGGAGTACGAACGCCGGGAACCGCTGTGGCGTACCGGCCACGAGGTGTCACTTCACGGAGCAGACCGATGAGGCGGCTCATGCTGTGCGTCCTAACGGCCTTGCCTCTGACGACGGGCTGCGGCGACACACGACCAGCGGCCCCGTCAGCAGCCGCCGGCGGACCGGTCGTGGTCAAGGACTGCGACGGCAAGGAGATCACCTTCGCCCGGGTGCCGGAAAGGGTGGTGACGCTCGACGGGTACGCCGCCCAGGCACTGGCCCGGCTCGGGCTGACCGGCAAGATCGTCGGCACCGGGTATCCCGCTCCCTTCACGGTGGACGCATCCCCGTACGAGGAGGAGCTGTCCAAGATCCCGGTGCTGGCCGAGCGGGTGCCGGTGACCGAGGTCGTCGCGGCGCAGCGGCCTGACCTGGTGCTGACAGGCTTCTCCGCGTTCGGCGGCCCACCGGGCAGCCCGAAAGACGCCGACCTGGCCACCGTGAACGCGCAGGGCCTGGCGGCCTGCATGCCAGGCGGTGGAATGACCATGAACGGCGGGCCCTCCGGCCGCGCCCCACTGACCGACCTCATGCCCGTGTACGACTACGTGCGCAGGCTCGGTGCCGTGTTCGGCGTCCAGGCCCGCGCCGAGAAGCTGGCCTCCGAACTGCGTGCCCGCCAGGACGCCGTCGCGGCGAGGACCACGGGCGCCAAGCCGCGTGTGATGATCGTGCAGGACAACCCGGTCGCCGGGCAGCCGATCAAGACCTCCGGCAGCGGCACGATCGCTCACGCCCTCCTCACGCTCGCGGGCGGCCAGAACGTCTTCGCCGATGTCACCTCGATGCACGCAGACGTCTCTCCGGAACAGGTGGTCAAGCGGGACCCGCAGGTGATCTGGGTGATCACCGACTACACGTTCGCCAAGGCCAAGGGCCGGCACCTGGTCGACCAGGTCAAGCGCAACCCCCTGCTGACCGGGACCACGGCCGTCAAAGAGGGGAGAGTCATCTCAGCGTCTCAATACCAGGTCTCGTTCCCCAGCCCGTTGAACTTTGAGGCGCTGGAACGGCTCGCCACAGACCTGCGCGAAGGCAACCCATGACCGCCATCGTCCAGAAGCTGCCGCTACGGGCCGTCGCGGTGCCTTACCCGGCTCTGGTCGCTGTGCTGGCGGCGACGCTGGCCGCCTCGGTCGTGATCGCCACCGGGATCGGAGCGGTCGGCGTGCCGGCCGGCGAGGTCGTCGGCATCCTCGCTCATCACCTCACCGGTGGCGGCGACGGCACGGCCACCGCCGAGGTCATCGTCTGGCGTCTTCGCTTCCCGCGGGTGCTGCTTGGCGCGGTCGCCGGTGCCGGGCTCGCGCTGGCCGGTGCCGTCGTGCAGGGCGTGGTCCGCAACCCGGTCGCCGACCCGTACCTGCTCGGCCTGTCCCACGGCGCGTCCGTCGGAGCGGTCCTGGTGTTGACCACAGGATCCGCCGTCGTAGGGGCGCTCACCCTGCCAGTGGCGGCGTTCAGCGGCGCGACCTCCGCGATGGCCATCGTGCTGGCCATCGCCAGCCGGCAAGGCCGGCTGCTGCCGGTACGGCTGATCCTGGTCGGCGTGGCCTTCGGGCACCTGTTCGCGGGAATCACCTCGTTCGTGCTGGCCGGCACCGACAGCTCGGCCGCGCAGCAGCAGATCATCTTCTGGCTCCTCGGCGGCCTGTCCGGCACGAACTGGGCCACCCTGCCTGTCCCCGCGGCCGTCGTGGTCACCGCCACCGCACTGCTGCTGGTACGGGCACGCCGGCTCAACGCCCTGGTTCTCGGTGAGGAGGCGGGCGCCGCGCTCGGCCTCGACACCGGCCGGATGCGCTGGTACCTGCTCCTCCTCGTCACGCTGCTGACCGGCACCGTCGTCGCGGTGTCCGGCGGGATCGGCTTCGTGGGCCTGATCGTGCCGCACCTGGCTCGGATGCTGGTCGGCGCGGATCATCGGCGCATGCTGCCGATCACGGTCCTGCTCGGCGCGGTCTTCCTCCTCTGGGCCGACGTCGCCGCGCGGACGCTGGTCTCTCCCGCCGAACTGCCCATCGGCGTACTCACCGCGTTCCTCGGTGTGCCGTTCTTCCTGCTCGTCATGCGGGCCCGCGGCCTGGCCGGTCAGGAGATGACATGAGACTCGACATCGACTCCGTGTCGATCATGCTCGGCGGCCGAGAGGTGATCGACGACGTGTCCTTGACCGTTCCCTCCGGACGGTTCGCGGCGCTCGTCGGCCCGAACGGCAGCGGCAAGTCCACCCTCCTGCGAGCCGTCTACCGAGCCCACCGCCCGCACGCCGGTACGGTCCGCCTCGACGACCGCGACCTGTGGTCCATACCCACCGCGCACGCGGCCAGGAGCGTCGGCGTGCTCATGCAGGAACAGCACACCGGCTTCGAGTTCACCGTGGCCGAGACGGTGGCCCTGGGCCGCACCCCGCACCTCGGCTTCTTCGACCGGTTCACCCGTACGGACCGGGCCGCGATCGCCGAGGCGCTCGACCGCACCGGCCTCACCCGCTATGCCCGGCGTCGCGTCGGCGAGCTCTCCGGCGGCGAGCGCCAGCGGGTCCTGCTCGCCCGCGCCCTCGCCGGCGAGCCCCGCCTGCTCGTCCTCGACGAGCCCACCAACCACCTGGACGTCCGCCACCAGCTCGACATCCTCGAACTCGTCCGGGACCTGGAGGTCACCGTGCTCGCCGCCCTGCACAGCCTCGACCTGGCCGCCACGTACGCCGACACGGTCGCCGTCCTGCGCGCCGGGCGGCTGGTGGCGCAGGGCCCGGCCGCCGACGTGCTGACGCCGGTCACGATCGGCGAGGTGTTCGAGGTGGACGCAACCGTGTACGGCGACGGCGGTCGGCTTCAGTTCGCCCTCAGGCCCCGCTGCGTGTGCCCGGACCGGCGATGCCACTGGAGCTGCCGACATCGCACTGAGACAGTGTTGACCGATGCCCGCTGATCCGCACGTCGTCGCCGTACGGTGTCGGCTACTACCGTATCGACGCCCCGAACGGCCTGGACGCCGCGGAGGACGCCGACACCATCGTGGTACCGGGCGTCACCACCACGAGCCCCATCCCCGACACGGTCGTCGCCCTGCTGCGGGAGGCCGCGAGCCGCGGGGTACGGATCGTGTCCATCTGCACCGGCGCGTTCGTGCTCGCCGCGGCCGGTCTGCTCTCCGGCCGCCATGTCACCACCCACTGGGCCGCAGCCCGGGAACTCGCCCATCGCCATCCCGACGTCCACGTCGACGCCAGGCCTCTCTATCTCGGCGACGGTCACCTGTTCACCTCGGCGGGGGTCGCCGCCGGTCTCGACCTCTGCCTGCACCTGGTGAACCGCGACTTCGGCGCCGTGGCCGCCGTCGCCGCCTCCCGTGCCACCGTCATGGCAGCCAGCCGCGACGGCGGGCAGGCCCAGTTCATCCCCCAGCCGCCGACCCCCACCGCTGACAGTGGCCTGGCCGCCACTCTCGAATGGCTGCGTGAACACGCGGCCGAACCACTCACCCTCGCCGACATCGCCCGGCACGCCAGCCTCAGCGTGCGCACCCTGTCGCGCCGCTTCCGGGAGCAGACCGGCACGACCCCGCTCGCGTGGCTCTCCCACCAGCGTCTGTTGCTGGCCCGGCACCTGCTGGAGACCACCGACCTGCCCATCCCGACCGTCGCCGACCGCAGTGGGCACGGCTCGGCCGGCGCACTGCGCGCACACTTCGACCGCGAACTGCGCACCAGCCCACACCGCTACCGGGAATCCTTCCGACCGCGCCACTGAGCGGCCGGAGTTGCCGCGAAGGTCATGAACGGATTCCTGTACAGTCCGCGGTCCTTCGACCGGTCGTGCGTCTCGGCGATCACTGTCGCCCCCTTCGACACGCCCTGAAGACCGCTCGTTACGAGGAGAGGCCTGTGGAGCCCACGTCGATCGATCGTCGTACGGACGGCGGAAGGACCGCACCTGGTGGTGCCGGGCGACCGGTGCGGAGGCCGGCACATCAGCCGGATCGCTGAGATCAGGGTGTGCGCCGACGACCGGCTATGGGGATGAGGGCCCGCACGAGCAGCCGGGACGGCTCGGCGTGGCAGATCGCGGCGCGGTTCATGCCGGGTAGGCGTGGGTCTCGGTGGCCTTGACCGACACCCATACTTGCTGGCCGGGGGTCAGGTCGAGGTCGGCCAGGGCCGCGGGAGTGATGTCGGCGAAGGCGGTGATCGGGCCGTCGAGGTGCACGCGGACGTTGTCGCCGTGGCGTTCGATGCCGCCGATGTGGGCCTGCCAGACGTTGCGGGGGCTGCCGTCCGGCCGGGAGCGGTACAGCGCCACGGCCGCGGGCGGGAAGGCCACGAACGCGGATCCCTCCAGGTGTTCGGACGTGCTGAACGACATCTCACCGACCTTGACCCGGCCCCTGTCGGCCACCCCCCGGTACAGGTTGAGCCCGACCAGGCGGGCGACATAGTCGGTACGGGGGCGCCGCGCCACCTCACCCGGCACGCCCTGCTGCACGACGGCGCCGTTCTCGATGACGATCAGGCGGTCGGCCAGCACCATCGCATCCAGCGGGTCATGGGTGACCAGCACGGTCGCGCCGTCGAAGTCGGCCAGGTGGCGGCGCAGCTGGGAGCGGATCTCCAGCCGGGTGTGGGCATCCAGCGCGGCCAGCGGTTCGTCCAGCAGCAGCAGGCGCGGGCGGACGGCCAGCGCGCGGGCCAGCGCGACCCGTTGCGCCTGGCCGCCGGACAACTGCCGGGGCTTGGCGGCGGCGTGG
>NZ_QNFZ01000943.1 GCF_003313395.1 Nonomuraea lactucae | reverse complement strand
GGCGTCCTCGGCCGGCCGCGCCTCGCGCGCCGTCCGGTCCGCCGCGGCCACCACGTCGGCGAGCTGGTCCGGCCGTACGGCGGCCCGCGACACCACGCCCACCCGGTCGCCCACGATCGAGATCACGGTCAGCCGCGAGGAGCGGGCCACGCCGTTCGTGGTGAGTGTGTTGCCGGCGAAGCGCAGGTTGGCGGTGGAGCCGTCGTCGGCGAGCACCACGCAGCCGTCGCCCGTGGAGAGCTCCAGAGCCCGCTCCACCATCTCCTGCGGAGACGTCCCCCCTGCGCGCGGAGACGGCGACCCGCCGCTCGGGATGCGCTCGCTCACTTTCCACCCTCCTGCACCGTGTTGAGGATCCGGACGCCCCTGAACAGGGCGGACGGGCAGCCGTGGCTGACCGGGGCGACCTGGCCGGGCTGGCCCTTGCCGCAGTTGAAGGCGCCGCCCAGCACGTAGGTCCGCGGGCCGCCGACGGCCTCCATGGACCGCCAGAAGTCCGTCGTGGTCGCCTGATAGGCGAAGTCGCGCACCTGCCCGGCGAGCCGGCCGCCGGAGATGCGGTAGGCGCGCTGCCCGGTGAACTGGAAGTTGTAGCGCTGCATGTCGATGGACCAGCTCTTGTCGCCGACGATGTAGAGGCCCCGCTCGACGCGCGAGATCAGCTCCTCGGTGGACGGGCCGCCCGGCGCGGCGGCGAGGGAGACGTTCGCCATGCGCTGGATCGGCATGTGCCCGGGGGAGTCGGCGAACGCGCACCCGTTGGACCGCCCGAACCCCTTCATCAACGCCATCCGCCGGTCGAGCTGGTAGCCCACCAGGATCCCGTCGCGGACGATGTCGAACGACTGGCCCCGCACGCCCTCGTCGTCGAAGCCGATCGTGGCCAGCCCGTGCTCGACGGTGCGGTCGCCGGTCACGTTCATCAGGGGCGAGCCGTACACGAGCTCCCCGAGCTGATCGAACGTGGCGAAGCTGGTGCCCGCGTAGGCCGCCTCGTAGCCCAGCGCCCGGTCCAGCTCGGTGGCGTGGCCGATCGACTCGTGGATGGTCAGCCACAGGTTGGACGGGTGGATCACCAGGTCGTGGTCGCCCGCCTCGACCGACGGCGCCGCCAGCTTCTCCGCCAGCAGCTCCGGCAGCTCGCCCAGCTCGGCCGCCCAGTCCCAGCCGGTGCCCGTCAGGTACTCGTAGCCGCGGCCCACCGGCGGCGCGATCGTCGACATGTCGTCGAAGCCGCCGTCCGCGGCCTTCATGGCGTTGAGCTTGGGATGGACCCGGACCCGCTGCTGGGTGGTGACCGTGCCCGCCGTGTCGGCGTAGAACTTCTGCTCCTTGACCTGCAGGAGCCGGGCCGAGACGTGGTCGGAGCCCTTCAGCAGGCCGGCCGACCAGTCGGCCAGGAGCGCCACCTTGTCGGCCGACGGCACCGAGAACGGGTCGACCTCGTACGCGGAGACCCACGTCCCCTCGCGGTGCACCGGCTCGGGGGCCAGCTCGATCGGCTCGCGGTTGATGGGCGCGCTCACCTCCGCCACCCGCACCGCCTGCTCCGCCACGGTCACGGCGGCCTCCGGCGTGAGATGGATGCCCGAGGCGAACCCCCACGTGCCGCCCTTGACGACGCGCACCGCGTAGCCCAGGTCGTCGGCGTCCATCGCGCCTTCGAGCCGGGTGTCGTAGAGGGACAGGGTCTCCGCCCTGACCCGTTCGAGACGGAAGTCGGCGTGCTCGGCACCGAGGTCGCGAGCGCGTTGCAGGGCGGCGTCCGCCAGCTGCCTCAGCGGCAGCTCCAGGAAGTCGGGGTCGATCTGGCGCATGTCCACGATCCTAACCCCGTGATCTTGTACCCCCCGGACAACCGCGTACCGGTCGGTAGGAGATAGCGTCTGGTGCCATGGCACGCTCTGTACTCGTCACCGGTGGCAATCGCGGCATCGGCCTCGCGATCGCCCGAGAACTCGCCGCGGCGGGCGACGCCGTCGCCGTCACCTACCGCTCGGGAGAGCCCCCGGAGGGGCTGTTCGGCGTGCGCTGCGACGTGACCAGCACGGCCGACGTCGAGGCCGCCTTCGACAAGGTGGAGGCCGAGCAGGGGCCGGTCGAGGTGCTGGTGGCCAACGCCGGCATCACCAAGGACACCCTGCTGGCCATGATGAAGGAGGAGACCTTCACCGAGGTCCTCGACGCCAACCTCACCGGCGCCTACCGGGTCGCCAAGCGGGCCATCCGGCCCATGATGAAGCTCAAGCGCGGCCGCGTCATCCTCGTCTCCTCCGTCGTGGCCATGTCCGGCCAGGCCGGCCAGACCAACTACGCGGCCTCCAAGGCCGGCCTGATCGGCTTCGGCCGTTCCATGGCCCGCGAGTACGGCTCGCGCGGCATCACGGTCAACGTGGTCGCCCCCGGATTCGTGGAGACCGACATGACGGCCGGCCTCGACGCCGAGGCCATCGTCAAGAACATCCCGCTCGGCCGGCAGGCGTCGCCGGGCGAGGTCGCGCGCGTCGTCCGCTTCCTGGCGGGCGACGACGCCTCCTACATCACCGGAGCCGTGATCCCGGTCGACGGCGGACTCGGAATGGGGCACTGACGTGGGCATTCTCGACGGCAAGCGGATCCTGGTGACCGGCGTGCTGACCGACGCGTCGATCGCGTTCTCGGTCGCCAGGCTCGCCCAGGAGGAGGGCGCCACGGTGGTGCTCACCGGGTTCGGCCGGCTGAGCCTGGTCGAGCGCATCGCCAAGCGGCTCCCCGAGCCCGCCCCGGTGCTGGAGCTCGACGTGCAGAACACCGAGCACCTCGACTCGCTGGCCGCCCGGGTCGGCGACCACGTCGACGGCCTCGACGGCGTCGTCCACTCGATCGGGTTCGCCCCTCAGACCGCCCTCGGCGGCAACTTCCTCAACACCGCGTGGGAGGACGTCTCGACCGCCCTGCACGTGTCCACCTACTCGTTCAAGTCGCTCGCCGTCGCCTGCCTGCCGCTGATGAAGGAGGGCGGCTCGGTCGTCGGCCTCGACTTCGACGCCTCCAAGGCGTGGCCCGTCTACGACTGGATGGGCGTGGCCAAGGCCGGCCTCGAGTCCGCCTCCCGCTACCTCGCCCGCGACCTCGGCAAGCAGGGCATCCGGGTCAACCTGGTCGCCGCCGGGCCGCTGCGCACCATGGCCGCCAAGTCGATCCCGGGCTTCAAGGAGTTCGAGGACAGCTGGCCGGAGAAGGCCCCGCTCGGCTGGGACCTCTCCGACACGGTGCCGGCGGCCAAGGCGTGCGTCGCGCTGATGTCCGACTGGTTCCCCGCCACGACCGGCGAGATCGTCCACGTCGACGGCGGCGTCCACGCGATCGGCGCCTGACGGGGATGACAAACACCCGTCCTGTACGGCAGGCCCGGGAAGGCGCCACCCGCCAGCCCGTGGCGCGCGGCCTCCGTGTGACGGCCTTCGTGTGACGGCGCCCCCGCCTGGAGCCCTCCGGGGGCGGGGCCTCCGCGCGAGGCCGTCCGGCACGCGCGGCGCCCTTCGTGAGGAGCCGTGCGGGTGGGGCGGCGCCTTCCGATGGGCACGTCCGAGTGCCTCGGGACCTCGTGTGGAGCGGCGCGGCCGTTCCCGGGTGTGAGGTGGGTGGGTCAGGCCAGGCGGTGGCGGCCCGCGTTGGCCGGGAGCGGCTCGAAGGGGATCGACTCCGGCTGTTCGGCGCGCCGGCGCCGCTGCTGCACGACGCGGGTGGCCGCGATGGCCGAGATCAGCAGGGCGATCGTCAGGGCCGTGCCGAGGACGTCGGACGCCGGGCGGCCCGGCCGCACGATCAGGCGGTCGCCCAGCGGGATGGACAGGTCCTTGGCGAGCGGGTTGGGCCAGAGCAGGTCGATGCGCGGCTCGTCGGGATCGGCCGTCGGTTCGGCGGTGACCGGCTCGCCGGTGGGGGTGACGTCCATGATGTGCGGCTCGCTGTCCGGATAGGCGGGCGCGCCGGTGGGGACCACCACCGTCTCCTTCTCGCGCCCGCGCCGGTCGCCCGTGCGGGTGTCGTCGGAGACCGGCGCCGACGCTTCCGGCCCGGGCGTCGCGGGGGCGCCGGTCGCGGCGGGGGCGCAGGCCAGCACCGGGAGGCACACGTTCTCGAGGGCTCGGGGGAGCAGGGCGGTCCTGGAAGGTGTGGGAGCGGGCTCGGCCCCGGCACTGGGACCGGTGGTCGGCGCGGTCTCGCCGACCTCGCCGAGCACCTGGCCCGTGGTGTCGTTGAGACCCTGCGTGGCGGGCTTGAGCCGCTCGCCCGTGACCGAGTCGACCGTGCCGGTGACCTTGCCGACGGCGTCGCACACGGGGTTGGTCACGCCGCCGAGCAGGCCACCGCCCTTCGGGCAGTCACTCGCCAGGGCCGCCGACGAAGGCAGGACGGCCGGGCTCGCCGCCAGCGCCACCGCGAGGACCCCCGCCGAGATCGCGGTCCTGCTCCCCATCAGTCCCCTCCCGCATCGCTTCGAAAGAAATCTTTACGGACATCGCGCGCGAGACGCAGGTGTTTCCCGTCGAAGTCGCGATCTGGTATGGACTAGTGACACGCGAGGCCGACTCTCGTTCGCCGCCGGTACACGTCCGCTGACCCGGCCGCGGCCCTCTCCGGCCCCGCGGCGGTCCGCTCGACGGGCCTTCAGTCGAGGGAGGACACGTCGTCGAGGGCCTCGCGGATCTCCCGGGGCAGGACCACCTCCTCGGCCGACAGCGCGCCGGCGAGCTGGGCGCGGGTGCGGGCGCCGACGATGGCCGAGGCCACGCCCGGCTGGTCGCGCACCCATGACAGGGCCACCGCGAGCGGCGACACGCCGAGCCCGTCGGCCGCCGTCATGACCGACTCGACCACCCGGCGGCTGCGCTCGTCCAGGTAGGGCCGGACGAAGTCGGCGAAGTGCGGCGTGGCGGCGCGCGAGTCGGCCGGGATGCCGGTGCGGTATTTGCCGGTCAGCACCCCGCGGCCCAGCGGCGACCAGGCCAGCACGCCCGCGCCCGCGTGGTGGGCGGCGGGCAGCAGCTCGCGCTCGGGCTCGCGGGCCAGCAGGGAGTATTCGGCCTGGGCGGAGGTGATGGGGACCCGGCCGGGGATCGCCCGCTGGGTGACCGCGGCGGCGGCGAGCTGCCATCCGGTGTAGTCGCAGACGCCCGCGTACACCGCGCGGCCGGAGGAGACGATCGCGTCGAGCGCGGCCAGCGTCTCCTCCAGCGGCACCTCCTCGTCGTAGGTGTGCAGCTGCCACAGGTCGACGTAGTCGAGCCCGAGCCTGGCGAGCGAGGCGTCCACGGCGGCGATCAGGTGACGCCTGGAGGCGTCGCGGGGCCGGCGGCCCAGCGGGGTCACCACCGCCTTGGTGGAGATCACCAGCTCCGAGCGCGGCACCGAGTCGCGCAGCATCCGGCCGAGCAGCCGCTCGGCGTCGCCTCCCGTGTAGACGTCGGCGGTGTCGACGAGCGTGCCGCCCGCGTCGAGGAAGGTGCGGAGCTGGGCCGACGCCTCGTCGGCGTCGGTGTCGCGCCCCCAGGTCATCGTGCCGAGCCCCAGCCGGGACACCGACAGGCCGCTACGGCCGACATAGCGTTGCTGCATGGTCCCGCCAGGTTACCGTCCGGGCCGGTGAAACGCCGTGATCGACGCCTGCGACACTGGGTCCGTGACGACGCTGCTCCTCGCCCGCCACGGGCTCACCGCGCTCACGGGACCGGTGCTGGCCGGGCGCACCCCTGGAGTCCACCTGAGCGACGCGGGGCGCGACCAGGCCGCCGCGCTGGCCGGTCGCATCGCCGCCGTCCGGCTCGACGCCGTCGTCTCCAGCCCGCTGGAACGCTGCGTGGAGACCGCCCAGGCCGTGGCCGGCGCTCGGGGGCTGGAGGTGCGCGCCGACGACCGGTTCGTGGAGTGCGGGTACGGAGGATGGACCGGGCGCCCGCTGAAGGAGCTCGCCCAGGAGCCGCTCTGGCAGGTCGTGCAGGCGCATCCCAGCGCGGCGACATTTCCGGAAGGTGAGTCGCTGGCCGATATGCAGCACCGGGCCGTGGCCGCCGTCAGGGACTGGAACCAGCGCGTCGGGGAGAAGGGTGTCTACCTGGTCTGCAGTCACGGCGACGTCATCAAGGCCATCGTGGCCGACGCTCTGGGGCTCCATCTCGATCATTTTCAGCGGATTACTGCCGATCCGGGCGCTCTCACCGTCATTCGCTATGCCCCCTTGCGTCCCTTTATTCTCAGAGTCAACGATATGGGGGAATTGCGGCTCCCCGAGGATTCGGAGGAGAAAGACGGGGGAGAAAACATCACCGGGAGCGATGCCGCCGTCGGCGGTGGACCCGGGACCACGTAAGGTCAGGCTATGCCGGTCTTCGACTACGACCCACCAGAGAGGTTCGTGGCCGGTGCCCTGGGGCAACCGGGCGCCCGAGCCTTCTTTCTGCAGGCCAGAGCCGAGGGCAGACTGACCACGGTCGCGCTGGAGAAGCTCCAGGTGGCGGCACTGGCGGGCAGGCTCGACGAGCTGCTCGACGAGGTGCTGCGCCGCAGCGGCGGCGCCGCCCACGTGCCGGCCCTCGCGCCCGCCGACCTGACCGACGAGGACCCGCTCGACGTGCCGCTCGCGGAGGACTTCCGGGTGGGCACCATGGCACTGGCGTGGGACCCCGAGACGTCGCAGGTGGTGATAGAGGCGCAGGAGATCATCGACGAGGAGGATCTCGACGCGCCCGAGCCGGCCGTGCTCCGGGTGCGCATCAGCCCCGGGGCCGCGCGGGCGTTCACCCAGCGGGCGCTCCGGCTCGTCTCCGCCGGCCGCCCACCGTGCCCACTGTGCGGGCAGCCGCTCGACGCCGAAGGGCATGTCTGCGTCCGACTGAACGGATACCGCGGGGGTGAGGCGGCTTCATGAGCGCCCCGGAGAGCGAGCCGGCCGTCAGGCCCTCGCAGACGCCGGTCATGGACGACGAGAGGGCGCTCAAGCTGCTCCGTGACGGGCGCCTGGAGGTGGCCGGCCGCCTGGTGGAGGCGACCAACATGACCCTCTACTGCTCCGTCACGCTCAGCGGGCGCAGCGCGGCCTGCGTCTACAAGCCGGTACGCGGGGAGCGCCCGCTCTGGGACTTCCCCGACGGCACCCTCGCCGCCCGCGAGGTGGCGGCGTTCGAGGTGTCCCAGGCGACCGGCTGGCAGATCGTCCCGCCTACGGTCTACCGCGACGGGCCGTTCGGGCCCGGCATGTGCCAGCTGTGGATCGACACCGAGCGCGAGATCGACCTCATGCGGCTGGTGCGCAGCCGCAACCCTGTGGTGCGCCGCATGGCGGTGTTCGACGCCGTCGTCAACAACGCCGACCGCAAGGGTGGCCACCTGCTGCCGCTGCCCACCGGCCACGTCTACGGCGTCGACCACGGCGTCTGCTTCGCCGCCGAGGACAAACTGCGCACCGTCCTGTGGCAGTGGCGCGGCAAGCCGCTCGCCCGCGAGGCGGTCGCGGTGCTGGCCAAGCTGGAGCGCGACCTCGAGTCGGGCTCGCTCGGCCGCAGGCTGCGCGAGCTGCTGACCCTGGCCGAGGTGGAGGCGACCTGGCACCGGGTCAGGCGGCTGCTCGACACCGGTGTCCATCCGTACCCGTCCGAAGACTGGCCTGCCATCCCCTGGCCGCCCATCTGAGCGGGTTTACTAATCTTTGCCGCATGTGCACCGTGATCGTGAAAACCGGGCGGCCGCTCACCCTCATCGGCGTACGCGACGAGTTCGCGGACCGGCCGTGGGAGGGGCCTGGCGAGCATTGGCCCGAACACCCGGGCGTGCTCGGCGGGCGCGACCTCAAGGCGGGCGGCACCTGGCTGGCGGTCAACCCCGCGGCCCGGCGCGTCGCGGCGCTCCTCAACGGGCGGGGCACCCCCGCTCCCGACACCGTCAAAATCTCCCGCGGCGACCTGGCCCTGCGCGCCGTCGCCGCCGGCGACCTGCCCGACGCCGACCTCACCCGCTACGACCCGTTCCACCTGGTGCTCGCCGGCGTGTCGGGAGCGCGGCTGGCCAGCTGGGACGGCGTGCGGCTGACCACCACCGAGCTGCCCGACGGCACCAGCATGATCGTCAACACCGGGCTCGACCCCGCACACCCTCGCGTGGCCGCCCACCGCCACCGGTTCGAGTCCGCCGCCGGGCTGCGCGAGCCGATCACCGACGCGCCGTCCGGCGCCCCGGACGCGCTCATCGTCCGCCACGAGCTGCCCGGAGGCCGTGTCTTCGCCTCGCTGTCGATCATGCGGGTCACGCTGGACGCCGAGGGCGTGACGTACGACTTCACCGACCTGACCGCCGACCGGGACAGATAGGCTCAAAGCTATGAGATCGTGGTCCGCCCCGAACGTCCCCCAACTGCCCGGCGCGAGCGTCCCTCTGCGGCTCCACGACACCGCCGCGCGGCAGGTACGGCAGACCGACCCCGGCCCCACGGCCAGGATCTACGTGTGCGGCATCACGCCCTACGACGCCACCCACCTCGGCCACGCCAACACCTACCTCGCCTTCGACCTGGTCGGCCGGGTCTGGCGTGACAACGGCCACGAGGTGCGCTACACGCAGAACACCACCGACGTCGACGACCCCCTCCTCGAACGCGCCCGGCAGACCGGCGTCGCCTGGCAGGCTCTGGCCGAGCGGGAGATCGAGCTGTTCCGCACCGACATGGAGGCGCTGCGCATCCTGCCGCCGCACGACTACGTGGGCGTCACCGAGGTCGTCGGCCGGGTCGCCGAGCTGATCGTGTCGCTGTCGGCCAAGGGCGTCACGTACGAGCTCGACGGCGACGTCTACTTCAACTCGGCCGACGCGCCCAAGTTCGGCCAGGTGTCCGGCTACGGCGAGCGGCTGATGCTCGAGCTGTTCGCCGAGCGCGGCGGCGACCCCGACCGGCCCGGCAAGCGCCACCCGCTCGACTGGCGGCTGTGGCAGGCCGAACGGCCGGGCGAGCCGTCCTGGGACACGCCGCTGGGCAGGGGGCGGCCGGGCTGGCACATCGAGTGCACCGCGATCGCGCTCGACAGCCTGGGCTCCGGCTTCGACGTGGCCGGCGGCGGCTCGGACCTGATCTTCCCGCACCACGAGTGCGGCGCCTCCGAGGGGCACGCGGCCACCGGCGAGTGGCCGTTCGCCAAGTTCTACACGCACGCCGGCATGGTCGCGCTGGACGGCGAGAAGATGTCGAAGTCCAAGGGCAACCTGGTGTTCGTCTCCAGGCTGCGCGAGGAGCACGACCCGATGGCGGTCCGGCTGGTGCTGCTCGCCCACCACTACCGAGCCGACTGGGAGTACACCCCTGACCAGATGGCGGCGGCGGAGCGCAGGCTCGGCCGCTGGCGCGCGGCGGTGGCGCTCGCGGCGGC
>NZ_QNFZ01000942.1 GCF_003313395.1 Nonomuraea lactucae | reverse complement strand
CGGCGGCCCCGTGACCGGCGGTCCGGCGGGCGCGAGCAGCCGGGCGACCATCAGCAGGCCGCCCGCCGCGACCAGCCCGCCGACGAGTACGGCCGGCCCCAGCCACGCGTTCCACTCGTCGCTGCGCGCCAGCAGCACGTACGCCCAGCCCGCCGTGACCGCCGTGACCACCGCCGCGACGACGCTCGAACGGCGCTCCCAGATCAGCGCGGCCCCCGCCCCCACCAGCCCGGCGATCGCCGGCGCCAGAGCCACCGTGTAGTACGCGTGGAAGATCCCCTGCATGAGGCTGAAGACCACCCCGGTGACCAGCAGCCACCCGCCCCACACCGCGAGCTGGGCCCGCCGCGGATCCGTACGGGGCGCCCGCCGCGTCACCCAGCAGCCGACGCTCAGCAGGATCAACGCCGCCGGCAGCAGCCACGAGATCTGCCCGCCCGCCTCGCTGTCGAACAGCCGCAGCCAGCCCGCCTCGTCGTTGAGGTTGCCCAGTCCCCCGTAGTCGGCGCCGTTCAGCCGGCCGATGCCGTTGTAGCCGAGCGCCAGCTCCAGCACGCTGTTCGCCTGCGAACCACCGATGTACGGCCGGTCGGCGGCCGGTATCAGCGCCACGGCGAGCATCCACCACCCGGCGGACACCAGCACGGCCACCCCGGCGATCGCCACCTGCCGGATCCGCCGCCACGCCCCGGTGGGCGCGGTCACCAGGTACACCAGCGCGAACCCCGGCAGCACCAGGAACGCCTGCAGCATCTTGGCCAGGAACGCGAACCCGACACACGCCCCAGCCAGCGCCAGCCACCCCGTGGCGGCCCTCTCCTGGGCCCGCACCACGCAGTAGGCGGACCCGGCCAGCAGCAGCACCAGCAGCGCGTCGGGATTGTTGTACCTGAACATCAGCACCGCCACCGGTGTGACCGCCATGACGGCCCCGGCCAGCAGTCCGGCCCAGGCGGGGAAGCGGCGGCGGACCGTCGCGTACACCACGGCCACGGTCGCGACGCCCATGAGGGCCTGGGGCGCCAGGATGCTCCACGAGTTCAGCCCGAACAGCCGGACGCTCAGCCCCATCGGCCACAGCGACGCGGGCGTCTTGTCGACGGAGATGGCGTTGGCCGCGTCGGACGAGCCGAAGAAGAAGGCCTTCCAGCTCTGGCTGCCCGCCTGGACCGCGGCCGAGTAGAAGGGATTCGCCCAGCCTGAGGCGTCCAGACCCCAGACGTAGAGCACGGTGGTGGCGACGAGCAGCCCGCCGAGCGCCCATCGCGCCTTCGCATTCGCAGTCACGTTTCGCACGTCAGGAACGGCCTCTCACCAGGCGATGAGACTAGATCGAGAATCTCGTCAGCGCCGTACGGCGGGCGTAAACGGTGGAACGGCGATCGGCGATCGGATCGGCGATGAAGGCTCGATCATCGCGGGCACGCAGAAGGGGCGGCACACCCGGCACCTGGGTGTGGCCGCCCCTTCTGGCGAAACGACCTCGACGGGGCGCCAGAGAGGGACGCCCCGAAAAGGGGTGTTACTTGACGGTGACGGTCGCGCCGGCGCCCTCGAGGGCAGCCTTGGCCTTCTCCGCCTGCTCCTTGTTGACCTTGCCGTCGAAGACGGACTTGGGAGCGCCGTCCACCAGGTCCTTGGCCTCCTTGAGACCGAGGGACGTGAGGGCGCGGATCTCCTTGATGACCTGGATCTTCTTGTCGCCGGCAGCCTCGAGGACGACGTCGAACTCGTCCTGCTCCTCGACGGCGGCGGCCTCGGCGCCGGCGGCGGCCGGAGCAGCGGCGGCGACCGCGACGGGAGCGGCGGCCTTGACGTCGAAGACCTCCTCGAACTGCTTCACGAACTCAGAGAGCTCGAGGAGCGTCATCTCCTTGAACGCGTCGAGCAGCTCGTCGGTGCTGAGCTTCGCCATGATGGTTTCTTCCTCCGTATGGGACTTGCGAAATTTGGGAACGGGACCGCGGGTTCTGCGGCAATCCCCGAGCTACTCGCCCGCCTCTTCGCGCTTCGCGCGCAGGGCGTCGGCCAGCTGAGCCATGTTGGTGGGCAGCGCGGCGAACATCGCGGCAGCGGCGCTCTGCTTCGCCTTGAGCGCGCCAGCAAGCTTCGCGAGGAGCACCTCGCGGGACTCGAGGTCGGCGAGCTTGGTGATCTCGGTGGCGTCCAGCGTCTTGCCGTCGAGGACGCCGCCCTTGATCACCAGAAGGGGATTGGCCTTGGCGAAGTCACGCAGACCCTTGGCGGCCTCGACAACGTCGCCGTTGACGAAGGCGATCGCGGTCGGACCGGTGAGCAGGTCGTCGAGACCCGTCAGGCCGGCCTGGTTGGCTGCGATCTTGGTCAGGGTGTTCTTCGCCACGGCGAACTTCGCATTCTCACCGAGGGAGACGCGCAGCTGCTTGAGCTGAGCGACGGTGAGACCGCGGTACTCGGTCAGAACGGCGGCGGCGCTGCCTTCGAACTCGTTCTTGAGCTCGGCAACCGCTGTCGCCTTATCCGCCCTCGCCATGGGCCTCCTTCCAGATGTGCCGCCGGGGAAGGCCCGAAAAATGAGAACGGCCCCGGGCGCAGGGCGCACACGGGGCTCACTCACATGGATCACACCATGCGGGAAACTCGCATCACACCTGCGCGGGCCGTCCGCATGAAGCGGATCCTTCGGTCACCAGGCTTTGCGGCACCTGACGACGACCGGCGGTCTTCGGCAACGACCAGACTACGGGCTGGCCGCCGAGTTTCCAAATCGCTCTCAGTTGGCGGTGGGCTTCGGCAGCTCTCCCACCTGGTCGGCGGGCGGAGCCTCGATGTTCACCGGCTTGTCGAAGTCCTTGAAGAAGAGGGTGGCGTTGAGGGTCGCGCCCTCCTTCGCGCCGCTCAGCGCGAGCTTGCGGGGCAGACCGTCCGAGCCGGCCCACATGTCGAACTTGACGTCCTTGAGCTCCGCCAGGTTCTTGCGCGCCTGCTCCTGCTTGTCGGCGGGGAGCTGCTGGACGGCCACGTCCACGGGGAACGTGCCGCTGTAGTGGGTGGTGTCCTCGCCGTTGACGCTCTCGGTGCCGACGGCCTTCACGTCCTTCGAGGCGGTGATCATCTTGGTGACGCTGGCCAGGTCGAACTGCTGGATCTGGTCCAGGTACTGCTTGGCCTGCCCCGAGGTGTCCGCGTCGGTGAGTGACACCTTGATCCAGGGCTTGGTCGCGCCCACGAGGTTCTTGAGCGCGTCCACCTTGACGTAGAGGGTGTCGCCCTGGAGCACGGCGCGCACCCCGCCGGGCACGCTCCTGTCGCCCAGGTCGATCGTGTCGAGGGTGAGGTCGACGGCCAGCTGCGGCTTGCTCTGGTAGAGCATCCGTCCTTGCACCTTGCCGCCGCCCTCTTGGGGGTGCTTCAGGTCGACGATCCCGTCGACCGTGTAGCTGGTGGCTTGCGCCGTCTTCTGCGCAGCCTGCGCGAGCACCCCAGAGGCGGCCAGCTTGGCCTGGATGGGCTGCGCGTTCGTTCCACATCCGGCGACCGCGACCGCGACCAGAGCGGCGCCTGCCGCGGCGGTGGCGAGAGAAATCCTGCGCTTCAGCATGTTTTGACCCTACGTGTCAATGGCCGGGTCTGTTGGCTTCCCCGGAGATCTAGGGGAAAACCCAGGGTCATCCCGGAGCCCCGTTCCCGTAGGCCGTCCCGAACCGCCCACCCACCGTCCGGACCTGGCCACACCCCGTGCGCGACTCCGGCGGACTCCCGCGGACAGCCGCCCGGACAGGCTCCCCCAGGGCCCCGGACGACGGCGACGCGGCCGGACGGACCGCACGCGCCGGACCTCCCCTGCCCGCTTGCGTCCTCCCCCGGCGGTCGCTCGGGACGTGGGTCGCGCGGAGAGCCTCGGGATCGGCAGGGTGCACGCTCGCCCCGGAGACCGCGCGGTCGGAGCGGTCGGGGACCCGAAGAGGGGCCGGAGACGCAGAACGGCCCCCGCCTGTCACAGGCGGGGGCCGCTGGCGCGCAGCCACGCGCTATATCGTTACGCCTCCAGCTCGGCCGTGAGGCCGCGCGTGGCGTTGGGGTCGACCGGGACACCGGGGCCCATGGTCGTCGAGAAGGTGACCTTCTTGACGTAGCGGCCCTTGGCGGCCGACGGCTTGAGACGGAGCACCTCGTCGAGGGCGGCCGCGTAGTTCTCGACCAGCTTGCGCTCGTCGAACGACGTCTTGCCGATGATGAAGTGCAGGTTGGCCTGACGGTCCGTGCGGAACTCGATCTTGCCGCCCTTGATCTCGGTCACGGCCTTGGCCACGTCGGGCGTCACCGTGCCGGTCTTGGGGTTGGGCATGAGGCCGCGGGGGCCGAGCACGCGGCCCAGGCGGCCGACCTTGCCCATGAGGTCGGGGGTGGCGACCACGGCGTCGAACTCGTTGAGCCGGTTGCCCTTGGCGATCTCGTCGATCAGCTCGTCGGCGCCGATGATGTCGGCGCCGGCCTCGCGGGCTGCCTCGGCACGGTCACCGGTCGCGAAGACCAGGACCCGGGCGGTCTTGCCGGTGCCGTGCGGGAGGTTGACCGTGCCGCGCACGATCTGGTCGGCCTTGCGAGGGTCGACGCCGAGCCGCAGCGCCACCTCCACGGTGGCGTCGAACTTGGTGGTCGAGCTGCTCTTGGCGAGCTTCGCGGCCTCGGCCGGCGAGTAGAGCTTGTCGCGGTCGATCTTCGCCGCGGCGTCCTTGTGCGCCTTGCTGCGCTGCATGATGTCTCCTTGTGGTCCGCGGGCCAGCGCTCGGCCCTCCCACGGGTGGTGAAAAGGGGTCAGTCGGCGACGGTGATGCCCATGGACCGGGCGGTGCCGGCGATGATCTTCTCGGCCGCCTCGACGTCGTTGGCGTTGAGGTCGGGCATCTTGGTCTCGGCGATGCTGCGCAGCTGCTCGCGGCTGAGCTTGCCGACCTTGTCCTTGTGCGGGACCGCGCTGCCCTTGTCGATGCCGAGAGCCTTCTTGATCAGCTCGGGCGCCGGAGGCGTCTTCGTGATGAAGGTGAAGCTGCGGTCCTCGAAAATGGTGATCTCAACGGGGATGATGTTGCCCCGCTGGGCCTCCGTCGCAGCGTTGTACTGCTTGACGAAGTCCATGATGTTGACGCCGTGCGGGCCGAGGGCGGTGCCGACGGGCGGTGCGGGCGTGGCCTGGCCGGCGGGCAACTGGACCTTTACCAGCGCCGCGACCTTCTTCTTGGGAGGCATGATCCTTCTCCGGGTCCTGGAAATGTGGTGCGGACCCCACGGGCGTGGGATTCCAAGGTGCGCCTCGACGAGTGCGGCGACCTTGGGCTCCCCCTCGCATACGTGGGGGACGACGTATCAGCTTACGTGATCGTCTCAGATCTTCGAGACCTGGTTGAACGACAGCTCCACCGGGGTCTCGCGGCCGAAGATGGAGACGAGCACCTTGAGCTTCTGCGACTCGGGGCTGATCTCGCTCACCGAGGCGGGCAGGGTCGCGAATGGGCCGTCCATGACCGTGACGGACTCGCCGATCTCGAACTCGACCGTCGGGCCGGTGGCGGTCTTGGTCGCGGCCTTCTTGCTCTCCTCGCTCGGCTCCGGGGCGAGCAGCTTGGCGACCTCGTCGAGGCTCAGCGGGCTCGGCTTGTTGGACAGGCCGACGAAGCCGGTCACGCCGGGGGTGTTGCGCACCGCGGCCCACGACTCGTCGGTCAGCTCCATGCGCACCAGCACGTAGCCGGGCAGCACGCGCTCCTTGACCGGCACCTTCTTGCCGCTCTTGAACTCCTGGACGGTGTGCGTCGGCACCTCGACCTGGTAGATGTAGTCCTCCATGTTGAGCGACACGTTGCGGCTCTCGATGTTGGACTTGACGCGGTTCTCGTAGCCCGCGTAGGAGTGGATCACGTACCACTCGCCGGGCAGACCGCGCAGGCCGCGCTTGAACTCCTCGACGGGGTCGACGTCGGGGAGGATGTCACCGTCTTCGTCGGCGGCGGGAGCCTCGCCGACCGCCTCGTCGCTCTCCGCGACCTCGGCGTCGGCGGTCTCCTCAGCGGCCTCGACGGCCTCTTCCGGCTCGTCGCCCCACTGGTCGCGGGACTCCTCCGCCGGCACTGAAGACTCGGACACGGTGACTTTCCTCTTCCGTCGAATTGCGTCGATGTTCGTCGAATCGAATGGCGACTCCGTCAGCCGACCTGCGACGTCGGATCAGGCCTTGCCGAAGATGCGCAGGACAGCCCAGCCGAAGGCGCTGTCGAGCCCGTACACGATGGCAACCATGATCAGAACGAATACCAGAACGACCGTGGTGTAGGTGACGAGATCCTTGCGTGTCGGCCAGATGACCTTGCGCAGCTCGTTGACGACCTGCCGGTAGAAAAGGGCAGGCGAAGTGCGTGTCTTCTTCTCACCACTGGGCTTGCCTGCGGTCTCGCCGCGCGTGTCGATCGCCACAGTCCTCACCTGAATCTGTCGTATCCGACGCATTTTGCGGCGCGCTTACACGCCATTGTTGCGCGGACCGCACTCGCAGGGCACGAGGGACTCGAACCCCCAACCGCCGGTTTTGGAGACCGGTGCGCTACCAATTGCGCCAGTGCCCTATGTCGCCAACCACACTACCCTGATTGACTCCCTGCCTGGACCGAACCGCACGTCGACATGCGGCGGCACGACCAGGCGAAAGTGTATCGGTGGATGCCCATTCCGTCGAACCAAATCTGATCGCCCAGGTCAGGCCCTCGTGCGAGCATGGAACCATGTCGACCCCTCCTCGCATCTCCACACGGATCTCCGCCATCTCCGAGTCCGCCACGCTCGCAGTCGACGCCAAGGCGAAGGCGATGAAGGCGGCCGGCCGCCCCGTCATCGGCTTCGGCGCGGGCGAGCCCGACTTCCCGACGCCCGGCTACATCGTCGAGGCGGCGGTCGCGGCCGCGCGCGAGCCACGCTTCCACAAGTACACCCCGGCCGGCGGCCTGCCCGAGCTGAAGCAGGCGATCGCGGCCAAGACGCTGCGCGACTCCGGCTACCGGGTGGAGCCGTCGCGGGTGCTGGTCACCAACGGCGGCAAGCAGGCCGTCTACCAGGCGTTCGCCACGCTGCTCGACCCGGGCGACGAGGTGCTGGTCGTGGCGCCCTACTGGACGACCTACCCGGAGGCGATCAAGCTGGCGGGCGGCGTCCAGGTCGACGTCGTCACTGACGAGACGACCGGCTACCTGGCGGGCGTCGAGCAGCTGGAGGCCGCGCGCACGGAGCGCACCAAGGTCCTTCTGTTCGTCTCGCCGTCCAACCCGACGGGCGCCGTCCACTCCCGCGAGCAGACCGAGGAGATCGGCCGCTGGGCGGCCGAGCACGGGCTCTGGGTGGTCACCGACGAGATCTACGAGCATCTCGTGTACGGCGGAGCGGAGTTCACCAGCATCGCCACGGCGGTTCCCGAGCTGGGCGACCGCGTCGTCATCCTCAACGGCGTGGCCAAGACCTACGCGATGACGGGCTGGCGGGTGGGCTGGCTGATCGGGCCGGGCGACGTGGTCAAGGCCGCGACCAACCTGCAGTCGCACGCCACCTCCAACGTGGCCAACGTGTCGCAGATGGCCGCGCTGGCCGCGGTCTCCGGCGACCTGTCGGCGGTGGGGCGGATGCGCGAGGCGTTCGACCGGCGCCGCCAGACGATGGTGCGGATGCTCAACGAGATCCCGGGCGTGTTGTGCCCGGAGCCGAAGGGGGCGTTCTACGCGTATCCCTCGGTCAAGGAGCTGATCGGCAAGGAGCTGCGCGGCAGGCGCCCGGCCTCCTCGGCGGAGCTTGCCGAGCTGATCCTGGAGGAGGCCGAGGTCGCGGTCGTGCCTGGCGAGGCGTTCGGCACCCCGGGCTACTTCCGGCTGTCGTACGCGCTGGGCGACGACGACCTGGTCGAGGGCGTCAGCCGCCTGGCCAAGCTCCTCGCCGACGCACGTTGATCAGGCGGGCGGAACGGATGGGCGGAACGGGCGGGGCAGGCCCTTAGGGCGGCATGACCCCGGCGGCGACCCGGCGCACCTCCCTGGCGAGCCCCGGCGTGGCGGCGACGTACACCGCCGTGCCGGGCCGTTCCAGCCACATGTGGTTGCGCACGCCGCCCCGGGTGCGCCAGCGCAGCGCGGGCCTGCCCCGGTGCGCGTAGAGCACGGACCTGCTGACCAGCGTGGCGAACCGCCCGGCGGAGCGGACGCCGCACACCACGCCGACGCGCAGTTCCTCTCCGGCGCCGCGCCACGACAGGCCCCTCACCTCCAGCGGACGCGTCAGCGACCTGATCCGCGCGAACCGCGGCCCGCGGGACAGCCCTTCGGGCAGATAGGTAACTGTCACCGGTGCGGAGCCGCAGGTCAGCGAGGGCCCCTGCCGCGTGGCCGGGGTGGCCGGGGTGGCGGTCAGGCGGCCGGGGCGGAGCGAAACGGTGTCCGGGCCGCAGGCGACGAGTGCGAGCACGAGGATCGCCGGTGCCAGGCGCCGCATTCAGCCCCCATGACTCTGTGTGGACATTCCGGAAAAGGATCCCAGTCTCCTACAGGACTCACCGCCCCGCGAGCTTGATGCCTTCGGCGACCTTCTTGATCTCGGCTTCGGCGTCCACCTGCTTGGCGTAGTGCGGGCTGATGTACACCTCGACCGCCAGCCCGTCACGCGGGAACCAGCCGATGGTGAGCGTGGCGCCGTTTCCGGGCTCGCTCGCTTCGGAGCCACCCTCGGTGACGTTCGCCAGATATCCCTTCCTGCCGTTGACCTCGACGGCCGTGAAGACGCCGATCCGCCGCTCGACGACCTTGGACGCGGCGCCCTCGAACACCACGACCTGGACGCCGTAGCCGTCCTTCTCGTCGCCCCCCGGCGCGAAGGAGGTGGTGTAGCTCTTCTTGCCGAACCCGTCCTTGCCCGACCACCTGCTCCACTCCAGCCCCTCGGGCAGGTAGCCGATGTGGATGCCGCCGAACGTGCGGCCGTCACCCAGGTCGCCCAGGTCCTGCGGCATCGTCGGGGACGGTTCGACGGTGAGCGTGATCCGCTCCCCCGCGGCCACCTCCTTGCCCGCGGCGGGCTCCTGCCGCCGCACGGTGCCCGAGACGACAACCGCGTCCGGGTCGTCGACCACCAGCCCGGCCTCCCGCAGCGTCTTGACCGCCTCGGTCACGGGCCTGTCCACCACGTCGGGCACGGTGACCGGCGCCACGACGGCGCGGTCCTGACCGGTCGCGGCGGGCCGCGCGGGGGCGGACTCGCCGGTGTTCAGCGCCAGCGGCGCGGCCACGGCGACCGCCACCGTGGCGAGCG
>NZ_QNFZ01000941.1 GCF_003313395.1 Nonomuraea lactucae | reverse complement strand
CCGCAGCCCGCCCGTCACCAGGCGCGCCGCCCGCTGCCCCTTGTCGCGCACGCGCGCCCGCCGCGCCCTCCCCCGGTCGGGGTCGCAGAGGTACTCGGCCACCGCTCCCGCGCAGGCCCCGACGGCCCCGGCCGCCGCGGCCTCCCGTCCCGACCGCCGATCACCACGAGGTTTCCGCATGCCAACCGCCTCCCCCGAGCGGACCACGGCCCATCCGGGACCGGCTACCCGGCGCACCGCCCCGCTAACTGTCCGCCCCTCCTCACTTGGGCCCTGGCCAGGCTTCAGATGAGGTGTGGGTGGACCACGGTCGGCTCGCCGGCGGCTCCTCCCACGGCACCCACACCGTCGACGTCCGGGGGCAGGGCGGGGGGTACACGCTGAAGATCCCCATCGGCTGACCGGCCCCGACCCGGACGGCACATAAGGCCGGACTCCGGCAGCCCCATTCCGGCGACGGACGCCCGGGAATCTCCCGCGGCGCACGCACATCATGATCCTCTTTCTCGAGGCGAGCAGGGCAAGTCTCGCGTCAGAGAGCGCTCTTCGCACCCAAACGATCACTAGCCCACTTTAGGCATTGACTTCAGCCGTCAGAAAGTTCCAGGCTGAGAGCGCTCTCTCACACCCCCCACCCCCAGGAGTGAAATGTTCTCCAGAGTCAGGAGCCGCGCACTCGGCGTGGCGCTCGTGCTCCTCTGCTCCCTGTTCCTCGCCCCACGTGACGCCGTGGCGGCGGCGGTCCCGGAGACCATCCCGTTGACCATCAAGAACAACTCAGGCCGCGGCGATGCCGTGTGGATCTACGTCCTGGGCGAGAACCTCACCACCGGGCGGCTCGGATACGCGGACGCCAACGGCCAGTTCCGGGAATGGAGCGGTGGCAGCATCCCGCCGAGCCCCGCCCCCGACGTGTCCATCCCGGGACCCGGCAACGGGCAGACCAAGACCATCCGGATCCCCAAGCTCTCCGGCCGCGTCTACTTCTCGTTCCGCGACAAGATCAAATTCCTCCTGACCCCCACGGGCTTAGTGCAGCCCGCACCGTGGAACCCGTCCGACCCGAACCGCAACATCCTGTTCGACTGGAGCGAGTACACGCTCAACGACAGCGGCCTGTGGCTCAACAGCTCGCAGGTGGACATGTTCAGCGTGCCGCACGCGGTAGGGGTCAGGAACGCGAGCGGCACCGTGAAGAACACCGGCCACCTGGTGAGCAACGGGCGCAACCGGATCCTCGACTCCATCAAGAACCAGCCCGGCGGGTGGGCCGGCCTCATCCACACCCGCTCCGACGGTCTGCGCCTGCGCGCGCTCGCGCCCGGCAAGGGCATCGACGCCGGGCTCCTCAGCCCCACCATCATGAACAGTTACATCACCAAGGCCTGGGACGCCTACCGCACCAAGACCCTGACGGTGATCCCGTTCAGCAGCCGGCCCGACACGCGCTTCTACGGCCGCACCCAGGGCAACGCCATGGTGTTCACCAACGGCGCCGGCCAGACCGTGGCCACGTTCCAGAAGCCGAGCACCGCCAACGTCTTCGGCTGCGACGGCGCCCTCCAGGCCCCCAACGACACCGTCGTCGGCCCGATCGCCCGCACCCTGTGCGCCGCGCTCAACCGGTCGACCCTGGACCGCATCTCCACCCAGCCGAGCACCGACGCGAGCCGGTTCTACCAGGATGTGGTGACCAACCACTACTCCCGGAAGATCCACAACAACATGGTGGACGGCAAGGCGTACGCCTTCCCCTTCGACGACGTCGGCGGCTTCGAGTCCCTCGTCCATGACGGGAACCCCGTCCAGGCCTATGTCACCCTGACCGCGTTCTGAGGCTTTCGCACAGATCGCGGCAAGTCCACGGACCAGGCAGGCCCGTCCCCCCAGCGGGCCTGCCTGGTCCGATCGATGTAGGCTCGCCTGGCCTGCCCGCCGAGCGCGCGGGCCGCTTCTCCGCGGGCATGACCGCGGCACACAGGACCCTGCCACTCTCATAACAAGATTACAGTAATAATGTCATTATGCGAATGAACAGGGCAGCGGCCAAGGAGCGCAACCGCCGGGCACTCCTCGACGCCGCACGCCGGATCGTCGCCAGAGACGGCTACCGCGCCAAGCTCGACGAGATCGCCGAGCACGCCGGGCTCACCACCGGGGCCGTCTACTCCCTGTTCGGCAGCAAGGACGGCCTGCTGATCGCCCTGGCCGCCGACTACTTCGGCCCGCACCACGAGCGGATCACGCAGGCCCTCACTCCCGACATGGACCTCGCCGGGGCGGCCGAAGCGTTCGCCCGCTACTACCGGAGCCTCTGCGACGACCCCGGCGCGCTGGGCCACCTCACGTTCGAGATCAGCCTCTACGACATGGCGCTACGCGACCCCGCGCTGCGCGCCAAGCTCGCCGACTCGGAACTCGCCCACGAGGAGGGCCTCGCCGCCCTGTTCGCCGGCAGGTCCCACGGCACCGCCACCACGACCGAACAGCAGGCCCGGCGCCTGGCCAGAGCCCTCAGGGCCCTGCTCAGCGGCCTGAGCCGGGCGGTCATCCTCGGCCTCCCCGAAGCCGGCACCGAACACTACTTCGCCACCACAGCCCGCGCCCTGACCACCTCCGAGGTCCTCGGCCCGCCCTAGGAGCCTGGCGTCGTGGACACGTCCGCGTGCCCCAGGTCGAGCGGGTCTCTCGCATCGTCGCCCCGGCCTCCTCAGCCAGCGACGCCCAGGTGTGCCGCAGCGCGTGCGGCGTCACCTTCGACTCGACCCGGCCTGCCGCGTGATCCGCCGCACCAGCTCCCACGCCTTTCCCGCGGCAACGGCCGGCCCGCCTCCGCGAACGAGTTGAACCTGGCGGCGTCGTTCTTGATCAGGTACTTGTACCAGGCCGACACCGCCGACATCCGCTGCGCCACTGTCTTCGGTGTCGGCGGATCGTCCCCGGCCTCGACCGCGGTCTCGACCATCCACCGGGCGTACAGCTCGGCGTGCCGCACCGACATCCTCAGCGGGTCCAGCCCGGTGCGCTCGCAGTAGGCAACCACAGCCGGATCGCCCGCCTCGCCCGCCGGTACGCGTCAAGCGTGTTCGGCGACCGGCAGGTCTCTGGACCAGGCGACCTGGGCGGATCTGACCGCAGCGCTGAGCGGCGCAGCACGGAGGGATTCAGGTAGCGCCACCAGCCACAGGCCATCACCTATCGCATCCCGTCACGTCCCAGACTCAGTGCTTGTGCCTGCGCAACGACCCGAGCTTCCCAGTCACTTGACCGGCCCGGTAGAAGAGCTTCGGCGGGACGTGCGGGAGCACCCGGGAGTGCCGATTGCCGAGCAGTGTGATCATCTGCATCGGCGGGAGGTTGATGTAGCGCGGGAGGTTCTCGTACCACTGGGCGCTGTAGCGGGCCGCCCTCCGGGGGCCCCGGAGAGCGGACTTGCGTCCCCGCTCGTAGCGGGCGAGGGCGGACGGGAGGCGCGTGTCCAGGTGCAGCGCGTCGACCAGGCAGGCCGCGTCCGCGAAAGCGAGGGCGGTGCCCACGCCGATGGAGTAGTGGGTGGTATGCGCGGCGTCGCCGACCAGGACGAGGTTGCCGCGATGCCACCTCCGGTTGGTCAGGGTCCGGAAGTTCAGCCAGTGCGCGCTGCCGTCAGCCTGCCCCCGGCCGATCAGCGGGTTGCCGTCCAGTATCTCGGCGAAGAGCTTCTCCAGGAGGGCCAGGCTGTCGGCCTCGTTCGCCCGGTCGAACCCGAGCCCTTTCCAGGTCGCGGGTGAGCACTCGATGACGCAGGTGCTCTGGTCATCGCTGAATCCATAGCCGTAACACCAGATCCAGCCGTGGTCGGTCTCCACGAACGCGAACGTGAAGGCGTCGAAGACCTTGGTGGTGCCGAGCCAGAGGTACATGTCTCGCCCGACCTCCACCTCGGTGCCGAAGTGGTCGGCGTGGCGCTCGCGCAGCACGCTGTTGACACCGTCACCGGCCACGACGAGGTCGGCACCGGCCAGCTCGTCCTCGCCGGCGATCTCTCGCTCGAACTCGATGCGCACGCCGAGGGAGCGGGCCCGCTCGGCGAGGATGTCGAGCAGCCGGCGTCGGCCGATGCCGAAG
Source organism: Nonomuraea lactucae (assembly GCF_003313395.1). Classification (GTDB taxonomy): domain Bacteria; phylum Actinomycetota; class Actinomycetes; order Streptosporangiales; family Streptosporangiaceae; genus Nonomuraea; species Nonomuraea lactucae. The sequence goes on along the minus strand of NZ_QNFZ01000941.1, from coordinate 5,152 downwards.
CCCTCGTCGCCGTGCTCCACCATCACCGTCGCGCGGTCGCGGATGTGCACCTCCATGCTGTCCCAGCGGACCGAGCTCTCGCTGATGGCGCGCGCGGACTCGGGGTCGGCGGCGAGGAGATTGCTGAACAGTTCGTCCCAGTAGGTCACGCCCCAGCCGTACGTGGACCCGGCCGGGTTCCGCTCGTGGACGGTGATGTCATGGGACGGGTCCACCCGCTTCATCAGGATCGAGAAGTACAGGCTGGCGGGTCCGCCGCCGACGCAGGCGACCTTCACACGAGCTCCCTACGTGACGCAAGGTAATCAATTGATGGCATAGAGTAGCAGATGAGGTGACGGCAGGGCGACCTCCTCCCCCTCGGCCACGTTCACGATATGACCAATGATCGGACACCTCACACGTGCGGAATAAGGAGCACAAACCCGCGCGAAAGCAACGACATGACGGGCGCGAAACTTTATGGCCTCCGACGACCGCCACATTTACCGACAAATAGCGCACATTGCCTCTCGCCGAGGATCTCGCCTGCCATGTCGCCAAGTTGGGCTATTACACGTCCCCGGCACCGGAGTTTCCAGGGTTCTGGTTGGCAAACGGCAGAGCGGCCATGCCCCCTGTGCGCCCTGTGCGCCCCTGTGCGCCCTGTGCGTCCTGTGCGGCGGTGGTTCTAGCTGGAGATCGCGTTGGTCCTGCTCCCGTCGGGCGCACTGCTCCTCACCCTCCTCAAGCCCGACTGGATCGAGATGATCTTCAAGGTCGGGCCTGACGGCGGTGATGGAACGTCGTAGATGCCGCCTCGCGCGCGCCGAGCAGGTCCTGGCCTCCAGTCTCACCCGTCCGGAAAGGCGTGGTCCGCGCTGCGCTCGGTCGTTCTGCTTTGTGTCGGGCTGCGCCCGACGCTTGCCCTGCCTGCGAGGATGTTGACCCGCGGCGGCCTCAAGAAGAAGGACACCCCAACACGCCCTTCCGGGGTCCGGCTCCTGCGAACGGCCCACCGAAGAACACGGGCCACCCGTGACTGGGCGGGTGTCAGGCGGCCCACCGAAGGACATGGGCAACGGGTGGGCGGGGCGTGGTACGAGCAGTGGTCCGTAAGCCCGGGAAGCCACTGCGTTCGGTCCGTTACGCGTTCGGTCCGTTACGCGTTCGAGGGCGGCGCAGAAATCCGCCTCGAACGACGCGAAGAACGGCAGGCTCCGCTCGTCGACACTCCCGCCCAAGCGTCCGCGAATCAGTCCCAGCGCGGGCTACAGCTCATACTCCGGCAACTGATCTACCAGGTGGTGGAGTTCCTCCTGCATGCCCCTCACCCACCCGAGTTCAGGTCTCCAGCCCCACGCAGGGCGTCCGGCGTTGCCCAAGAGGGAGTCGCGCGTCTCGCCGCTATGACTATGGGGAGCGGTGGCCACGCACCTGTTCAGCCCCGCCCGTAAACCTTGACCGTTAGTCCGCGGGATCGCCTCCGCCTGCACCCTGGGAATCACCGGTTGCGCCACGAGAGGGAGCCGGTGCCTTTTCTGCGAAGTCCCAGCGAAAGGACAGCGGGCATCGCAACCTCTTGATCTTCACGAGTGCGGTTAGGCAAGCTGTCAAGTCACGGCGGCCGTCGGCCCTGCCGGGAAGAAGGGCTGGCTCAACCCTTGCAGACCACGATGTACCTGCTCGTCATCGGACTCGGCTGCGTGTCAGCCGCGTCAGGGATCTACGCTCTGGCGACGGGCCAGATTCCCCGCCTGTTCCGCCGCAGGCATGTCCACTACAAGCCACGCCTCTACGCCTGCGGCCAGTTGCTCATGGCCTGCTTCACCTGGCTGCTCATGTCAAGCCTGATGCTGATGGATGTACTGCCCCACCAGCTCGCCAAAACGCTTGTCGTCGCCGCGCTCGCATGTGCGTCGGCAGCAATCGTGCTCTTGTTCCTCGCGGAACGGGCTCAGCGCTGAGCAGGCCCTGGCCTCCACTCCCGGAGCCGTGGGCTGCGTCCACGGAAGGGTGTTGTGGTGTCCTTCTCCTTGAAGCCGCCCGGGGTCAATGTCCTCACCGGCAGGCGCAAGCGTCGGGCGCAGCCCGACACCAGGCAGAACGACCGAGCGCAGCGAGGACCTTGCCTTTCCGGGCGGGTGTCAGGCGGCCCACCGAAGGACATGGGCAACGGGGGGTGGGGTGTAGTACGAGCCCGTGCAGCCCTTGCGGCGATCTGCGGCAATTTCGTCGAGGTGGCGACGAGGTGGCTCCCGCTGTTCGGGGCATGTCCCCCCACGGGAACGCCCGTCCAGCGAGAAAGCCCGGCCATGCACTGGCTGGACCAGCGAGACGCTTCCTTGACTGCCCGGCCCCTGCTCTAACCGTCACCGGAGCAGGACTCCCGAGGTGGCCCCTGCCCTCTGGCTTCCGTGGAGAGGGTGGCCACCTCACCCAAACCATGCAAGCCACAGACACACAGTCACGACGCGACTACGGTGAGAGACGTGGGCAAGGACGAGCAGGAGAAGTCGATCTGCGACGTGTGCCTCGGCGCGGGCGGTGAGTGGATGGAGCTCAACGGCCAGAGGCAGAAAGAGCGTAAGTGGGTGTCCTGTAGCACATGTCAGGGCACCGGACGCCGGGGGTAGCCGTGTCCGACCGGATCACCTGCCCCGAATGCGACGGCGAGCGCGGCCAGCAGCTCGGCGGGCTGTTCCTGGCGTGCCGCTTCTGTGGCGGCCTGGGTTGGGTCGGCGGCGCGAACGAGCCCGCCGAGCGCGGCGAGGAACCACCGCCTGAGCCACCGCCCGCCTCCCAGCACAAGATCTGGCATGACCCCTACGTCGCCGCGCAGCTCGACTGCAGGTACTGTCTCGGCACCCGCCAGCTCACCAGCATCGACGAGGAGGCAGGCACCATGGTGACGGCACCCTGCGTCTGCGCGACCGAGTAGCAGCCGACCCGTGGCGAGGTTTCTCGAGGTTGGGGCCCTCGAGGTTGGGGCCCTCGAGGTTGGGGCCTCGTCATTGCCGCCGAGTCCGAGTCGCCGTCATATGGGCCGCGCGGCAGTGCGGCATCGGCTCTCATGCTGCTGCACACCGTCCTGCCCGACGCCGTCGACATGGGTCTTCGTCGGCATACGTCGTCCTGCCGCCGGTGAGTCGGCAACGTCGTCCTCCCGCTGCTGAGTCGGCAACGTCGTCCTGCCGCTGGTGATCGGTGCGTGAGCCCCGGATCTGCGAGCGCGGGGAGGATCGGCTTTCCAGGCAACCCGCCCGTTGCGGTCGCACGCGCATCGACAGGAATCGTGGCCTGTTCCTTGCGGAACGGGCTCAGCTTGAGCTTCTACTCCCGCTCCCCGACCGCAAGGCCGCCAGAGGACGTCGAATCGCCCTTCCCCGAACTCCCTCGAAGCCGCCCGGGGTCAACGTCCTCACCGGCAGGCGCAAGCGTCGGGCGCAGCCCGACACCAGGCAGAACGACCGAGCGCAGCGAGGACCCATGCCTTCCCGGGCGGGTGTCAGGCGGCCCACCGAAGGACGTGGGCAACGACGCCTCCCCCACCCGATCTTCCAGTCTGCCACCTGGAAGCTGGGCTCGCCTGGGACGAGGCGGACGGGAAGATCGGCCCACGCCAGCCACTGACCGCTTTCGTGGAGGGACGGCGGGAGGGCAGGGCCGCCTCACACCATCCACACAGGCCGGCACTTGCGTGAGCGCACCGTGCCCGGGATGCAGCGACGACCAGTAGGACGACAGCGACCCCCGCCCGGCAGGGAGATCACCACCGGCCACCGGCACCGTGTTGGAGAGGGGCCGGAACAGCAAGTGATCAGATTCTGGCCTGGAGGATGGGCAGCCCTACCGCAGAAGTGCGACTCCGTCGATCTACTACCGTTCCGGCCCGGTGACCACCGCCGTCGGGGCGGCTGAGGAAACGGGGTGGCATGATGCTTCTGCCCATCAAACGTCGCCAGACCCGCAGCGCATTCGCCGCGGTCGTGGTGGTCGTGATGACAGGCGGCCTGAGCGCGGCGCCGGCACACGCGTCCCCCGCGCGGGTGGCGCAGGGGAAGCCGAGTCCGGAGCAGGCGCTGGCTCTGGCCGAGCGGCTGGGCAACCGGTCCGCGGGCGCCTACCAGGACGGGAACGGCGACATGGTGGTCACGGTCACCGACCAGCAGGCCGCCCGCGAGGTGCAGCAGACCGGCGCCATAGCGAAAACGGTGGGCCGAGGCGCCAGAGATTTGAAGGCCGTCACCGACATGCTGGCGCGTGACTTCACGATCCCGGGCACGGCGTGGTACGCCGACCCGGAAACCGCTCAGGTCGTTGTCATGGCCGACAGCACCGTCACCGACAAGGACCTCTCGCGCCTGAACGACCTCACCAGGCGCGTCCCGTCCGCCACCCGGATCAGGCGCCAGCCGGGACGTATCGAAGACACGGCCGCCAGCGGGGACAAGATCGTGTCGAAAAGCAAGGTGGTGTGCTCCCTCGGCTTCAACGTGAAGCTGCGCAGCGGTGAAGGAGGCTTCCTCACTGCGGGCCACTGCGCGGACGGCGGCAACTCCTACTGGTTCCAGGACGGGTCGCCCCTACCGATCGGTGGCGTCATCGACAAAAGATTTCCCGGGGACGACTGGGCGGTGGTGCGGTATCTCAAGGACATCCCCCGGCCGGGTGCGGTCAACCTCTACAACGGCACCCTGCGCGACATCGACGGCCCCGGCACCGCCTGGAAGGGCCGCGATGTGGCCAAGAGCGGAGCCAGAAGCTTCGTGACACGGGGCAAGGTGACGGGCGTCGGCGTGACCGTCAACCCCAATACCGATGAGACCGTCTATGACCTGATTATGACCGACGTGTGCGCCGTGAATGGTGACAGCGGCGGTGCGCTCTTCTCTGGCAGCAAGGCGATTGGCATTGTGAAGGGCGGCGAGAATACTAATGGCCGATGCGTGACCTTCGCCCAGCCGGTGAACAAAGTGATCGAGCAGACCGGCGTGCAGATCTACTGATCGATCCTGCCGACGTGGGACCACTCCGCGCCCGCACTCGACTCGTGCTCGACGTACGCGAAGGCGAGCATCAGCAGCAAGGCGAAGCGTATCCATTCAGGCCTGCCGCTGAGCTGGGCGTCTGGTTTGAGGTAGACCCGCCGGTTTCCGCTGAATACGTAGAT
>NZ_QNFZ01000939.1 GCF_003313395.1 Nonomuraea lactucae | reverse complement strand
GGGCTGCTGGCCGACTTCGCCGCCGACCCCGCCCTGCGGGCCCGGCTGCGGTCGGGCTTCCTGGCCCCGGCCAGGGCGCGGATGGTCCGGGTGTTCGACCGCGCCGCCGCGCGGGGCGAGCTGGCCGGTCCCGTGCACGTCGATCTGGTGCTCGACACTGTGGCCGGCGCGGTCTTCTTCCACGTGGGCCTGATGGGCGAACCGGTCACCGCGGAGCTCGCCGCCGAGCTGGCGAGCGTCATCACGACCGGGCTCGGCGCCCGGTGAACGGCCTGCTCCTCGCCGCGGGCGTCACCGCGGCCGGCGTGGCGGCCGTGCACCTGGTGGCGGGGCACGTCGACCCGGTACGGCCCCTGCTGGCCAGCCCGCTCGCCCAGGTGCCCAAGCGCACCCTGCACGCGGTGTGGCACATGGTCAGCGCCGACCTGATCCTCGCGGCGATCACGCTCGTCCATCTGGCGCTGGCCCGGCCGCAGGGCGCCCGCCTGGCCGGGCTGCTGCTCGCGGTCCACTTCGCCGCCTACTCCGCGGTGTTCCTGGTGATCGCCATGGTGACGTTCGGCGGGGCATGGCGGCTGCTCCGCCTGCCCCAGTGGCTGCTCCTGCTCCCCGTCGCCGTCCTCACCTGGCTCGGGTCCATGTGATCCCGACGGGCGTTCGGGACCGGGCGTCAGGGGCCGGACGCCTGATCTCCCGGCCGGGACGGGCGCGGCCGGTCAGTGGCGAGCTGGTCGTCGAGGAGGCGGGCGAGGCGTTCGAGGGCCTGGTCCGCGCCCGATGGGTGCGGGCCGAGCAGGAGCTCTAGCTCCAGCCCCGTGACGGCGGCGATGATCAGGGTGGCGAGCTCGTCCGAGCCGGTGCGTTCGCGCAGGATGTCGCCGGCCAGGTGGCGCCAGCCCAGCGCGGCGCGCTCCTGGAAGCCGGGGAACCGCTCGGGGTGCCGGCTGCTCAGCACGAGAAGCTCCAGCCAGAGCCGCAGGTAGTCGCGGGCCCCGGGCTCCCGGGTGGCCCTCCAGTAGCGCCGCAGCAGCTGGCCGGGTGAGGTGCCCGGGTCCGCCGCGAGTCGCTGGATCTCCTCGCGCAGCTCGGTCTCGGCGTGCTCGACGATCGCGGTCAGCAGTTGTTCCTTGCGACCGAAGTGGTACGTGAGCGTGTACGTGCTGCACCCGAGCGCGCCGGCCAGCTCGGCCAGCGTGAGGGTGTCGATGCCGCGCTCGGCGGCCACGCGGGTGGCGACCCGCAGGATCTCGGTGCGCCGGCCGGGCAGGGGCGGCCGGCCGACGGGTCGTTTGGTGCGGCTGGACATCGCTCCCCAGCGTAGAGCCCGGACAGGGATTGATTTACATGACGTATATTATGATAATCCGCGTTATGGAAAATCTGCACGATCGGGGACCTGGGCTCTGGTGGAGCGGATGCGGTGCCGTCCGGCCGCGTCCCGCGCCGGCCGGCGACGCGTCCGCTGACGTGGTGATCGTGGGCGCGGGTTTCACCGGCCTCTGGACCGCCTACTACCTGCGCGCCATCGCGCCCTCGCTGTCGGTCGTGGTCCTGGAGGGCCGGCTCGCCGGCTACGGGGCGTCGGGACGGAACGGCGGCTGGTGCTCGGGCGAGCTGCCCAACGGGCCGCACGGCCTGGCCCGGCGGCACGGTCGCGAGGCGGCCGTCTCCATGCAACGGGCCGCCTTCGCCACGGTGACGGAGGTCGAGCGGGTGGTCACCGCCGAGGGGATCGACTGCGGGTTGCGCAGAGGCGGATCCCGCGTGCTCGCCCGCAACCAGGCGCAGGCGGACCGCCTGGCGCGCGTGGTCGACGGGCGCCGATCCCTCGGCTTCGGCCCGGACGACTACCGGCTCCTCGACGGGGCGCAGACCGGCAGGGAGCTGGCGGTCTCCGAGGTGGCCGGCTCCCTGTACACGCCGCACTGCGCCGCGCTCGATCCGGCGCGCCTGGCCCGGGGGCTGGCGACCGTGGTGGAGCGTCAGGGTGCCGTGCTCCACGAGCACACCCCGGTCCACCGGGTGAACCGGGGACGGGTCACCACCGAGCACGGCACGGTGGACGGCGGCATGGTGGTGCTGGCCACGGAGGGGTACACCAGCGGCCTGCCCGGCCTGCGCCGCAGTGTGGCGCCGGTGCACTCTCACATGATCGCGACCGAGCCGCTGGACGACGCGTTCTGGCGGGAGGTGGGGTGGACGGACCACGCGACCGTGGCCGACCTGCGCTGGCACTTCGCCTATCTGCAACGCACGTCGGACGGGCGGATCGCGCTCGGCGGGCGCGGCATCACCTACCCCTTCGCCTCGCGCGTCCTCCCGGCGCAGGACGACGCCCCCGCGATCTGGCTGCGCCTGCGGCGAAGCCTCGTCTCGTTCTTCCCGCGCCTCACCGGCGTCAAGGTGACCCATCGTTGGGGCGGCCCGCTCGCCCTCGCCCGGGACCTCGAACCAGCCGTACGGCTGGACCGTGTGCGGCGCCTGGCGTGGGCGGGCGGCTACGGCGGCGACGGGGTGGCGCTGGCCAACCTCGCGGGGCGCACGCTCGCGCACCTGATCGCCGGCAGCGACGCCCCCGAGACCCGCCTGCCTTGGGTGGGCGGTGTCTCGCGCGAGTGGGAGCCCGAGCCCCTGCGCTGGCTGGGCATCCACGCCGGGTCCCTCGCGGCCCACGCCGTCGACCGCTACGAGGACCGTACGGGCCGGAGCCTGCCGGTGGTGGGCCGTCTGCTCGAAAAGGCGCTCGCCTGACGCCTATAGTCAGTCAGGTGACTGACTCGAAGGGTTCCCGGATGAAGTCCGCGACCGCCAAGCGGCAGCGGCTGATGAGCGCCGCCGCCCGGGTCGTGCACCAGCAGGGCGCCGAACGCACCACCATCGCCGACATCGCCCGCGCCGCCGACGTCCCGGTGGGCAACGTGTACTACTACTTCAAGACCAAGGACGAGCTCGTCGCGGCGGCGCTCAGCGAGCACGCCCGCGAGCTGAAGACGCTCACCGACCGGCTGGATCGCCTGCCCGATCCGGTGGCGCGGCTCAAGGGGCTCGTGGCGGCGTGGGTCGGCCAGCGCGAGCTCGCCGCCCGCTACGGCTGCCCGACGGGGACGCTCGCCGCCGAGCTGGACAAGCGCGACGAGGGCGGCCTGGACGTGGAGGCGGGCAAGGTCATCCGCCTGCTGCTGGACTGGGCCGAACGCCAGTTCCGCGAACTCGGCACGCCCGATCCCGGCGAACTCGCCCTGACGCTGGTCGGCGCCTATCAGGGCATGTCGCTGCTGGCCAACGCGCTGCGCGACCCTGGCGTCATGGAGCGGCAGGGCGCCCGCCTGGCCGGCTGGCTGGACTCCCTGCCCGGCCTCGCGAACGGCGCCCTGCCCGGCCCGGCGAACCGAGCCCTGCCCGGCCCCGCGAACGGCGACGCCCCCGGACCGGCGCGCGCCTGATTCTTTCGGGGTGCTTACGGCGGAGCACACGATCTTCGCCTGGACTCCGTGAAGGGTCATCATGGCGATCGTCGTCCAACCCAGGGAGTGCCCCAGATGAGATCGTCCTTCTACCGCGCCGCCTCGGTGGCCGGCTTCGCCTGCGCCGCGATCCTCCTCGTCAACGTGGCCCGCCGCGGCGGGCTGCTGCCCGAAACCGCGGTCACGCACGCCATCGCGCCGCTGGCGCCGCTGACCGGGCTGCTCACCGTCACCGGGCTGTACCTGCTCATCAGCGGTCGCGCGGGCGGGCTCGGCCTGGCCGGATACCTGCTCAACGCCGCCGGGCTGGCGGGCGCCTTCGCCATCGAGTACACCCTGCACTTCGTCTTCCCCTACCTCGGCCGACCGGTGATCGCCGGGCTGCTGACCGTGGGCACCGGCCGGGCGTTCCTGGTCACCTCCGTCGTCCTGCTCGCCGGAGTGGTCTCGTTCGGCGCGGCGGCCCTGCGGACCAGGGCGCTGCCGGCGGCCGGGATCGTCCTCTACATGGCGGGGATGATCCCCGGTTCGCTCCGCAACGCCGTACCGCCGCCCGTCTACCTGGCCGGGCTCGCCGTCGCCGCGATCGGGATCGCGTGGCTGTCCACGCGCCTGTGGCGGGCGGCCGACGAGCCGGTCCCGGCCGGGGTCACGGCTCCGGCCGGCGCCGTCTGACCGGGGCCGGACCGCCTCCCGCGCGCGATCGCCGCTTTGAAAGCCGTCGCCGGGGGTAGCGCGCAGATCATGTCTCCCACTGTGGCGGTCGTCGCGCATCGCAAGAAGAAGCTCGGCGCGGGCCTGGACAGGCTACGCGTGCTGATCGCCGACCAGGACGTCGGCGACCTGCTCTGGTACGAGGTGCCGAAGAGCAAGAAGGCGCCGAAGAAAGTACGGGACGCGCTCGGCAGGGGGGCCGAGACGGTGTTCGTCTGGGGCGGCGACGGCATGGTCCAGCGGTGCTCCGACGCGATGGCCGGCTCCGGCGTGCCGATGGCGATCCTGCCGGCCGGGACCGCGAACCTGTTCGCCGCCGGCCTCGGCATCCCCGCCGATCTCGACGAGGCGGTGCGCATCGGCTTCCACGGCCGGCGGGTGAAGCTGGACCTCGGGGTGCTGAACGGCGAGCACTTCGCGGTGATGGCCGGGGCCGGGTTCGAGGCCGAGATGGTCGCCGACGCCGACAGGCGGGCCAAGGACCGGCTGGGCAAGCTCGGCTACGTCAAGGCGGCCGTCCGGCACGTCGGCGGACCGCTGGTGCAGATGAAGATCAAGGTGGATGGGGCCATCTGGTTCGACGGGCCGGCGAGTTGCCTGCTGCTGGGCAACGTGGGGACGATCGCCGGGGGCATCGAGGCGTTCGACGACGCCCGGCCGGACGACGGCTGGCTGGAGGTGGGCCTGTCCACCGCCCAGGGCCCGATCCAGTGGGCCCGGGTGCTCGGCAGGATGGCGACGGGCCGTACCGAGGACTCGCCTTTCGTCCGCGTCACCCGTGCCAGGAAGGTGTCGGCCAGGTTCGGCGCCCCCCTGAGGTACGAGCTCGACGGCGGCGACCGCGTACCGACCAGGCGGCTGAAGGCCAAGGCCGCCCCGGGAGCGCTCACCGTCTGCGTCCCCTGAGCCTTCCGTTCAACCCAGGTCGCGCAGGCGCAGTTGCAGTTCGGCCAGGAAGCGCATCTCGGGGTTGCGGGGATCGAATCCGCTCACCTCGCGGATGCGCTGCAGGCGGTAGCGGAAGGTGTTCGGGTGCAGATGCATCCGCGTGGCCGCCGCGTTGACGTCGCCGAAATGGTCCAGATAGCACCGCAGAGTGGCCAGCAGATCGGTGTTGTTGCGCCGGTCGTGCCGTTCGAGCAGGGACGGCACGCCGTCCAGGACCTCGCCGTCCTGGCGGAGGGCCCCGCGCAGGCGGCTGAGCGCGTACATCACCTGGACGTCCTCGAAGACGGCCACCCGGGGGGGCGCGGGGTGTTTGCGCTGCAGTCCCGTGACCCGGTCGACCTGTGATCTCGCGGCCGGGATCCGGTGGACGTCGGTGACGGCGCCGCTGACGGCCAGCACGATCCGTTCGCGCAGAGTCGGGCGGTCCCAGAGCTCGTGGGCGATCTTCTTGGCGCGCGCCCTGGCCTCGGCATCGTCCATCGACGCAGGCCAGGGCAGCAGCGCGTAGGTGGCATGGCCCAGTGAGCCGATGAGGGAGCCGGGGGGCGCCGTAGCCAGGTAGAGGCGGAGGACGTCCGGTGACGGCCCGCCGAAGGTCCACGCCTCGGCCGGGTCGCTCGGCGCGGCGGCCAGGAGCGTGGCCTTGACGCAGGACAGCCCCAGGCGGTCGGCGGCCTCGTCGGCGCCCGCCAGGCCGAGCAGGACGGCCTCCAGGTCGTCCTGCCCGGAAGTCCGCTGCCCGCCGATCTGCGCCATGCGCGCGGCGATCGACTGCGCGGCGGCGCGGAACTGGGCTGTTCGCGGCTGGTCGAACGGAGCGTCCGTGCTGGCCCACAGATAGCCGAGATGCGGGCCGTCGTGCTGGACCCGGCACGCCATACGGGGTTTGGCCTGGGCGGAGAGAGGCTCCACGAACATGGGCTCCGGAGAGCTGATCAGGCGCGCGATGACCCCGCGAGCCTTCAACGCCTCGATGAGCCAGGGCTGGGCGTGCCGCTCGAGAATGCCGGAGACCCTCTCCTCGTCCGCGGCGTGCTGACCTTTCGACCATGCCAGCACGCGGAACTCGGTGTCCTCCAGCAGAACGGGCACGTCGAGCAGTTCCCCGGCCGCGTCGATGATCGCGAACACGTCTTCACGCCGGCCGGCCGCAGTCTCGGAGCCCGGCTCAAGAATCGCGTCCACCTCCCCAGGTCCCGCTCCATGCTATGCGTCCGCGCGTCACGGACCGGGCCTGCCGGCGGCGTGCGCCAGGTCCCAGCCGACCACCGCGCCCGCGGCATGACCGGCGGAGGTGATGGCCGGGATGTCCATCAACTCGCCGGTGAGGTAGTTGACACCACCCAGCAGCATCAGCGCCACGGTCTGCCCCTCGCGCTCCAGGAAGGCGACCACGTCCTCGGTCCGCAGGCAGTCCTCACCCGGACGCGGACGCAGCCGGACGATCGCCTGGTCCGCGTCCAGACCGCGGAACCGTGCGTGGCTGCGCACCGCGTAGCTGTCGGAGGGGAACGCGCTGTCCTCGATGACGAGACGGACGCGCCGCTGGTGCGGGCGGTAGAAGGACACCATCAGCAGATGCAGGTTGACCGTCAGGGAGTTCATGACGACGGTCTCCACAGGCAGGGCCCCGACGAGCCGCGCGGCCGGCTCCGTCAGCAGTTCGTGATAGGACGTCTACGGGCGGGAGGCGTCGTGCGGCGAGTCGAAGTGGTTGCGCCCTGGCTGCTCGAACGCCGTCACCGGGCAGCCGCGGCCTCGCAGACGGCCGCGAACTCGGACGACTGCCGCTTGAACTCGTCCGTCTCGTGTTCCCCCCAGGCGACGATCACGGGGCATGTCACGCCGGGCAGCCACATCGGGCTGCACTCTCGCACCTCTCCCGGGCCGAGACGGATGACTTCGTCCACGTAGGTCCGCTGCACCGGGATCAGGTCGTAGATCCCTCCCAGCAGCACCGCACCCGCGATGGGGGCGGCGGGCAGCCCCCACTCCCGCCAGGGGGTGGCGAGTAGCATGGCCGCCAGGTGAGCGCCCGCTGAGGATCCGGAGACCACGATCCGCTCGGGTGTGATCCGGCGTGGCGTAGACGGCGCCTGCCCGCACGATGGCCGGGGCCGGGAACCAGGCTGCTCGGCGAGTACTGGGCGTCCAACCGCTCCTGGTCGAAGTCCCGGTACACGTACACCGTCATGGCAGCAGCCTTTCCGTGGTCTCCTCGCGGGACCTCTTCAGGAAACCGGTGAAGTCGCTGCCCCCGGTGCCCTTCCCGGCTTCCTCGCCGCGTTCGAACCGGCGGATGTAGCGCCCCGTGATGCCGATGTGCTGGGCCCTGAGCTGAGCCAGTCCGTCCACGGCCGCGTTGTACGCCTCGGCCAGCCGGGGGCAGCCGCCGCGGTGCCGGGCGACGAAGTCGCGGACCGAGGGGCCGGCCTCCAGGTCCTCGAGGAACCGGCGGTGCGGCCCCGGCATGTACGCGCGCATACCGGTCAGGAACCCGGACGTCAGCTCGTCGCGATGCGGGATGTCGAGCCCGGCGTCGAAGGCCTGGATGAGCGAGCTCTGCGCGGCGCTGCCGCCGGCAAGCACGAGCGGTTCGCTGTCAACGCCCTCGAACCGCAGCCCCGGAGCGGACCAGCCTGTGAGGAACGGCCTGACCCGGTGGTAGAAGACGTGGTGGTCACACCAGCGTTCGACGTCGAGGAACGCCTGGACCACGCGGCCGAGGACCTTCCCGACGCCGAGCAGCGCCTCGACGAGCCGGGTGCGGTCCTCGGCCGCGGCCGCCCGCTGGGCCCGCACGAGGAGGGGCAGCCCGTCGGCCCCGGCGAGTTCGACCCCCACGGTGGCCAGGTAGAACCACTTCTCGTCCACACCGCCCATGAACGTCAGCTGCGTGTCGATGTTGGACATGCCCAGCGGCTCCGTCCGGTCGATGCGCCGCCAGTTGTTCAGGACGATCGAGGCATGGGCGACGATCGGCGCCCGGTCCAGCGTCCGGGCAAGCTCGTGAAGGGGCCGGGCCGCCGGGGCCGGGAGCGTGCGCGCGGGTGTGCCGGTGCCCCATACGTACGCGTTGGCGATGCACGACAGCAGCAGCATGGCCCGCTCCTGCTCCCCGCCGGACTCCAGCCTGTCCAGTGCGAGCACGGGCATCGACTCGATCGCCGGACGGATGCGCCCCGTCATGATCAGGGCTGCGATGTTCCGTCCGACCTGCTCCCAGGGGCGGTAGTACGCCGGCAGCCCGTCCACCGGGTCCTCGGCGGGCACGAACCCGTGGCGCGCGTCGATGGCGTACTCGCCCAGCGCGGCGACCCGCGGTCTGGATGAGCGTGAGCGCGTCGTCTCAGGGATCACTGGACTTCCTCCTCGTCTGCTCTCAAAGGGTGCCCTCAGCGGGAGTCGAGGCATATGGACGGCAGCACGAAGACGACGCACCCGGTTTGGGCGGGGCACCGAGCGGACCTGCACGGCCCGGCACGGCCGGCGCCGGCCCGGAGGTCCGTGCGCCGTCGACGGCGCGTGACAGCGCCGCGACAGCGCGGTGAGAGGCCGCGCTCCGAGGATCGGACCGATCGGGAGCGCGGAGGGCGACATGCGGAACGACATGAACGACATGAACGAGATGGCGAGAACGGCGGTGCTGGACGGGATGGCCCGCGCACCGGCGCGGGGCCAGGTGGCTCCGGCTCCGGCTCCGGTGCCGGTGCTGGTGCTGGATCGGGTGGGCGGCGTGCCGGTGCCGGACAGGGCTGTCCGCGCGCCGGTGGCACGGGGCCGGTACGGGTGGCTTCCGGTCGCGGCGCTCGGGGCCGGGGCGTTCGCGATAGGCACGGACATGTTCGTCGTCGCCGGGATTCTCGGCGGGATCGCGCGTGACCTCGGTGTCACGGCCGGCGCCGCCGGGGTGACGGTGACGGTGTTCGCCCTGGCGTACGCCAGCGGCGCGGTGCTGCTCGGCGCCGTCCTCGGAGCGCGGCCACCACGGCAGGTGCTGATCGGCTCGATGGCGGCGTTCGCGGTCCTGGGCGTGCTGTCGGCGGCGGCGCCCGCGCTTCCCGCGCTGCTGGTCGCCCGGGTGCTGGGAGCGCTGGCCGCGTCCGCCTACATGCCAGCCGCGGGTGCG
>NZ_QNFZ01000937.1 GCF_003313395.1 Nonomuraea lactucae | reverse complement strand
CCGCGCGCTCGTCGAGCGGGCGGTCGCGCTCGGGCACCGGCGGCTCGGCTACGCGGGCACCGGGGCGGGGGCCGAGTCGTACGCCGACCGGCTGCGCGGCTTCCGTGAGGCGGCCGGGACGCTCGGCGTGACGGGCGTCCATCTGCCCGACTGGACGGGCCTGTTCGAGGCCGGGGTGACCGCCGTGTTCGCCGAGGAGCTCGCCGACGCCGTCGCCATCGTGCGGGCGGCGGAGGAACGCGGCCTGTCGGTGCCGCGCGACCTGTCCGTCGTCGAGCTCGGCGCGTCCAGCAGGCCCGTGCACACCGACATCGACTTCGCCGGTCTGCGCATCCCGCGCCGCGAGATGGGCCGCCGCGCCGTCGAGCTGCTGATGGGGCTGCTGGAGAACGGCGGCACGCCTCAGGAACTGCTGGTGTGCGAGCCGGTCGAGGGATCGACGCTGGCCCCGGCACCGGCCCAGGAACGCTCACAAGACCAACACGACCAACACGACCAGGAAGAAAGGTGACACCCACGGTGGTGGAGATCTCGGGGGACGCGGTGGTCGCCGGAGGCGGCCTCGGCGGCGTGGCGGCCGCGCTGGCCCTGCTGCGCGCGGGCCGTTCGGTGGTCCTCAGCGAGGAGTACGACTGGCTGGGCGGGCAGCTCACCAGCCAGGCGGTCCCGCCGGACGAGCACTCCTGGGTGGAGCGGTTCGGCGTCACGGCGAGCTACCGGGCGCTGCGCGACGGCATCCGCCGCTACTACCGCGACCACTACCCGCTCACCGAGCGGGCGCGGGCCCATCGGGAGCTGAACCCCGGCGCCGGCCACGTGAGCAGGCTCTGCCACGAGCCGAGGGTCGCGGTCGCCGTCATCGAGGCGATGCTCGCCCCGTACCGGGGGTCGGGCCGCCTGCGCGTGCTCCAGCCGTACCGGCCGGTCGCCGTCGAGACCGACGGCGACCGGGTCACGGCGGTGCGGTTCGCGCACCGCGACGGCGGCGAGGACGTCACGGTCCTGGCCCCGTACGTGCTGGATGCGACCGAGACCGGCGAGCTGCTGCCGCTGGCCGGGGCCGAGTACGTGACCGGGTTCGAGTCGCAGGCCGAGACGGGCGAGCCCAGCGCGCCGGCCGAGGCCCAGCCGCTGAACATGCAGGCCGTCTCGGTCTGCTTCGCGATCGACCACGTCGACGGCGACCACACCGTCGAAAGGCCCGCATCGTACGACTTCTGGCGGGCCTACCAGCCGCCGTTCTGGGGCGACAGGCTGCTGTCGTGGCGCTGCCCGAGCCCGCGCACGCTGGAGATCGTCGAACGTTCCTTCACCCCCAACCCGGGTGACGACCCAGGGCTGGTCGAGGCCGACCAGCGGGTCAACCCCGGCGACGCCAACCTGTGGACGTTCCGCCGGATCGCCGCCCGCGACAACTTCCTGCCCGGGACGTACGCCAGCGACATCACGCTCGTCAACTGGCCGATGATCGACTACCTGGAGGGCCCGGTCATCGACGTGCCGGACGCGGCCGAGCACCTGCGCGCGGCCCGCGAGCTGTCCCTCTCGGTGCTCTACTGGCTGCAGACGGAGGCGCCCCGCCCCGACGGCGGCACCGGCTGGCCGGGCCTGCGGCTGCGCGGCGACGTCACCGGCGGCTCCGACGGCCTCGCCCAGGCGCCCTACATCCGCGAGTCGCGCCGCGTCCGCGCCCTCTACACGGTCACCGAGCAGGACCTGTCCCTGGAGGTGCGCGGCGACAAGGGCGCGGTCGCCTACCCCGACTCGGTCGGTGTCGGCATGTACCGGATCGACCTGCACCCGTCCACCGGCGGCGACAACTACGTCGACGTGGGCTGCTCGCCGTTCCGCATCCCGCTCGGCGCGCTCATCCCGCGCCGGATGACCAACCTGCTGCCCGCCTCCAAGAACATCGGCACGACCCACATCACCAACGGCGCCTACCGTCTCCACCCGGTCGAGTGGAACGTCGGCGAGGCCGCGGGCGCGCTGGCCGCGTTCTGCCTGGACCACTCGACCACCCCTCACGCCGTGCGGGAGAGCGAGCGCCTGCTCGCCGACTACCAGCGGCGGCTCGTCCGCGACGGCGTCGAACTCGGCTGGCCGGACGTCACCGGCTACTGACGCGCCAGAAGGAGAACCACCCATGAAAGCACCCGGGAAACTGGCGGCCCTCTCCCTGGCCGCCCTGCTCGTCGCGACGGCCTGTGGCGGCGGCGGTGGCGGCGGCGCCCCGGCGGCGTCGGGCCCGAAGCCGCTGCGGATGACGGTCTGGACCACCACCGAGGCACACCTGAAGCTGTTCGACGAGATCGCCGAGGAGTACCGCAAGACCCACCCGGACGTCGGGAAGATCACCTTCGACCCGATCCCGTTCGAGTCCTACACCACCACGCTCACCACCCAGATCGCCGGCGGCAAGGCCCCCGACCTGGCCTGGATCCTGGAGAGCTCCGCCCCCGACTTCGTCTCCTCCGGCGCGCTCGCCCCGCTCAAGAGCAAGATCGAGAACGTGTCGGAGCTGATCCCCACGGCCACCCGCCTGTGGGAGAAGGACGGCGAGCTGTACGCCTACCCCTTCTCCACCTCGCCTTTCGGCGTCTTCGTCAACAACGACCTGGTCAAGGCGGCGGGGCAGAAGACGCCCCGCGAGCTGATCAAGGCCGGCCAGTGGAACTGGGAGCGCGCCGCCGCCGTCAACGCCGCCGCCGCGGCCAAGAGCGGCAAGTCCGGCCTGGTCATCGTCAACTTCGACTACAAGGCGTGGGACAACCTGGCCACCGTGTGGGGCGGCTGGGGCGCCAAGGCGTGGAGCGACGACGGCGCCACCTGCGCCTTCAACGGCCCCGAGATGACCGAGGCGATGACGTTCCTGCACAAGTCGATCTTCACGGACAAGGCGATGCCCGGCCCCGGCACCACCGCCGACTTCTTCGCCGGCGACGCGACGATGGCCGTCGCGCAGATCTCCCGTGCCGCGTTGCTCAAGGACGCCACCTTCGACTGGGACCTCGTCGCGCTGCCCGCCGGGCCCAAGGGCCCGTACGCGGTCATCGGGCAGGCCGGGATCGGCGTGCTGAAGAAGTCCCCGAACGCCGGGCCGGCCGCCGACTTCCTCGCCTACTTCACCAGCACCGCGAACTCCGCCAAGCTCGCCGCCTACTTCCCGCCGCCGCGCCGCTCCCAGCTCACCGCCGACACACTGGCCAAGACCAACCCGCTGCTCAAGCCCGACCAGCTCCAGCAGGTCGTGATCGACGGCATCGCCAAGGGCGTGGTCAAGCCCAGCCACACCGGGCAGGCGGAGCTGGCGCAGACCGTCCGGGCCGCTCTCGACCCGCTCTGGAAGCCCGGCGCGGACGTCAAGGCGGTGCTCGACGGCGTCTGCGCGAAGATCCAGCCGATGCTCGGCGCCTGACATGGCCGTCACCCAGCTCACCCGCCGCGCCGCGGGCCGGGCGGACCACCCTCCGCCCGGCCGGGCCCGCCGCTTCTGGACGATCGCGCGCCGCGACGCGCTCGTCGGCTACCTGTTCGTCGCACCCCAGCTCGCCGGCAGCGCGCTGTTCGTGCTGCTGCCACTGGGCCTGGTCGGCTGGTACAGCCTGCAGGAGTGGAACGTGCTGGCCGGCACGTTCGAGTTCGTCGGCGGCGACAACTACGCCAAGCTGCTCGCGGACGCCAACCTGCGCTCGGTGCTGACCGCGTCCGCGCTGTTCTCGGCCGGCCTGGTCGTGCTCAACCTCAGCCTCGCGCTGACCCTGGCGGTCCTGCTGAACCAGAGGCTGCGCGGCACCACGCTCTTCCGCACGCTGTTCTTCTCGCCGGTGCTGGTGTCGCTGGTGGCCTGGACGATCGTCTGGCAGTTCCTGCTGCAGAAGGACGGCGGCGTCAACGGCCTGCTCGCCGTCGCGGGCGTCGAGGGGCCCAACTGGCTGCGCGGCGAGGCCACCGCGATGCTGTCCGTGGTGGTCGTCCAGGTGATCAAGAACGTCGGGCTCAACATGGTGCTGTTCCTGGCCGCGCTTCAGGGCGTGCCGCGCCAGCTCTACGAGGCCGCCCAGCTCGACGGGGCGGGCGCCTGGCGGCGCTTCCGCAGCGTCACCGTGCCGCTGATCAGCCCGACGATCCTGCTCACCTCCATCATCACCGTGGTCGGGTCGCTGCAGGTGTTCGCCCAGATCGCGGTGCTCACCCAGGGCGGCCCGGGGACGTCCACGACGGTGCTCGTCTACTACCTGTACCAGCAGGCGTTCCAGTTCCGGCACTTCGGCTACGGGGCGACGCTCTCGGTGCTGCTGTTCGTGATCGTCGCCGCGCTCACCCTGCTGCAGTGGCGGCTGCGCAGGAGGTGGGTCTTCCATGAGTCGTAGGGTCAGGCTCACCCTGTACGGGCTGCTGTGCGTGCTGTGCGTGCCGTTCGTCTTCCCCACCTGGTGGATGGTCACCTCGTCGGTCAAGCCGATCAGCGACGTCTTCGCCTTCCCCCCGGCCCTGCTGCCCCGGCGCTGGGACCTGTCGCCCTACCGCCAGGTCTTCGAGCTGCAGCCGTTCACGCAGCAGTACGTGAACAGCCTCTACATCGCGGCGCTCGTCACGGTGGGCACCATGGCCGTCGCCGCGATGGCCGGGTACGCCTTCGCCCGCATCCGCTTCCCCGGGCAGAACGCGCTGTTCGTCCTCGTGCTCATCGGGCTGCTGATCCCCAGCGAGGTGACGATCGTCCCGCTGTTCCAGATGTTCCACGGGGCCGGGCTGAGCGACACTCACTGGCCGCTCATCCTCGTGCCCGTGCTCGGCGCGCCGAGCGTGCTTGCCACGTTCATCATGCGCCAGTTCTTCATCGCCCTGCCCGGCGAGCTGGAGGAGGCCGCCCGGGTGGACGGGCTCGGCCGGTTCGGCACCTTCTACCGGGTCGCGCTGCCGCTGGCCCGGCCGGCGCTCGGCGCGGTCGCGATCTTCACCTTCCTGCACTCCTGGAACCTCTACCTCGAACCCATCGTGTACCTGTCGACCCCGTCCAGGTTCACGCTCCCGCAGGCGCTCACCCAGTTCGTCGACAACTACGGCTGGCCGCTGTGGAACGTGCAGCTCGCCGCGGCCACGATGACCGCCCTGCCGATTCTCGTCGTATTCGTGCTCGCGCAACGGCAGTTCATCGAGGGCCTCGCGCACACCGGACTGAAAGGCTGAACCCCATGATCTCTCGCCGCACCCTCCTCGGCGCCGGGTCCCTGTCGATCCTCGGCAGCGCGTTGCTCCCCGCCCTGCCCGCCGCGGCGGCCTCCGCCGGGCCGTTCACGCTCGCGCCCCTTCCCGACGGAGCGCCGGTCCGCACCCTGTTCGCCCCGGCCGAGCAGCGCTTCGCGCCGTACCTGAAGACCCTCGCGCCCATGGTGGCCGACATGGAGGCCGGCGGGTTCTTCGCCGGAGGCTGGTGGCGCACGCCGGCGGCGCCGTACAACGCCCGGGTCCAGGAGCACGTCTTCACGCTGGCCTGGTTCCACGCCAACGCCCGCCCCTGGAACCCGTACGCCGGCGACCGGGTCCTGCTGTCCGCCCTCGACGCGGCGCTCGGCCACTACCTGTCGCTCCAGAACGACGACGGCTCCTTCCCCGAGTACGCGCCCAACGAGCACCACATGGCCGCCACCGGCTTCGGTCTCGGCTACCTCAGCAAGACCCTGCGGATCCTGCGCCGGGCGGACATGCTGCCCGAGCGCCGCCGGCAGCTCGCCGTCGCCCTCGCCAAGGCGATGACCTGGTTCCTCGACCCGAACAACAGGACCGTCTGGCAGACGCGCCTGACGTTCGCCAACCAGACCACCTCCGGCCTGGCCGGATCCGCCCTCGCCCTCAGGCTCGACCACGACGCCGCCCTGCGGCGCGCGCTGCGCGCGGCGATCGAACGGCTCGCCACGTCCGGGCAGAGCCCCGCCGGCTTCTTCTACGAGGAGCGGGGCATGGACATGAACTACAACTTCGAGGTCATGCTCCCCGAGATGGCCGACGCCTACCACCAGACCCACGACCGGACGCTGGTGGACATGGCCGCGAAGTTCACGGACTGGCTCGGCTACAACCTGCTGCGCGAGCCCGACGGCTCCGGCTACATCGCCAACGTCGCCCCGTCCGCGCGCACCAGCACGCGCTTCTACGACGAGGTGCGGTCCGACCCCGACCGGACCGCCCTGAACTCGCTGTTCGTGCCTCTCGTGCCGGCGCTCGGCGCGTTCATGACCGCCCGGGAGGACCTCGCCGCCGCCCGCTCCGCCTGGGCGGCCGACCCGGCCCCGGTGCGGGTCCTCGCCAAGCAGGACACCTCGCCCCGCATCCTCGCCCACGGTCTGTACGGCGAGGCGTTCCCCACCCGCCGCCGCCGCGCAGCCGCCGTCGCCGAGCTGCCCTACCTCAGGAGCGACGACTTCGCCGAGCTCCGGCGCGACCAGGGCCAGGACTTCCTGTACGTGCGCAAGCCCCGCCTGTACGCCGGCGGCTACTTCGGCACCCGCGCCACCTCCAGCACCCGCACCGGGCTCACCTTCCTGTGGCACCCCGCCGCCGGGACGATCGTCCACTCGCTCAACGACAACAACTACGCCTGCTGGTCGACGGTCCTGCCCGGCCAGAAGCCCGACTCCAACGGCCCCATGACGGCCGAGTACTTCGCCGGCGAGCCGGGCGGCACGCCCTGGACAGGCGGCGACGCCCCCGCCACGTTCGGCGTCCGCTACCGCACGCCAGACGGCGCGATCACCACCGACGTCATCATCACCGCGGACTCCCTGCGCAGGTCGGTCCGCTCCACCGCGGCGGCGACCGAGCAGATCCCGCTCGTCCTGCTCCCCACCGACACGCTCACCTTCACGGACGGCACCAAGGCCGCGCACGGCGGCTCGACGAACGCCACGGCCGACGGCCTCGACGTGCGCCGCGGTGACACGCTGATCAGGTTCCGGTGGGGCGGAGCCCGCCCGGCGACGCTCGCCGCGGGCTCGCCGACGTACTTCCGCGACGCCCGGCGCCGTTTCCACGCCCTGCGCATCCCGCACGCGGGCACGATCGACGTCACCGTCTCCCTGGGGTGACGGACTCCCGGGGGGGTCAGGGGCGCCCGGGGCTCTTCGGGCGCCCTCCGGGCCGTGGTTCACCTGCGGGACCACTCCCATTTGTGGGCTATTGGGCGGTCATGTGCCTTGTTAGAGTGGAGATCAGGCGGGCACGGAGAGGGGTGCCCCAGAGTGGCACGGTGAGCGCGCACGCCGATCCCCCCGATGACGAGAAGCGGTTCATGGCAGATCCCACCACAGTCGACCGGCTCCTGCCGGGCGACCATGTCTGCTGGACCTTCGACGACCACGAACGGCATCTGAGGGCACTGGTCCGGTTCGTCCGCACCGGGTTGGCGCACGGCGACCAGGTCCTCTACTTCACCGACACCTTCCTGCCCCCGGCGTTCCTCGCCGCGGCGCAGGCGTACGGGGTGGAGGTGCGGCAGCCGCTCAGCACGGGACAGCTGCGCGTGACGGGCGCCGACGGTTCCTATCTCGCCAGCGGCCCCTTCGAGCCCGAACGCGCCCTGAAGGGCTGGACCACGGCCATCGACCAGGCGCGGGCGGACGGCTACGGCGGGCTGCGCGTGGCGGCCGACATGGGCTGGACCGTCCGCCCCGTCGTGGACGTCGACCGGCTGGCCCGGTACGAGGCGCAGGCCAACCAGATCTTCTCGGGCGGCTACGCGATGGCGCTGTGCTGCTACGACCGCAGGCTGTTCACCCACGCGGAGCTGGAGCGGATCAGCGCCGCCCACCCGGGCGCGGCCACAGCAGGAGCGGGCAGCCTGGAGGAGTGGGCGCCGCTGCTGCGCATGCGCCGCACCCCTCGCGGGCTGGTGCTGAACGGAGCCGCCGACCGCACCAACGCCGAGGCCCTGGCGGCCGTGGTGGAGCCCCTGGTCACCGAGGTCCTGGCGGCCGACGCCTCACCGGCCCCGGCCGCCGGTCACACCAGTCACACCAGTGACGACGGTGACGCCGGTGGCGCGGTGGTCATCGACGTGACCGGCCTGACCTTCGCCGACCTCGCCACGGCCCGCCTCCTGGCGGGCGCGGTCGAAGCCGCCGCCGGCCGCCTCCGGCTGGAAGGCTCCCTGCCCGACGTCCCGGCCGCGCTCGATCCCGGCGGCGCGCGGGACTCCTGAACCCGACACCTCGCCGGGGACCCCGGCCGGAGCCACGGTCAGCCGCCGTGCCGGGCGAGGTGGTCGGCCGCGCGTACGGGGTCCGGGAGGCGGAAGCGGGGCGAGAGGCGCAGCACCTGCTCGATGGCGGTGTCCAGGTCGATGCGGTGACCCGGGGAGACGTACACCGGCTTGACCCCGCGCTGGGTGCGCAGCGCCCGGCCCACCGTGGAGCCGTCCAGCATGATCGGCGTCCACGCCCCGCGCTCCGGGCCGGGGCTGGTGTGCGCGCCGACGAACGGCGTCTTGCCGACGCCCAGCGCCGGCAGGCCGGTCAGCACGCCCAGGTGACACGCCAGGCCGAACCGGCGCGGGTGAGCCAGGCCGTACCCGTCGCAGACCAGCAGGTCGGGTGTGACCGTCAGGCGTTCGAGCGCCTCCACCAGCGCGGGCAGCTCCCGGAAGGCGAACAGCCCCGGAACGTACGGGAAGCGCGCCTCGCCCGGCACCACCACCTGCTCGACCACCGACAGCGTGCCCGCGTCGAGCACCACGACGGCGGCGGCCAGCCGCTCGTCGCCGTGGTAGTGCACGTCGAGCCCCGCCACCAGGCCGAACGAGGAAGGGCCGGTCGGCTCGACGCGAGGACGCAGACGGTCCTGGCCGGCCTCCGCCTCGTCGACGGTGGCCGGCCAGGGGTGAAGCCGATCGACGCGCACGTGATCGAATCTACGCCGCCAGAGGTCAGCGCGGCGAGGAGAGACGCCGCGCCGCCCGCGAGGCGAGGACGGTCACGGCCAGGGCCAGGGCAAGGGCGAGGGCCAGGGCGAGGGCCAGCAGCATGGTCGGCCGCCACGGCCAGGCGGGACCGCTCAGGTCGAGATGGTCCGCGGGATACTCCGTGAACTTGGCGGTGGCGCGGGCCGTGGCCCGGTCGCCCCAGGCGGCGAGGTCGAGCAGCACCGGGTCGAAGGCCGGCCGCCCGGGACCGCCGCCCACGTGCGGCAGCTCGGG
>NZ_QNFZ01000940.1 GCF_003313395.1 Nonomuraea lactucae | reverse complement strand
GAACGCGGCGAGCGTGCGGCCGGGCCGCGCGCCGACCGCGATGACGCCGCCGACCAGGCGCTGCGCGGCCGGGCTCAGCGCCTCGGGGTGCACGGTGATCATCAGCAGCGACCCGA
This sequence comes from Nonomuraea lactucae, assembly GCF_003313395.1. Classification (GTDB taxonomy): domain Bacteria; phylum Actinomycetota; class Actinomycetes; order Streptosporangiales; family Streptosporangiaceae; genus Nonomuraea; species Nonomuraea lactucae. The sequence continues at coordinate 9,058 of NZ_QNFZ01000940.1, read as the reverse complement.
GATCGCGCGCATCCTTGATCGGCACCTCTTGCAGCTCCGCAGGCATGAGATGGTGCGCCTCGTCGACCACGACCCAGTGCGGGTGCCCGAGCGCGGTGCGCAGCGCGGTGAGCCGGGGGAGCAACTCGGTGAAGAACGCCGGCCGGTCCCGCAACGGCATCCCGATCATGTTCACCACGGCGCTGCGCTCGGGCGACTCCAGCAGCCGCAGCACCTCCTCGGCGCTCGGCGGCCGGTCCGGCTCGCCGAGCAGGGCCGCCTCCGGGAACTCCGCGTAGTCGCCCTCGGGGTCGATCACCACGCACTGGTGGCCGCCCTCGATGAGTCTTTCGAGCAGCGCGGTGGTGACGGTGGACTTGCCGCCGCCCGACGGACCTGCCACCACAAGCCCCGTCCCGTACGGCGGGAGCCGTACCTCTCCGTGGACGCCCTGCCCGAGCGGAACGTCGCGGCGGGGCACGTCGCGCTCGTCAAGCTCTCCTGACAGCAGCAGCTCGGCGAGCTCCACCACGCCCTCGCCGCCGCTCCCGCCGAGCGGCAGGTCGCACTGCCGCAGCAGGGACGGAACGGCGTTGGCGACGGCGGCACCGCATTCGGCGGCGGACAGGAAGGCGTGGTCGTTCTCGGCGTCGCCGACCGCGACCACGTTGCGCGGCGACAGGTCGAGCCGCTCCAGCCCGGCGGCCAGGCCGCTGGCCTTGTTCACGCCGGGGGGCAGCACCATCACCGCGCCCTTGTTCCTGATCACCTGTAGCTCCAGGCCGAGCTCGCGGATCGCGTCGTTCACCTGCTCGTCGTACGGCTCGCGGGTGGCCACGATCACCTGGCCGACGCCCAGCGGGGTCACCGCTTGCCGCCTCAGCCGTTCCACGAACTCCTCCGGAGGCGCTCCGGCCAGGGCGTCCCTGGTGCGCTGCGCCGGGTCGTAGAGCAGCGCGCCGTTCTCCGCCACCACCAGGTCGAACAGGTCGGCGTGCGGGAAGACCCGCAACAGGTCGTCCAGCTCGCGACCGGTGACCAGCAAGAGACGACGGCCCGAGCGGGAGACCCGCTCCAGTGCCTTGACCGTCTCGTCGGCCACCGTGCCCCGCGTGGCCAGGGTGTCGTCGTAGTCGCAGGCGAGCACGTGGTATCTCATGAGCGCGCCCCTACCCGGGAGCGGGCGGTCGAAAGGTCCGTCCGCGCCACCGGGCGCGTCACGGGAGCGGGCGCCACCGGCGTAGCGGAAGCGGTCACCGCCGGTTGGCGGCGCCGCAATCCGGGGGACACCGCGTGGACACCGCGGCGCAGGGGCGGGCGGCCATGCTGGCCCGATGCAGACGGAGCGCTACCCCACGTCTGTGCCCTTCCGCGCGGGCACGGACGGCTACCACACCTTCCGCATCCCGGCGGCCGTGGTCACGAAGGCCGGAACCGTGCTCGCCTTGGCCGAGGGCAGGCGCGGCTCGGCCGACGACCACGGCCACATCGACCTGGTGCTCAGGCGGTCAACGGACGGCGGCCGGACCTGGGGCCCGCTCCAGGTCGTGGGCCGCGAGCCGAACCGCGGCACGGTCGGCAACCCGTCCCCGGTGGTGACCTCCGGCGGCAGGATCGTGCTGGTCTCGGTGCGCAACGGGCCGGCCGCGACCGAGGACAAGATCAGGCGGGGCCAGGTGCCCGCCGCCCAGGGCCGCCGCGTGTACGTCCAGACGAGCGACGACGACGGCGTCACCTGGTCGGCGCCGCGCGAGATCACCGCCGGCGTGAAGCGCCCCGAGTGGCGCTGGTACGCCACCACGCCGGGCCACGCCGTCCAGCTGAGGCACGGCGCGCACGCGGGCCGCGTCGTCGTCCCGGCCAACCACTCGCTGCCGCCGACCGGCGGCGACAACGGCACCGAGGCCAAGTACAACGGCGGCCACGCCCTGCTGAGCGACGACGGCGGCCAGACCTGGCGCATCGGGTACGTCGACGACAACCCGGACGGCTACGTCAACGTCAACGAGACCACGGCCACGGAGCTGCCCGACGGCCGCCTCTACCTCAACACCCGCACCGACTCCACCGCGCCCGGCACCAGGGCCGACGCCTACTCGCCCGACGGCGGCCAGAGCCTCGAGCTGCCGTTCCGCCCGCAGGCCGGTCTGGTCTGCCCGGTGGTGGAGGGCAGCGTGCTGTGGCTGGACGAGCCAGGTGTGCTCCTGTTCTCCGGGCCGGGGATCCCCGACGCGAGGGCTGTGATGACGGTACGCGCGAGCCGGGACGGCGGCGTCACCTGGCGGCCCGCGCACACGGTGTCCGGCCTGCCGGCCGCCTACTCGGACCTGGTGCCGGTGGACGCGGGCACCGTGGGGCTGCTGTTCGAGACCGGCGACTTCGGGGCGTACGCGAGGATCGCCTTCCGCCGCATTCCGGTCGCCGAGCTGGCCTGATCGGGGTTTTCCGATTCGCCATTCTCGATGGTTCGGACACCCGAAATCCACTTACGGACACCGGATCGGATGCCCGTTCTGTAATGGTCGCCTGTCAGGCCGTGAGCCCGTGCCGTGGACGGCGTCGGGGTCACGGCTCGGTGGGCTTCTCGTAGCCCTCGTCCTCCCCGTACACCTCGTCCTGAGGGTCCTGCTCCGGCTGGTTGGCCGGGTCGGTGGGGGAGGGGGCGAACTCCTCGCCGAAGTCCGCGTCCTCGTACATCTGGGGATCCTCGCGCCGGTCGGCGAGAGGGCGGTCGTCGGCCTCTGACATGGGTCCTCCTGCGTGTGGCTTGCCGGTAAGGACCCCTGCCCGCAGCCGACAGGTCCATGTCAGCGGGGCGGTATGCCCGCCGCATCTCAAATGTCGCCGACTCATGGCCGATCGTATTCGTAATCGGGCCCTAGCCGTTTCCTGCGCGTGGGGATACCTTCCAATAAGGCTGCCTCGGGGGATCTTGCGGCCATTTATGTTGTTGGAGGAGTCATATGCGCATATCCGTTTTCAAGGGCGCCGCTGCCCTGATTACGGCGATCGCCCTGCCGCTCGCCCTGACCGGCCCGGCCGAGGCGAAGACGATCGACGAGGCCTTCGCCAGGCTCCTGACGAAACAGGTCACCGGGGCGAACGTCAAGAAGCACCTCGACGCCCTGCAGGCGATCGCCACGGCCAACGGGGGCAACCGGGCGGCGGGCACACCCGGCTACGCCGCCTCGCGCGACTACGTGGCCGGCAAGCTGCGCGGGGCCGGCTACAAGGTCACGCTGGACCCGATCAACTTCGTCCAGAGCTGGACCGAGAACAGCCCGCCCGCGCTGTCCCTGACCGCGCCGGGCCAGAAGACGTACACGCCGAACGAGGACTTCTACACCTTCCAGCCCTCACCCGCCGGCGACGTGACGGCGCAGGTGCAGGGCGTGGACCTCAAGCTCCCGCCGACCCCCACGCCCACCTCCACGAGTGGCTGCGAGACGTCGGACTTCGATGGCTTCGTCCGGGGCCGCATCGCGCTGATCCAGCGCGGCACGTGCGCCTTCGCGACCAAGATCCGCAACGCCGGTTTCGCCGGAGCGTCCGGCATCATCGTCTTCAACGAGGGCCAGACGGGCCGCACCGAGGCGTTCCCGCTGGACATCGGCGAGTGGCGGGCCGGCGTGCCGATGGTGTTCGCCGACTTCGCCGTCGGCAACGAGCTGGCCGCGACCCAGGGCGCGACCGTGCGCCTCAAGGTGGACGCCACCCTCAAGCTGGGCACCGACCACAACGTGGTCGCGGAGAGCCGGTTCGGCGACCCGCGCAACGTCGTCATGGTCGGCGCGCACCTCGACAGCGTCACCGAGGGGCCGGGCATCAACGACAACGGCTCCGGCAGCGCGGCCATCCTCGAGACGGCCCTGCAGATGAAGAAGTTCCCGGTGCGCAACAAGGTGCGGTTCGCGTTCTGGGCCGCCGAGGAGATCGGGCTGCTCGGCTCCGACCAGTACGTCGAGGGCCTGTCAAAGGCCGAACGCGACCGGATCAGGCTCTACCTGAACTTCGACATGGTCGCCTCGCCGAACTACGCCTACAAGCTGTACGACGGCGACAACTCCGACGGCGTCGGCTCCCCGGCGGGCCCGCCCGGATCCGCGCAGATCGAGAAGCAACTGGAGGCCTTCTTCGACGGCCGCAAACTGGGCCACGTGGGCACCGACTTCGACGGCCGTTCCGACTATGGCCCGTTCATCGCCGTGGGCATCCCGTCCGGCGGCATCTTCACCGGCGCCGAGGGCGTGAAGACGGCCGAGGAGGCCGCCCTCTTCGGTGGCACGGCGGGCGTCGCCTACGACCAGTGCTACCACCAGGCCTGCGACGGCATCGGCAACATCAACGCGACCGCGCTGGACGTGAACGCCGACGCGATCGCCGACTCCACCGCGAGGTACGCGTTCAACCTCCGGTCCATCCCGAAGCGTGAGGCCGCTCCCGCGGCGGCCCGCGTGGCCGTACAGGCCGCGAGCTGATCCTGGAGAAAGGCTGATCCTGGAGACAGAGAGGAGGGCGTTCGCCGTGGCGGGCGCCCTCCTTCGCGTCTCGGGCGCGTGTCCCCCCTCGGCCCCGCAGGTCTAGAAGCCGTTATCCGGGGAACTCGTTGTTCTTCCGGCGAGCCTGAGCCGGCGAGCCTGAGGAGGAGAGCGGTGACCACGGCGGAGAATGCGGGGCAGCAGGCCAAGGCGGCGGCGCGGCGGGCGGCCCGCCATCCGGCGCTGGCCCGGCTGACCAGGGTGGGACTGGCCTGCCGCGGCGTCCTGTACGCGCTGATCGGGGTGCTGGCGGTGCAGATCGCTGTCGGCGGGGGTGGGGGGCAGGCCGACAAGGGCGGCGCGATCTCCACGGTGGCGGGGCTGCCGTTCGGGTCCGTGGTCCTCTGGATCATGGTCGCCGGCTTCGCCGCGCTGAGCCTGTGGCAGGCGTCGGAGGCGCTGTTCGGCGGTGACAAGGCCCTCGACCGCGTCGAGGCGGTCCTCCGCACCGGCGTGTACGCCCTGATCGTGGTCACCCTGCTGAGCGTGCTGCTCGCCGGGCGGGCCATGTCCGAGGACAAGAAGTCGCAGGACGTGACCGGGAAGCTGCTCGACCTGCCGGGCGGGCAGCTGATCGTCGGGCTGATCGGCCTCGGCATCGTCGGCCTGGGCGTCTACTGGGTGCGTTCCGGGCTGACCAAGAAGTTCCGGGAGGACCTCGACGTGGGCCGGATGTCGCCACGGGCCCGGTCGGTGATGGAGCGGTTGGGCGTGGCGGGATACCTGGCCCGAGGCGCCATCGCCGGGCTGGCCGGGATCTTCGTCGTCCAGGCCGCGCTCACCTTCGACCCGGACAAGGCGGGAGGCATCGACGCCACGCTCCGGGCGTTCGCCGACACCCCGGCCGGGCCGTGGCTGCTGGCGGTGGTCGCGCTCGGGCTGCTGCTGTTCGCCGGCTACTGCTTCGGCGAGGCGCGCTGGCGCCGTACCTGACCTCCCGGGGACGGCGGCGCCGAACTTCGTTGAATGCGGAGAGTTACTGAATCATTACACTGGGTAGCAACAGGGTGGTCATCCGTTTGCCGAACCCCCCTGGAGGTCCCATGCCCCCCACCGCTCGCCGGCTGGCCGCCGGCACGCTGATGACAGGCGGCCTGCTGCTGCTCGCCTCCCCGGCCTCCCATGCGGTGGTCGACCCGGTCACGACAGTCACCTGCCTGGCCGGCTCCACCGCCGATCTCACGGGCCTGGTCGATCCGGCCAGCCCGGGAGTGCCCTCGGAGGTGCCCGGCGTCAACTGTCTCGCCCCCTGACGGCTGGCGCCGGGCCGCACGGGCGGCGCGGTGGACAACGCCGCGCCGCCCCCTCGACCGGTGCAGACGGTCGCCCCCCTAACTGGTGGAGACGGCCACCCACCAACTGGTGGAGACGTATACCCGCACGCCCACCGCCATCTCCTGACGAGACCCCCGCGATCCCCTGGAGGAGCTCCGTTGAACGTCCGAGCGCTCACCGCCTCGGCCGCCTTCGCGCTGGCCGTGGCAGCCGTACCCGCTGTCGCCCTACCCCCTGTCACCGCGGGCCTGCACGCCGCCGGGAGCGGCGATCCGGCGAGCCTCAACGTGCAGGCCATCGTCGACCGGATCAACATGAACATCCTCACGTCCTGACGATGCGGCCACTCCTGTCGGTGGCCGGCGCGCAGAGCGGGCCGCAGGGCCCGCTCAACCGTCTCGGCTACGTCATGTTCCTCAGCCGCTGGATCCAGGCGCCGCTCTACCTGGGGCTGATCGCCGCCCAGGTCGTGTACGTGTGGCGGTTCATGGCCGAGCTGCTGCACCTGATCACGCTCGGGTTCGGCGGCAGGCCCGCGGAGACCACCGTCATGCTCATCGTCCTCGGCCTGGTGGACGTGGTGATGATCTCCAACCTGCTGATCATGGTGATCGTGGGCGGCTACGAGACCTTCGTCTCCCGGCTGCGCATCGAAGGGCACCCGGACCAGCCCCAGTGGCTCTCGCACGTCAACGCCAACGTCCTCAAGGTCAAGCTGGCCATGGCGATCATCGGCATCTCGTCCATCCACCTCCTCCAGATCTTCATCAACGCGGCCCGACCGGCCGTCACGGACAGGGAGCTCCTATGGAAGACATTGATCCACCTGACCTTCATCGTCTCCGCGGTGGCGCTCGCGCTGATCGACCGGATCATGCAGGGCGGCCGTCCCTCGGCGTCCCACCGGACCGTCACCGGACAGGCCGACGTCGATGGCGAGCGGGTCGCCGCCTAGCCGCGCTCGCCTTCATGACGGCCGCCCTCACCCTCGCCCTCGCGGGGCCCCTGTCGTCCGTTCCCGCGCACGCCGACGAGCCCGCCCTCATGGGCGACGTGGTGGTCTTCAACGACGAGATCGTCGAACCCGTGTCGGCGCCGATCAGCACGTGTGGGGGCGCGCTGCCGATGTTCAGCACAGCCAGCAGCACCTGCGCGGACGCCTCCCGCGTCTCGGACGACGACGCCTGACCCCGCCTCCCGGGACCCGCCTCCCGGGACCCGCCTCCTGACGTCCGTCACCTGCCCCATGGCGCCTGCCTCCTGACGCAGTGCCTCGCGCGCGCCCGCCCCCACCGCGCCGCGTGGGGCGGGCGCTCCCCCAACCGCCGAGTGGCCACGCACGTGGCGGGGCGGTCTGGGCGCGTGGTGGGGGCGCCTGGGTGCGTGGGGGGACCCGAGCACGTGGTGAGGAACCGAGCACGTGGTGGGTGACCCGGTTGCGGGGCGGGCGACCGCGCACCGCGCCCGTGGTCGGATGGGGGGCCGGAGGGCGGTGGCGTCAGGCGGCCGCGCCGCTTCCGGTCGAGCCGGTCAGGTCCAGGTCCGTCGGTTCGTCAGGAGCGGTGGCGCGTTCCTGGAGGCGGTGGATCGTCAGATGGTCGCCCCAGCGCGCGATGGCGTCCTCGTCGGCGAAGGCGAGCGCGCGCATCATGTTGCCGCCGTCGCTGGCCTGGACCGCGCGGTACAGGCGCCGCCGCAGCGAGTCGGGCAGGTTGCTGGTGCCCGCCTCGATCGTGTCGCCGTAGTGCGCGGCGTAGGCGACTCCCGCGAAGCCGGTACGGCGCAGCAGCGTGCGCAGGGTCTCCGAGTTGTAGAACATCAGGTGGTTCTTGGTGAAGCCGCTCCACCCCGGCCCGTACGCCTTGAGCAGCAGGGACCGGGCGTTGACGGTGAGGATGAGCAGCACCCCGCCGGGCGCGAGCAGCTCGCGGAACCTGGCGAAGTCGTGGAGCGGCCGGGGCAGGTGGGCGAGCACCGACCAGAGGGTGATGACGTCGAACCCGCCCGCGGCGATCTCCGGCACGTCCTCGGGCGCCCCGAAGTAGGCCCGCGCCCGCTGCAGCCGCGCGTTGGCCTGGGCCACGGAGTCGGGCGACAGGTCCACCCCGTAGGCGTCGAACCCCCGCTGCTCGGCCAGTTCGAGGAACAGCCCGACGCCCGAGCCGAAGTCGAGCAGCCGCCGGCCCATCCCTTCGTCGAACACCGGCGAGAAGGCGTTCATCGTGAGGTTGTAGCGGCGCTGCCGGTTGGCCGCGTACGTGCCGCTCAGGAACCCGCTGTAGCCGCTGGAGTAGAGGTCGCCGAGCCGTTCGGGCCGCACGTTGGGATTGCGGTAGAGGAAGCCGCACGACGGGCAGCGCACCACCTGGTAGCGCCACCCCTTGCCGCTCTCCCTGCCGCCCTCCGGCTCGAACATCGGCTGCTGGCGCGGCTCACCGCACATCATGCAGCTCAGGAACTCCTCGATCTCGCCCAGCGGCCTTCCGGACCGGTAGTCGTCGAGGGAGATCACGGGTGTCCGCCGGACCCGCCACCACCACTGTGCCTCGCGGAGCAGCCGTTCGCCCGGTCGTACGTACACGCGCTGCCCCCAGGGCACGCGGTCGTAGCGGGAGCCGTAGAACACGCTGCGTAGCAGCCGTCGTGCAGGGAGCATTGCGAACACCTCGAAAGCGTGGAATGCCCTGGGACCTCCCCTGCCTGGATTGCGAATATTCCATCGGTTCGGTCAAGACGGCGTCGCAGGTGATACTGTTTGGTCACTCGCCCAAGGCGATCGGCCAGGGCGAATGACCAAAAAGGAGGTAGTCGTGCCGGAGGTCTCGGCCGAACGAGGGCGGGCGACCCGGGAGCGCCTGCTCGAAGCCGCCGTCTCCCTGATCGGCGAGGTCGGGTGGAGCGGCGTCTCGACGCGGATGGTGGCGCAGCGGGCCGGGGTCAACGCGGGAGTGGTGCACTACCACTTCGCGTCGGTGTCCGACCTGCTCGTCGCCGCGGGTGTGGGCTTCGCCCGGGAGATGCTCGACCAGGTGGGGACTGGGCTGTCGCGGCAGCCCAGCGTGGAGGCGGGGCTCGACTGGCTGCTCGGTGAGATCTCCCGCTACGGCGGCGCCGACCCGGCCTCGCTGCTGCTCGCGGAGATGTTCCTGGCGGCCGGCCGCCGGCCCGAGCTGCGCGACGAGCTGGCCGCCCTGGTGACGGGGTTCCGGGCGTGCGTCGCCGGTTGGCTGCGCGAGCGCGGGCACGGCGCGGGAGCCGAGGCGGGG
>NZ_QNFZ01000938.1 GCF_003313395.1 Nonomuraea lactucae | reverse complement strand
CCCGGGGGCCTCTGGGAGGCACCCGGGCGCGCGCGGCGAACTCAGACCGTGAAGGACTACCGGTTGTACTGGCCGAAGTCGTACTCCTCCAGCGGGACGGCCTCGCCGCTGCCCGTGCCGAAGGTGTAGTCGGCCGCGGAGCCGTCGTAGCCGCCCACCGTGTACATGGCGGCCTTGGCCTCCTCGGTGGGCTCGACCCGGATGTTGCGGTACTGGGGCATGCCCGTGCCGGCCGGGATGAGCTTACCGATGATGACGTTCTCCTTCAGGCCCAGGAGCGAGTCGGACTTGGCGTGGATCGCCGCGTCCGTCAGGACCCTGGTCGTCTCCTGGAAGGAGGCTGCCGACAGCCACGACTCGGTGGCGAGCGACGCCTTGGTGATGCCCATGAGCACCGGGCGGCCCGCGGCCGGCCCGCCGCCCTCCGCCACCGTCTCGCGGTTCATCTGCTCGAAGCGCGGACGCTCGACGAGCTCGCCGGGCAGCAGGTCGGTGTCACCGGACTCCAGCACGTTCACGCGCTTGAGCATCTGCCGCACGATGATCTCGATGTGCTTGTCGTGGATCGACACACCCTGCGAGCGGTAGACCTGCTGGACCTCCGCCACCAGGTGCAGCTGCACGGCGCGCGGGCCGAGGATGCGCAGCACCTCGTTGGGGTTGACGGCACCGGCGACCAGCTGCTGGCCGACGCCGACGTGCTGGCCCTCGGAGACGAGCAGGCGCGAGCGCATCGAGACCGGGTAGGAGATCTCCTCCGAACCGTCGTCCGGAATGATGATGATCTTCCTGGCCTTGTCGGTCTCGTCGATGCGGACGCGGCCCTCCGCCTCGGAGATCGGGGCGACACCCTTGGGGATGCGCGCCTCGAAGAGCTCCTGGACTCGGGGCAGACCGTGGGTGATGTCGGCACCGGCCACACCACCGGTGTGGAAGGTACGCATCGTCAGCTGCGTGCCGGGCTCGCCGATCGACTGGGCGGCGATGATGCCGACCGCCTCGCCGACGTCCACGAGCTTGCCGGTGGCCAGCGAGCGGCCGTAGCAGGTCGCGCAGACACCGATCTTGGCCTCGCAGACGAGCGCGCTGCGGGTGCGTACGGTCTCGACACCGGCCGCGACCAGCGCGGCGACGTGGTTGTCGTTGATGTCGACACCCTGCGCCGCGATGATCTTGCCGTCGACCTCGACGTCCTCGGCCAGGATGCGGCCGTGCACGTTGGACTCGGCGTTCTCCGCCTTGACCAGGTCGCCGGACGCGTCACGCTCGCCGACGTGCAGCGGGACCGCGCGGTCGGTGCCGCAGTCGATCTCGCGCACGATGACGTCCTGCGCCACGTCCACCAGACGACGGGTCAGGTAGCCCGAGTCGGCGGTGCGCAGGGCGGTGTCGGCCAGACCCTTCCGCTGTCCGTGGGTGGAGATGAAGTACTCGAGCACCGACAGGCCCTCGCGGAACGAGGCCTTGATCGGCCGCGGGATCGTCTCACCCTTGGTGTTGGACACCAGGCCGCGGATGCCGGCGATCTGGCGCACCTGCATCTTGTTGCCTCGGGCACCGGAGTTGACCATCATCCAGACCGGGTTGGTCGCCGGGAAGGCGTTGACCATGTCGGTCTCGACGTCGGCCGTGGCGTGGGTCCAGATCTCGATGAGCTCCTGACGGCGCTCCTCGTCGGTGATCAGACCGCGCTCGTACTCGCGCTGCACCTTGTCGGCGCGGCGCTCGTAGTTCTCCATGATGTCGGACTTGTTGGGCGGCGCGACGACGTCGTCGATGGCGATCGTGACACCGGAACGGGTCGCCCAGCGGAAGCCGGCGTCCTTGAGCGCGTCGAGCGAGTTGGCGACCTCGACCTTGGGGTAGGTCTCGGCCAGCTCGTTCACGATCGTGGACAGCTGCTTCTTGCCGACCTGGAAGTTGACGAACGGGTAGCTCTCCGGCAGCGTCTGGTTGAACAGGCACCGGCCGAACGTCGTCTCCAGGCGGATCGGGTCGCCCTGCTCCCAGCCCTCCGGCGCGACCCAGTCGCGCGGCGGCAGGATGTCCTTGAGCCGGATGTGGATCTTCGCCTGGATCTCCAGCTCGCGGCGGTCGAAGGCCATCTGGGCCTCGGCGATCGAGCCGAAGACCCGGCCCTCGCCCAGCGCGCCGTCCTTCTGGGTGGTCAGCCAGTAGAGGCCGATGACCATGTCCTGGGTGGGCATCGTCACGGGCTTGCCGTCGGCCGGCTTGAGGATGTTGTTGGTCGAGAGCATCAGGATGCGTGCCTCGGCCTGGGCCTCAGCCGACAGCGGCAGGTGCACGGCCATCTGGTCGCCGTCGAAGTCCGCGTTGAAGGCGGTGCAGACGAGCGGGTGGATCTGGATGGCCTTGCCCTCGACCAGCTGCGGCTCGAACGCCTGGATGCCCAGGCGGTGGAGCGTCGGGGCGCGGTTGAGCAGCACGGGGTGCTCGGTGATGACCTCTTCGAGCACGTCCCACACCACGGGGCGGGCGCGCTCGACCATCCGCTTGGCCGACTTGATGTTCTGCGCGTGGTTGAGGTCCACGAGCCTCTTCATCACGAACGGCTTGAACAGCTCCAGCGCCATCTGCTTGGGCAGGCCGCACTGGTGCAGCTTGAGCTGCGGGCCGACCACGATGACCGAACGGCCGGAGTAGTCGACTCGCTTGCCCAGCAGGTTCTGCCGGAACCGGCCCTGCTTGCCCTTCAGCATGTCGCTGAGGGACTTGAGCGGGCGGTTGCCGGGACCGGTGACCGGGCGGCCGCGGCGGCCGTTGTCGAACAGCGCGTCGACGGCCTCCTGGAGCATCCGCTTCTCGTTGTTCACGATGATCTCGGGCGCGCCGAGGTCGAGCAGACGCTTGAGCCGGTTGTTGCGGTTGATCACCCGGCGGTAGAGGTCGTTGAGGTCGGACGTGGCGAACCGGCCACCGTCGAGCTGCACCATCGGGCGCAGGTCCGGCGGGATGACCGGGATGCAGTCGAGCACCATGCCGCGCGGCGAGTTGGTGGTGTTGAGGAACGCCGAGACGACCTTGAGCCGCTTGAGGGCGCGGGCCTTCTTCTGGCCCTTGCCGCTGCGGATGGTCTCGCGGAGGTTCTCGGCCTCGGCCTCCAGGTCGAAGCTGATCAGCCGGTCCTGGATCGCCTGCGCGCCCATGCCGCCCTTGAAGTAGCGGCCGAAGCGGTCGCGCATCTCGCGGTAGAGCAGCTCGTCGCCCTCGAGGTCCTGGACCTTGAGGTTCTTGAAGCGGCTCCAGACCTCGTCGAGCCGGTCGAGCTCGCGCTGGGCCCGGTCACGGAGCTGGCGCATCTCGCGCTCGGCGCCCTCGCGGACCTTGCGGCGCTGGTCGCCCTTGGCGCCCGCGGCCTCCAGCTCGGCCAGGTCGGCCTCGAGCTTCTTCTGGCGGGTCTCGATGTCGGCGTCACGGCGCTGCTCGATGTGCTGCCGCTCGACGGAGATCTTCGCCTCCAGCGAGGGCAGGTCACGCTCGCGCATCTCGGTGTCGACATGCGTGATCATGTAGGCCGCGAAGTAGATGACCTTCTCCAGGTCCTTCGGGGCCAGGTCGAGCAGGTAGCCGAGGCGCGACGGCACGCCCTTGAAGTACCAGATGTGCGTGACCGGCGCGGCCAGCTCGATGTGGCCCATCCGCTCACGGCGCACCTTGGCACGGGTCACCTCGACGCCGCAGCGCTCACAGATGATGCCCTTGAAGCGGACGCGCTTGTACTTGCCGCAGTAGCACTCCCAGTCGCGGGTCGGACCGAAGATCTTCTCGCAGAAGAGCCCGTCCTTCTCCGGCTTGAGGGTCCGGTAGTTGATGGTCTCCGGCTTCTTCACCTCGCCGTGCGACCACTGACGGATGTCGTCGGCCGTCGCGAGGCCGATCCTGAGCTCGTCGAAGAAGTTGACGTCAAGCATTGTTCGCGATCTCCCCCTCAGACTTCTTCCACGCTGCTCGGCTCACGCCGGGACAGATCGATACCGAGCTCCTCCGCCGCGCGGAAGACGTCCTCGTCTGTGTCTCGCATCTCGATGGACATGCCGTCGCTCGACAGGACCTCGACGTTGAGGCAGAGCGACTGCATCTCCTTGATGAGGACCTTGAAGGACTCGGGGATGCCGGGCTCGGGGATGTTCTCACCCTTGACGATGGCCTCGTAGACCTTCACGCGGCCGAGGACGTCGTCGGACTTGATCGTAAGGAGCTCCTGGAGCGCGTAGGCGGCGCCGTACGCCTCCAGCGCCCACACCTCCATCTCACCGAAGCGCTGGCCGCCGAACTGGGCCTTACCGCCGAGCGGCTGCTGGGTGATCATGGAGTACGGGCCGGTCGAACGGGCGTGAATCTTGTCGTCGACCAGGTGGAGCAGTTTGAGGATGTAGATGTAGCCGACCGAGATCGGGTAGGGGAACGGCTCGCCGGAGCGGCCGTCGAACAGCCGCGCCTTGCCGCTCTGCTCGACCATCCGGTCACCGTCGCGGTTGGGGATGGTGTTGTCGAGGAGACCGACGATCTCCTCCTCGTGCGCGCCGTCGAAGACCGGGGTCGCCATGTTGGTGCGCGGGTCGACCTTCTCGAAGCCCTTCTCGCGCAGCCGCTCGGCCCAGGCCTCCTCGATGCCCGAGATGTCCCAGCCTCTGGCGGCGATCCACCCGAGGTGGGTCTCGAGCACCTGGCCGACGTTCATCCGGCCGGGCACGCCCAGCGGGTTGAGGATGATGTCGACCGGGGTGCCGTCCTCCAGGAACGGCATGTCCTCGACCGGCAGGATCTTGGAGATGACGCCCTTGTTGCCGTGACGGCCGGCGAGCTTGTCACCGTCGGTGATCTTACGCTTCTGGGCCACGTACACGCGGACCAGCTCGTTGACACCCGGCGGGAGCTCGTCGCCCTCCTCGCGGCTGAACACGCGGACGCCGATGACCTTGCCCTGCTCCCCGTGCGGCACCTTGAGCGAGGTGTCGCGGACCTCACGGGCCTTCTCGCCGAAGATCGCGCGCAGCAGCCGCTCCTCGGGGGTCAGCTCGGTCTCGCCCTTGGGCGTGACCTTGCCGACGAGGATGTCGCCGGGGACGACCTCGGCGCCGATGCGGATGATGCCACGCTCGTCGAGGTCGGCGAGGACCTCCTCGGAGACGTTGGGGATGTCGCGGGTGATCTCCTCCGGGCCCAGCTTGGTGTCGCGGGCGTCGACCTCGTGCTCCTCGATGTGGATCGAGGAGAGGACGTCGTCCTGCACCAGCCGCTGGGAGAGGATGATCGCGTCTTCGTAGTTGTGGCCCTCCCACGGCATGAACGCCACCAGGAGGTTCTTGCCCAGGGCCATCTCACCGTCGTCGGTGCAGGGACCGTCGGCGATGACCTGGTTGACCTCGACCCGGTCGCCCTCGGCGACGATGGGCTTCTGGTTGAACGAGGTGCCCTGGTTGGAACGCTTGAACTTGGCGACACGGTAGGTGGTGCGGGTGCCGTCGTCGTTCATGACCGTGACGTAGTCGGCGGAGACCTCCTCGACCACGCCGGCCTTCTCGGCGCAGATGACGTCGCCCGCGTCGGTCGCGGCACGGTATTCCATGCCGGTGCCGACCAGCGGCGCCTCGCTCTTGAGCAGCGGCACCGACTGGCGCTGCATGTTGGAGCCCATGAGCGCGCGGTTGGCGTCGTCGTGCTCCAGGAAGGGGATCATCGCGGTGGCGACCGACACCATCTGGCGCGGCGACACGTCGATGTAGTCGACCTCCTCGGCACGGGCCAGCTCGGTCTCGCCGCCCTTGGTGCGGACCAGGACGCGGGCCTCGGCGAACGAGCCGTCGGGGTTGAGCGCCGTGTTGGCCTGCGCCTTGACGAAGCGGTCCTCCTCGTCGGCGGTGAGGTAGTCGATCTGGTCGGCGACCTTGCCGTCGACGACCTTGCGGTAGGGCGTCTCGACGAAGCCGAAGGCGTTGATCCGGCCGTAGGAGGCCAGCGAGCCGATCAGGCCGATGTTGGGGCCTTCAGGGGTCTCGATCGGGCACATCCGGCCGTAGTGGGACGGGTGCACGTCGCGGACCTCGAAGCCCGCCCGCTCACGGGACAGACCACCGGGGCCGAGCGCGGACAGACGCCGCTTGTGCGTCAGGCCGGCCAGCGGGTTGGTCTGGTCCATGAACTGCGACAGCTGCGAGGTGCCGAAGAACTCCTTGATCGACGCCACGACCGGGCGGATGTTGATCAAGGTCTGCGGCGTGATGGCCTCGACGTCCTGCGTGGTCATGCGCTCGCGGACGACGCGCTCCATGCGGGCCAGGCCCAGGCGGACCTGGTTCTGGATCAGCTCGCCGACGCTGCGCAGGCGGCGGTTGCCGAAGTGGTCGATGTCGTCGATCTCGACGATCACCTGGTCGATCGGCGCCTCCGCGTGGGCGGGCATCGACTCCTCGCCGGCGTGCAGCCTGACGATGTATTCGATCGTGGCGACGATGTCGTCCTCGGTCAGCGTGCCCTGCGTGATCTCGCTGGCGACCCCGAGCTTCTTGTTGATCTTGTAGCGACCCACCTTGGCGAGGTCGTAGCGCTTGGGGTTGAAGTAGAGGTTCTCGAGCAGGGTCTGCGCCGACTCCTTGGTCGGCGGCTCGCCCGGCCGCAGCTTGCGGTAGATGTCGAGCAGGGCGTCGTCCTGGCCGGCCGTGTGGTCCTTCTCCAGGGTGGCCCGCATCGACTCGTACTGGCCGAAGCGCTCGAGGATCTGCTCGTTGGTCCATCCCAGTGCCTTGAGAAGCACGGTGACGGCCTGCTTGCGCTTGCGGTCGATGCGTACGCCGACGCTGTCCCGCTTGTCGATCTCGAACTCGAGCCAGGCACCCCGGGAGGGGATGACCTTGCAGCCGTAGAGGTCCTTGTCGGACGTCTTGTCGACGTTGCGCTCGAAGTAGACACCGGGCGAGCGGACCAGCTGGGAGACCACGACACGCTCGGTGCCGTTGATGATGAACGTGCCCTTCGGGGTCATGAGCGGGAAGTCGCCCATGAACACCGTCTGGCTCTTGATCTCACCTGTGGTGTTATTGATGAACTCCGCCGTCACGAACATCGGGGCGGAGAAGGTCATGTCCTTGTCTTTGCACTCGTCTACTGAGTACTTGGGCGGTTCGAACCGGTGGTCGCGGAACGACAAGGACATGGTCCCCGAGAAGTCCTCGATGGGACTGATCTCCTCGAAGATCTCTTCGAGGCCCGACTGGGTCGGGACGTCCTTGCGCCCGGCCTGGCGAGCCGCCTCGACCCGGGCCTTCCACTTCTCGTTGCCGAGCAGCCAGTCGAAGGACTCGGTCTGCAGGGCGAGAAGGTCAGGAACTTCGAGGGGCTCCTGGATACGCGCGAAAGAGACGCGACGGGGACCGGCGGGTACGGCGGAGGCGTTGCGCGAGGCTGCCAACAGATGTCCTTCCGAGGGCTCGCGGCGGACTGACTACGCGCACGCCAGACAACCTCGCAACGTGAGCAAGCGGAGCGGGTCGTCAAAGGGCAGCGCAAAGGGGCAGTGTAGCCGAACGGCACACGCCTGTCCACTTCGCCTTCGCTGCATGCTCCACGTTGGTCGCAGCATCGCCCGTTCGAGCGGAAACGTCAAGCCCACAAGCCGGACTTTCCGCCGACTAGAGGCCCGGACGCTGGGTTTTCTCCCCTGTGTGATCGGGCGCTCACCGCCAGGCCCAAAGACGATACCCGCGAACGAGGGCGGCTAACGCTCCGTCACACCGAAGACCCAACCCATGCCGACAACCGACGTGGTCGTGACTGAGGTACCCACCTCTTCGGCTTCGCTAAACCTATTTTTTGGTAACAATTGAAGGAAGCGCCGCGCCCGGCCTGTCAGGCCGTCCCGATCAGCGTCGACAGGTCCGCGACGAGCCACCCGGAGTCGTGCCGTACCATCACCAGTCTCGCCCGGTTCCTGGTGATCTGCCGCTGAGGCTCAGCCTTGCCGGGAACCTCCTTGACCGTACCGGTGTTCACGAAGAGCAGAACCTCGACCCTGTCGGGTTCGGCCCGCTCCACCGCCGCCGCCGCCACGGTCGCCGTCTGCACGGTCTTCTGCGCCTTCGCCTTGGCCACCAGGGTCTGGACGAGCTGCCGGTAATGGCCGGTCAGGGCTCCGGTGGTGTGCGCCGCGGCCCGCGCGAGGTCCCGCTCCACCGTGCGGTGGTCGTACGACAGCAGGTCCGGCGCGATCCGCCGCGCGGCCACCACGGCCTCAGCCCCCGCCACGTCGGCGTCGCGCAGGGTCCGCAGGTCCGACCACATCACCCCGACCACCCCGCCGAGACCGAGGACGGCGAGGGCGAGCAGCGCGATCACGGCGGTTCTCACGCCACCTGCACCGCCTTCGACACCAGCCACACCTTCCCCACCTTGGCCAGGTCCATCGACCACCGGTAGAACCGGTCCTGCGGGGGCGACTTCGAGCCCTCCCACCGGATGTCCACATCGGCCACCACCAGGACCTTCGCCGTGCCGCCCGACATGGAGACCAACCCTGCCGCGCGAAGCACGCCGTTCTGCACCACCTTGTTGGCGATCGTGGTCTTCCTGAGCCTGTCGAGGCCGGCCTCGTACTCCTTGCGCGCCGCTCCGGTGGAGGTGGCCAGGATGCGCTGGGCGTCGGCGTCGACGGTCTGGTGGTGGAGCGAGAGCAGGCTCACCGCGTGGGCGCCCGCGGCGTCGATCGCGGCCCGGCGATCGTCCGCCCGGGCCTGCTCGTCACGCTCCCGCACGCCGATCCACAGGGCCGCGGCGGCCAGCAGCACGAGGAGCGCCGAGAGAGTGAGGATCGTGACGCGGACCGGCCGAGGAGAGACACCCGCCACGTCCGCTCACCTCTTCCCCGCCGTTGCCGGATCATAACCCGGCGCCCGCGGCCCCGGCCCGGGATTCGCCGCATATCGCACAGCAGGGCGTCCGGCCCGGCTGAGGGACCGCGGGGCGCGTGGCGGGCCGGCCTGAGGACCGCGGGCGCGGGGCGGGCCAGCTGAGGACCGCGGGGCGCGGG
>NZ_QNFZ01000936.1 GCF_003313395.1 Nonomuraea lactucae | reverse complement strand
GGCGCGGCCCTCGGCTGGCTCTTCGGCCGCACCGCCCGCCCCCGCCGCTGACCCGCCGCCCGCCGTCAGGCATGGCGGGACGAGAGGTCATGCGGCGTGCTCGGCGCACAGGCACCCGACGCCCGGCTCGATCCACTCCTGGCCGACCCACTCGGGGTGCCGCTCGATCAACAACGCCCGGACCTCGGCGACGATCTCGGCCTGGCCCATCGCGGAGTCACGCCGCCGCCAGGTCTCGTCGCGCAGCTCGCGCAGGTAGTCGCGGACGTCGGCCAGCACCTGCGGGCCGCCGAGGTCGCCGTGACCGGGGACCACCACCCGGGGTCCGGTGGCGGCCAGCCGGTCCATCACCGCCAGCCAGCGCACGCCGGAGACGTCCGTGTCGTACGGCGGGAACCACGGGAAGATGGCGAACTGCCCGGTCTCGGCGAGATCCCCGGTGAACAGCACGCCGGCGTCCGGCACCTCGACCACCTGGTCGCCCTTCGTGTGGCCCCGGCCGGTGGGCCGCAGCCGCACGGTCCGGCCGCCGAGGTCAAGGTCGTACCCGTCGTCGTAGACCACGTCAGGGGTGGGCACCCGGACGCCGTCGAGGCGGCGCGCGATCGACTCGCCGAGGCCCCGGAACATCTCCAGGTAGCCCGGCCCCTTCGTCTTCAGGTCGTCCGCCTGGGCGCGGTTGACCAGGTACGTGGCCTGGCCGGCGAACACCTGCGCGCCGAAGGCGTGCTCGGGGTGGAAGTGCGTCGTGGTCAGGTACAGCCGGCGGCCCTTCGCCACCTCGGACGCCAAGGCGAGGACCTGCTCGGCGTTCGCGGTGCCGATGCCCGTCTCGATGACCAGTACGGCCTGCGTACCACCGATGACGCCGATGTTGGGCACCAGCCCGACCCGGTGGTTCGGGATCACCAGCAGGTCGGGCGCGATCTCCTGGGCGCCGCCGACCCGGACGGCGGGGTCGGCCATCGGTTCGTCGGCCATCGGTTCGTTGCTCATGCTCCGATTCCATCGCCCGGGCTTCCCCGCCGTCCAAGACCGATTAGGTGGTGCCGATACCGTACGGGTATCGTCGCCGGTCATGGAGCTACGCACGCTGCGCTACTTCGTGACCGTCGCCGAGGAGCTCCATTTCGGCCGGGCCGCCGCCCGGCTGCACATGAGCCAGCCGCCCCTGAGCCGGGCGATCAAGCAGCTGGAGAACGACGTGGGTGCCGTTCTGCTGCACCGCTCCTCCGCGGGCGTCATGCTCACCCCTGCTGGGGCGGCGCTGCTGGACGAGGCGCGTACCCTGCTCGACCAGGTCGACCGGCTACGCGTGCGCGTGGCCGCGGCGGCCGGCGCCGCGACCATCACCGTCGGCATCCTGAGCGACAGCGCCGACCGAGGCGCGACGCGGCTGGCCGCCGCGTACCGCCGGCGGCACCCGGGCGTCGAGGTCCGCATCCGCGAGACCGACCTGACCGATCCGACCTGCGGGCTGCGCGCCGGACTGGTCGACGTCGCCCTGACCCGCGGGCCGTTCGACGAGACCGGCCTGACGGTGCACGAGCTGCGCGCCGATCCGGTGGGCGCGGTGCTGCGCGCCGACGATCCGCTGGCCCGCCGTGACCGCCTGGAGCTGGCCGACCTGGCCGACCGGCGCTGGTTCCAGTTCCCGGACGGCACGGACCCGATCTGGCAGTCGTACTGGAACGGCGGCGAGCCTCGCGAGGGTCCGGTGGTGCGCGTCGTCCAGGAGTGCCTGCAGGCGGTGCTCTGGAACGGGACGGTCGGGATGATGCCGCTCGGGCACGACCCACCCGAGGAGCTGGCCGTGGTGCCGCTGATCGACATGGCGCCGAGCCGTGTGGTGGCGGCGTGGAACGAGGGCGACGCGAACCCGCTGATCCGGTCGCTCGTCCAGATCGCGACGGCCGCCTACCGCGACTGAGCGCCTCACGGCCGCCGAACGCACCGCGCGGGCCCGCACACGCCTCCGACACTGCGGGTGGGATGGCTGGTCACGCGGGCGATGCGGGGTGCGTGCCTCTCGCGGAAAAGGATCTCCGGGCGTAGCGTGGCTCTATGCGGCAGGCACACGCTGAAGACGCACGGACCGAGGCCAGGCGAATCGTACGAGATCTGCTGGGGGAAGAGCGCCCCACCGCCGAGACGTTGCTGGATGACGCGCGGCCGGTGCTGGGCGGCGAGCGGACCGGGCGCTGTCTCGGCCTGGCGCTGGGCGCGTCGCTCACGCGACGCTCCGCCGAGCTGGCCGCCGTAGCCGCGCTGCTGGTCGGCACCCGTGAGCTGGGCGTTCAGTGGTGGACGCGGGCCAGGGGCGGCAAGCTGCCCGCTCCGGACGAGGTGCTCGCGACGGCGGTCGCGATCGAGCCGTGGACCGATCTGACCGCGCTGGAGATGCTGGCCGCGTGGATCGCCGACGACGCCGCCGACGAGATGTGGGGCAGGCCGGTCGCGGAGGTCGACCTCAACTCCTGGCAGGCGGAGGACCGCTTCGAGCTGCCGCCGGACGTGAAGCCGGGGCAGCGGCTGGTCGTGCACTTCGACGCGGGTGGTCGGCTGGACGCTGTCGTGACCCGGCGGGCCGACGACGACCTCGGTTCCAACCTCGACTTCCACTCGCTCCGCTACTCCCGCCCGGCCGAGGCCCAGTGGAGCTGGGGGGTGGCCGCCGGGCTGGGGCCGCACCGGCTGCCGGGGGAGGACCCCGACCCGTACGCCCTTGAGGTGGACCCCGACGCGGCAGGCATCCTGCGCGCCTGGGCGGTGCGGCACGGCGCCACGCAGGGCCAGCTGGGAGAGCGCTGGCGGACCGTGGGCGACGTGGTGGCCGCGATCGAGCGGGTCGACTGGATGTGGCGCAGCGGCGAGTGGTTCGGGTGGTGGCGCGGGGCTTCGGCGCTGGTGGACGGCTCGGCGTACCTGCCCTACCGGCTGGAGGAGCTGGCCGCCGGCTGACCCCGGCCGCAGGGCACGGCGGTCTGGCGCGGGCCGAGGTGAGCCTGGCGTTATGGTGCCCTCGACGCGGTCACCTGGAGCTCACCACCTGAAGTGAAAGTGCCGCCTTGGAAAGCCCAGGAGAGTTCCCTACCGTTTCCTTGTCACTCTTGGATACTGCCTACCACCTGGAGCTTTCCATGCCTGAGCTGCGCCGCGTTCCCGTCAACGGAATCGAGCTGAACGTGGCCGAGGCCGGATCGGGACCGGCCGTCCTCCTGCTGCACGGCTTCCCCCATACCTGGCAGCTGTGGGGCGAGGTGATGGCGGGCCTGTCCGACCGGTACCGTGTCATCGCGCCGGACCTGCGCGGGTTCGGCGCCAGCACCCGGGCCGAGGCGGGGTACGACGCGGCTTCCCTGGCCGAGGACGTCGCAGCCCTGGTGGACGCGCTCGGTGTGCCTTCCGTCGCCGTGGTGGGGATCGACGCGGGCACCCCACCGGCCTTCCTGCTCGCGCTGCGCCGCCCGGAGCTGGTGCGGCGACTCGTCGTCATGGAATCCCTGCTCGGCCGGCTGCCCGGCGCCGAGGACTTCCTCGCCGGGGGTGCTCCGTGGTGGTTCGGCTTCCACGCCGTTCCCGGGCTGGCGGAAACGGTGCTGGAAGGCAATGAGGCACGTTACATCGACTGGTTCCTCGACGCCGGCACTCTCGGCGAGGGCCCGCAGCCGCAGGTTCGGGACGCCTTCGTCCGGGCCTACACCGGACCTGAGGCGCTGCGCTGCGCGTTCTCGTACTACCGGGCCCTGCCCGAGAGCGCGGCGCAGATCGAGAAGGCCGTCGCCACCACGCGGCTGACGGTGCCGACCATGGCGGTGGGCGCGCACCCGGTCGGTGCGGCGCTGGAACGCCAGCTCCGGCCGATCGCCGACGACCTCACCGGACACATCATCGAGGACTGCGGCCACATCATCCCGCTGCACCGCCCACAAGCCCTGCTCGAACTTCTCCGCCCGTTCCTGGCCGGTGACCCTGCTCCGCTGACGCCTGCCCGCGGGTGACCGGCGCCCGGGCGTCGCGCGGCATCCCGATGGCCTCAGCGAGGACCCGGGCCTGGGCGTCTTGGCGTGATCCCTGACCTCGTGGGAGATTTCTCCCCTGAGCATCAGGAGGAAGCGTGGTCACAGACAACTCCCCGGGGGCGCTGGACGCGATGATGACGCCCGACGACCTGACCGCGGCGCAGGCGGACGCCGCGAGATGGCGTTACGGGTTCTTCGTGGTCCTTGCGGGCATCGTCGCGATCCTGGTGGCCTTCGGCGCCGCCGTCTTCGCCACCCGGCAGTTCGCGGCGCTGTTCGCGGGGGTCGCCGGGGTGATCGGCACGATCATGGGCGCCTACTTCGGGGTGCAGGCGGGCCAGTCGGGTAAGGCCAGAGTGGAGGCCGAGCTGGGCAAGGCGCACGAGCTGGTCGTCCGGCTGGCGGCCTATGTCGGCACGGACAACGCACCCCGTGTCATCGAAGAAGTGCTGGGCCGTCGCCGGAGCTGAGGAGCCATGCGAAGCGTCCGTATCGGAGTCGACACCGGGGGAACGTTCACCGACGTGGTGGCGGTGGACGAGAAGACCGGTGAGATCATCACCACCAAGACCCCCTCCACGCCCGCCAACCCGGCGGACGGGTTCGTCGCGGGCATCGGCAAGCTGGGCGAGCTGGACGTGAGCTCGGTCGTCCACGGCACCACGGTGGCCACCAACCAGCTGCTCGAAGACCGCGTCGCCGGCCTCGGGTTCGTCACCACCGAGGGGTTCGAGTTCATCCTGGAGATCGCCAGGCAGAGCGTGCCCGACGGCTACGGCAACTCCTACTTCTGGGTCAAGCCGCCGCGGATCGTCCCGGTCCACCTCGTCCGGACCGTCGGGGGGCGGCTCGACCACCTGGGCAACGAGGTGTGGCCGTTCGCCGAGGAGCAGGCCGTCGAGGTGGCCAGGTTCTACCGGGCCATGGGCATCACCACGATCGGCGTGTGCTTCCTCCACTCCTACGCCAACCCGGAGCACGAGCGGCGCATGCGCGACGTGCTGGCGCGTGAGCACCCGGAGGCCGTCGTGTCGATCTCCAGCGACGTGCTGCGCGAGTACCGCGAGTACGAGCGCTCGGTCACCACGCTGGTGGACGCCGCGGTCAAGCCGGCCATGCGCCGCTACATCGCCAACCTGTCCTCCCGCCTCGGCATGCCGTTCTCGGTCATGAAGTCCAACGGGGGCGTGCTGTCGGCGCAGGAGGTCGTGCACCAGCCGATCACCACCGTGCTGTCCGGGCCCGCCGCCGGCGCGCTCGGCGCGGCGCTCATCGCCTCCACGGCCGGGCACCCCTCGGTGATCACGCTGGACGGGGGCGGCACCTCCACCGACGTCGCCGTGGTGATCGACGGCGAGCCCTCCATCACCACGGAGGGCGCCATCGGCCGCTACCCGTGCAAGATCCCGATGATCGACATCGTGACCGTCGGGGCGGGCGGCGGCTCGATCGCGTGGATCTCGCCCGAGGGCACGCTGAAGGTCGGTCCCCGGTCGGCGGGCGCCGACCCCGGCCCGCTCTGCTACCGCAGGGGCGGCACGGAGGTGACGGTCACCGACGCCCACGTGTACCTCGGCCGCATCCCGCCGCACCTGCTCGGCGGCGAGATCCCGCTCGACGCCGACGCCGCGCGCACCGGCATCGAGGCGCTGGCCGACAAGCTCGGGCTCAGCGCCGAGCGGACCGCGACGGGCATCCTGGAGATCAGCGCGTTCAACCAGAGCAACGCGATCCGCCGGATCACCGTCAAGCGCGGGCTGGACGTGCGCGACTTCCCGCTGGTGACCTTCGGCGGGTCGGGACCGCTGCTCGCCTGCCGCCTGATCGACATCCTCGGCCTGCCGGCCGTCGTCGTCCCGCCCGAGCCGGGCAACGTCTCCGCGTTCGGCCTGCTCACGGTGGACGTCAAGAACGACTACGTGCGCACGCACGTCACCCGCGACCTGTCCCTGGAGACGGCCGCGGGCATCTTCCGCGAGCTGGAGCACGAGGCGGCCGAGGCGCTCGCCCGCGAGGGTTTCGACGAGCCCGTCCACGCCCGCAGCGCCGACCTGCGCTACTACGGGCAGGCGTACGAGGTGCGCGTCCCAGCCCTCGCGGGCGAGCTGGACGAGGGGTGGCGCGCCGAGGTGCTCGAACGCTTCCACGACGCCCACGAGAAGCTGTACGGCTACGCCTACCGCGACGACCCGCGCCAGGCCGTCGAGTGGGTCAACCTCCGCGTCTCCGGCATCGGCCCCATCAGCCGCCCGGCGATCCGGCGCAGGCCGTACAAGAAGGTCGAGGCGGAGGCGGTGACCAGGCGCGTGCACTTCGAGGACGACTGCGACGCCCCCATCCATCAGCGGGCCGCGCTCGACCCCGGCACCGTGGTCGAGGGGCCCGCCGTGATCGAGGAGTACGGGTCCACCATCCCCATCCACCCAGGTTTCACCGCGAAGGTGGACGAGTACGGCAACGTGGAGGTGCGCCGTGGAGCGTTCGAAGAGCGCGGCTGACCCGATCCTCGTCGAGATCGTCGAGGGCACGCTCGCCTCGGTGGAGAGGGAGGTCGAGACCGCGATCGCGCGCACGGCCCGCTCGCCGATGATCCGCGACGCGCACGACTTCCGCGCGGGCATCCACGACGCGCGGGTGCGCAAGCTCACCGGCCGCTCCTACAGCGCGCTGGTGCAGCCGGTGATCCGCGACTTCCCGATCGAGACGATGAGGCCGGGCGACGTCTTCTTCCACAACGACGTCTACCTGTCCGAGGGCGGCATCGGCCACCTGCCCGACCTGTGCGTCACGGTGCCGGTCTTCCACGAGGGCGCGGTGGTGGCGTTCGTGCAGGCGTTCGGCCACCACGACGACATCGGCGGGTCCGTGCCCGGCTCCATGCCCTCGCACGCGCGCAGCGTCTTCGAGGAGGGCCTCATGGTCCCGCCGATCAAGCTGTGGGACCAGGGCGTGCCGAACGAGGCCGCGCTGCGCATCATGACGCGCAACTCCCGCATGCCCGACTCGCTCGCGGGCGACCTCGACGCGGAGTGCTCGGCCTGCCTCATGGGCGCGCGCCGCCTCGGGGAGCTGTTCGAGAGGTACGGCAGGGAGGCCGTCGAGGCGTGCTTCGACGCGATCATCGACCAGACCACCGAGACGTTCCGCAGGGAGCTGCTGGCCAAGATCCCCGAGGGCACGTACGTCTGGGAGGACTACGCCGAGCACGACGGTGTCGACGAGCCCCGGCTGCACGTCCAGCGGATCACGCTCACCGTGGACCACGCGGCCGACGCACCGCTGACGATCGACTTCACAGGGACGTCACCGCAGGCCAAGGGGCCGATCAACCACGCGGGCGACTACGCCGACGGGGTGTTCCTGAAGAAGTGGCTCGCGCCCATCCTGCGCAACCTCGCCGACTCGCCCGAGCGCATGGCCGAGCTCGACGTCAACGAGGGCGTCGTCCCGCTGATCAAGATGGTCTTCCCGGAGAAGGGCACCCTGCTCACGCCGGTCTTCCCGGCCCCGACCAACGCGCGCACGTTCGTCATCCTGCGCCTGCTCGGCGTGCTGGCCGGCGTGCTGGCCAAGGCCACCGGCGGCCGGATGCCGGCCGACCAGGAGACCATCCGCTACACCGGCGTCTACGGAGCGGACGCCGACGGCATCCCGTACCTGATGAGGGAGGTGCTGGGCGGCGGCTCCGGCGGGCGCTGGTACGCCGACGGGGAGGACACCATCCACGTGGTGCCCGACTCGCGCAACATCCCCGTGGAGTTCGCCGAGGCGCGCTGGCCGCTGCGGATCGAACGGCTCGCGCTGGCCTGCGACTCGGGCGGCCCCGGCATGTTCCGGGGCGGGCTCGGCTACGACAAGCACATCCGGGTGCTGCGCGACGCCTCGTACATGTCCATCGCCGACCGCTCCATCCTGTCGTGCTGGGGCGTCAACGGCGGCCTGGCCGGCCGCCCCTTCCGCGTGGAGATCGCGGGCAAGGAGATGGAAGGGCTGGTGGACGACCATCCCGTGCAGGAGGGCGAGGTCATCCGGGTCCGCACGACGGGCGGGGGCGGCTGGGGCTCGCCGTACGACCGCGACCCGCGCGCGGTGGCGGCGGACGTCCGCGACGGCAAGGTCTCGATCGCGGGGGCGCTCGGCGACTACGGGGTGGTGCTGGACGGCGACCGGATCGACGAGCAGGGCACGGCGGAGCTCCGCGCCCGCCTGCGCCCGACCACCGGCCGCTTCTTCGACCGCGGTCCGGGCTATCCCAAGCTGTCGGGTGGCAGGACGCACGCCGAGGTGGACGAGCTGTAAGGCGGAGCGCGCAGCCGTGCTCGCGCGCCAGGGTGGTCAGTCGGAGGCGGCGAAGTAGGTCGCGGCCATGTCGTCGCCGCCGTGTCCCATTTGCCCGGCGCGGCGCAGCCGGTCGCGGGCTGCCGCCACGAGATCCAGCCTGACCCCCGCCTGCTCGGCGGCTTCCATGATCAGCCCGGTGTCCTTCTCCGCGTTGCGCACGGTGAAGCTCGGCTCGAAGTCGCCCTTCATGATCGCCTGCGACTTGGCCTGGAAGTAGGCGCTGTCCATCGGGCCGCCCGTCACCACCTCCCGGACCAGGCCGGGATCCAGCCCCAGCCCCCTGGCCAGGGCGAGGGCCTCGGCGATCGCCGCGGTCATCGAGATGCCGAGGCTGACCGCGGCCAGCTTCAGCCTGGTGGCCGCGCCGCTCCCGCCGTCTTCGTCCAGCCAGATCGTGCGCTGGCCGAGCGCGCTGAAGACCGGGCCGAGCGCCTCGCGGGCGGGCGGCGGGCCAGCGCCGAGAATGACGAGCCTGCCCTGCTCGGCGGGCTGCCTGGTGCCCTGGACGGGGGCGTCGACGAATGTCAGGCCGTGCTCGCCCGCCAGCGCCGCGAGCCGCCGGACCGCCTCCACGCCGACCGTGCTCATCTGCGCCCACACCTGCCCCGGCCGCAGGCCCGGGGCGGCGGCCGACAC
>NZ_QNFZ01000935.1 GCF_003313395.1 Nonomuraea lactucae | reverse complement strand
CCCGGCGTGCTGGCCGGGCACAGCGTGGGCGAGTTCGCCGCCGCCGCACTGGCCGGGGCGCTGACCGCCGAGCAGGCGCTGGCCCTGGTCCGCGAGCGCGCCCAGGCCATGGCCAAGGCCGCCGCCGTCACCGAGACCGGCATGACCGCGGTGCTCGGCGGCGACGAGGAAGAGGTGCTGGCCGCCATCGCCAGGCACGGCCTCACCCCCGCCAACATCAACGGCGCGGGCCAGATCGTCGCCGGCGGCACGCTGGAGCGGCTCGCCGCGTTCAAGGACGACGCCCCGGCCCGTGCCAGGCTCATCCCGCTCTCCGTGGCGGGCGCGTTCCACACGGAGCACATGGAGCCGGCCGTCGCCCACCTGCGCGAGGCCGCCCAGGCGGTCACGCCCGCCGACCCCGGCGTCACGCTGCTGTCCAACGCCGACGGCCGGGCCGTGACCGGCGGCGCCGACCTCATCGAGCGGCTGGTCAACCAGATCAGCAGCCCCGTCCGGTGGGACTCGTGCATGTCCGCCATGGCCGGGCTGGGCGTCACCGCGATGATCGAGCTGCTGCCCGGCGGCACCCTGACCGGCCTCGCCAGGCGCGGGCTGCGGGGCGTCCAGACCGTGGCTCTGAAGACCCCCGACGACCTCGTCGCTGCCAGGGAGCTGATCAAATGAGGATTCCCGACGTCGCCCCCGGCGCGAGGGTGCTGGCCTTCGGCCACTACCAGCCCGCCACGATCGTCACCAACGACGACCTGGCCAAGACCATCGACACCAACGACGAGTGGATCCAGTCGCGTGTCGGCATCAAGGAGCGCCGCATCGCGCCCGACGGCGAGTCGCTCGAGGACATGTCCGTCCAGGCGGGTGGCAAGGCGCTGGCCGCCAGCGGGCTGTCGGCCGGCGACATCGACCTGGTGATCGTGGCCACCTGCACGCTGGAGACCCAGATCCCCAACGCCGCCGCCATCGTGGCCCACCGGCTCGGCATCCGGGCGCCCGGGGCGTTCGACGTGAACGCGGCCTGCGCCGGCTTCTGCTACGCGCTCGCCACCGCCAGCGCCGCGGTCCGGAGCGGCGACGCCCGCCACGTGCTCGTCATCGGCGCCGAGAAGCTGTCGCAGTGGATCGACTGGACCGACAGGTCCACCGCCGTGATCTTCGCCGATGGCGCCGGCGCCGCGGTGGTCGGCGCGTCCGACACGCCCGGCATCGGGCCGGTCGTCTGGGGCAGCGCGGGCGACAGGTCCGACGCGATCATCATCGACGACCGCGACAGCTTCCTCCGCCAGGAGGGCCAGACGGTCTTCCGCTGGGCCACCACCGCGCTGCACCCGGTGGCCAAGGAGGCCTGCGACCGCGCCGGCGTCGACCCGTCGGAGCTGGCCGCGTTCGTTCCACACCAGGCGAACCTGCGGATCATCGAGGCGATCGCCCGCAAGCTCGGCGCCGACAACGCCGTCATCGCGCGCGACATCGTCACCGCCGGCAACACCTCCGCCGCGTCCATCCCGCTCGCGCTCTCGCGCATGCTGGAGCGCGGCGAGGTCCGCTCGGGCGACCTCGCGCTCGCCCTGGGCTTCGGCGCGGGCCTCACCTATGCGGGCCAAGTCATCGAGATTCCGTAGGATCCGGTACGGCCCGCGCCGCACCGCCCACCGGCAAGTACGGCGCAGGCCGTACGGACAACACGAATAAACCAACAGAAGGAGAACCAGCGACATGGCTGCCACCGAGCAGGACATCCTCGAGGGCCTCGGCAAGATCATCAACGAGATCACCGGCATCCCGGCCGGCGAGGTCACCCCGGACAAGAGCTTCGTGGACGACCTCGACATCGACTCGCTGTCCATGGTCGAGATCGCCGTGGCCGCCCAGGACGAGTTCGGCGTCGAGATCCCCGACGACCAGCTCAAGAACCTGAAGACGGTCAAGGACGTCCTCAACTTCATCCAGAACTGAAGGGCCGTCCCTGACGGCCCCTGCTGATCGACCCCTCAGATCGACA
Organism: Nonomuraea lactucae; assembly: GCF_003313395.1. Taxonomy (GTDB): domain Bacteria; phylum Actinomycetota; class Actinomycetes; order Streptosporangiales; family Streptosporangiaceae; genus Nonomuraea; species Nonomuraea lactucae. The sequence continues at coordinate 6,990 of NZ_QNFZ01000935.1, read as the reverse complement.
AGGAGCGCGAAACAGTGAGTGCGAACCGGGTACGTGTCGTCGTCACCGGGCTCGGCGCGACGACGCCCGTCGGTGGAGACGTCACCTCGACCTGGGCGGCGCTCCTCGCCGGTCAGTCGGGCGTCAAGGCCATCACCGAAGACTGGGTCGACACCGTCCCCGTGAAGTTCGCGGGGACGGCCGCGGTCGACCCGGCCGAGGTGCTGCCCAGGCCCGAGGCGCGCCGCCTCGACCGCAGCGAGCAGCTGGCGATGGTCGCGGCCCGCGAGGCGTGGCAGGACGCGGGCGCTCCGGACGTGGCGCCCGAGCGGCTCGGCGTCGTGGTGTCCAGCGGCATCGGCGGCATCAACACCACCCTGGCGGCCTACGACACCTACAAGGAGCGGGGCTGGAACCGGCTCTCGCCCTTCACCGTGCCGATGCTCATGCCCAACGGCCCGGCCGCCTGGATCGGTCTCGACCTGGGCGCCCAGGCGGGCGTGCACGCCACGGTGTCCGCCTGCGCCTCCGGCGCCGAGGCCGTCGGCTACGCGCTGGACATGATCAGGGCGGGCCGCGCCGACGTGGTCGTGGCCGGCGGCACCGAGGCCGCGATCCACCCGCTCAACATGGCGGCCTTCGCCGCCGCGCGGGCCATGTCCACCCGCAACGACGACCCCGCCGGGGCGTCGAGGCCGTGGGACCGCGACCGCGACGGGTTCGTGCTCGGAGAGGGCGCCGGCATCATCGTGCTGGAGTCCGAGGAGCACGCCAGGGCTCGCGGCGCCCGCGTCTACGCCTACGCGTCCGGGGTCGGCTTCTCCGCCGACTCCCACCACATCACCCAGCCGGAGCCGGAGGGCCGTGGCGTCATCATGGCGATGACGCAGGCGCTCACCGACGCCGACGTCACCGGTGTCGACGTCAAGCACGTCAACGCGCACGCCACCTCGACTCCCGCGGGAGACGTCATCGAGGTCCAGGCCGTCGCGAAGGCCATCGGCACGCACCCGCTCGTCACCTCGACCAAGTCCATGACCGGCCACCTTCTGGGTGGCGCCGGCGGCATCGAGTCCATCTTCACGATCAAGGCACTGCACGAGCGTCTCGTGCCCGCAACCATAAACCTTGACAACCCGGACGAGGGCATCGAAGTTGATCTCGTGTTCGGCGAGAACCGTCGGCTGCCCGGCGGCGACATCGCCGCGGTGAACAACTCGTTCGGGTTCGGCGGTCACAACGTGGCGGTCGTCTTTAAGGGGGCTTAAATGACCGTGCTAGACAACAGGGTGGTGGCGCAGGGCTCCGACGCGGAGCCCGCTGATCCCCGTGATCCCGTAGTCCGCCTGACCGCGCTGCTCGACGAGGGCTCGTCGCGGCTGATCACTCCACAGGACAAGAGCGGCGTGCTGGCCGCGATGGGCCGCGTCGAGGGTGTTCCCGTCGTCGCGTTCTGCAGTGACGCCCGCTTCCAGGGCGGCGCGATGGGCAGCGAGGGCTGCGAGCACATCGTGCACGCCTACGACGTGGCCGTCCGCGAACGGGTGCCGATCATCGGGATCTGGCACTCCGGCGGTGCGCGACTCGCCGAAGGCGTCGAGTCGCTGCACGCCGTCGGCCGGGTCTTCGCCGCCATGACCAAGGCGTCCGGCGTGGTCCCCCAGATCTCCGTGGTCGTCGGCCCCGCCGCCGGCGGCGCCGCGTACGGCCCGGCGCTGACCGACCTGGTGATCCTGGCCGACTCCGGCCGCATCTTCGTCACCGGGCCCGACGTGGTCCGCAGCGTCACCGGCGAGGACGTCGACAGCGCCGCGCTGGGGGGCCCCGAGCCCCACAGCAAGCGCAGCGGCGTCGTGCACGTGGTCACCAAGAGCGAGAGCGACGCGCTGCTGCGCGCCCGGCAGCTCGCGGTGCTGCTGGGCCACCAGGGCAGGGTGCGTGCCGCCGAGGTCGAGGCGACCGGCGAGGTCGACTTCTCCACGCTGCTGCCCGAGTCGGCGCGCCGCGCCTATGACGTCAAGCCGCTGGTCAACGGCCTGCTCGACGAGCCGGGCATCGAGCTGCACCCCAAGTGGGCCCCCAACATCGTCACCACGCTCGGCCGGCTCGGCGGCCGGACCATCGGCGTGATCGCCAACAACCCGATGCGGCTCGGCGGCTGCCTCGACGCCACGTCCGCCGAGAAGGCCGCGCGTTTCGTCCGCATGTGCGATGCCTTCGGGGTGCCGCTCGTCGTCCTCGTGGACGTGCCCGGCTACCTTCCGGGTGTCGGGCAGGAGCACGACGGCGTGGTCCGGCGCGGCGCCAAGCTGCTGCACGCGTTCGCCGAGGCGTCGGTGCCGCGGGTCACGCTGGTCACCCGCAAGGCGTACGGCGGGGCGTACATCGCGATGAACTCCCGCTCTCTCGGCGCGACCAAGGTGTTCGCGTGGCCGACGACCGAGGTCGCGGTCATGGGCGCGGTGGCCGCGGTGCGCATCCTCAAGCGGCGCGAGCTGGCCGCGGCGCCCGAGGAGGAGCGGGCCGAGCTGGAGCACCGGCTGGCCGCCGAGCACGAGAAGACGGCCGGCGGGCTGGCCCGCGCCCAGGAGCTGGGCGTGATCGACGAGGTGATCAAGCCCGAGGAGACGCGCGGCGCGATCGCCAAGGTTCTCGCCCAGGCCACCCCGGCCCGCGGCGCGCACGGCAACATCCCCCTCTGACGACCGACGAACGGCCCCGCACCGATGTCCGGTGCGGGGCCGTTCGTGTGTATAGGGTGCCGTGTGTGTCGGGTGCCGCGTGTGTGTCGGGTGCGCGGTGCGTCCGGCGTCGCGCGCTGGGCGGGGGTCGGGGGCTGGTCAGACGGCGGCGTGCAGCCAGCGGACCGGCGCGCCGTCGCCCGCGTAGCGGAACGGCTCCAGCTCCTCGTCCCACGGCCTGCCGAGCATCTTGTCGAGCTCCTCCTCCAGGACGCAACGCCCCTGGGAGGCCATCAGCATCACGGTCCTGAGCCGGTCCTCGGGCACCATGATGTCGCCCGCGGCCCCGATGACCGCGCTGAACGCGCCGAGCGTCGGCGTGTAGGCGTGGCGGGACCCGTCGACGCCCGGCGAGGCGTCCTCGGTGGTCTCGAACCGGATGCGCTGCCAGCCCATGAGAGACGACGTGATGGCCGCCGCGATGCCCGCGCGGCCCTCCCACTCCGCCTGCGCCCGTACGACGTTGGGCGCGGCTGGTTGCGGCGTCCACGTCAGGTCCACGGGCACGCCAAGGACACCCGCGACCGCCCATTCGATATGAGGGCACAGCGCGGGCTGAGCCGAATGGACGTAGAGCACGCCACGAGCAGACACCGGACCTCCCGATTCGGTACGAGGTGCGCCTTCCCCAACGGCCTCGTCCTGGGATGATCACAAGTGACTAGGGAGAGACTACCGTCGGTCGCTAGCGGGCACCAGAGGGGGCCCATACCAACTTGTTGCGGGAGAGGCGTGTGACACACCGCCCGGGGCGGAAAGATAACGCCTCATGGACATCCAATCCGCCGGCGAGGCGTTCATCCGCCCAGGTCAGGTCCTGACCGATCGGGGCGCGCTGTCCGTCGCGGCGCGCTGGACCCAGGCGGTGTCCGAGAGCGACGGCGTTTGTGTGATCCATCTGAAGTCCGGGGCCGACCCCCGTGACGTCACCAGAGATCTGCGGGAGCGAGGGTTCCGCGCCTCGCCCAACCACGTGATGATCGGGCAGCCGCTCTTCTTCGGCGGACCCGCCTCCCGGCCGTTCCCCGTCCCCCCGATCCCGTACAGGCCGGGCCGGAGCCGCTCCCCCGTGGTCGTCGGGCTGCTCGACACCGGCGTCGCCAAGCATCCGTGGTGGGCGGGCAGCGAGTGGTACGGCGAGGTGGACCGGGAGGACTACGACGCCCCCGAGGGCGCCCAGGCCGGCCACGGCACCTTCATCGCGGGCCTGCTCCTGCGGCAGGCCCCGGACGCGGCGCTGGCCGTCCGCCGGGTCCTAGACGGGCACGGCGCCGGCGACGAGGCGCACGTCATCCGGGCGATCAACCGGATGCGTGAGCGGCCCCCGCAGGTGCTCAACCTCTCCTTCGGCTGCCACACCTTCGACGACCGGCCGCCTCCCCTGCTGGCCGACGCGTTGGGCTCGCTGCCCGACACGGTCACGGTCGCCTGCGCGGGCAACACCGCGAGCGACCGGCCCTTCTGGCCCGCGGCGCTGTCCGGGGTCGTCGCGGTGGGAGCGGTGGACGCCGCGCAGGAGCACAGGGCCCCGTTCTCCTCCTACGGCTCCTGGGTCGACGCCTGCGCGCGCGGCGAGTGGCTCGCCAGCGCCTATCTGGAGGGCGGCGACTTCTCCGGCTACGCCTCGTGGAGCGGCACGTCGTTCGCCGCGGCCCTGGTCGCGGGCGCCATCGCCGACGCCGCGAGGGACGGGTCGGCGCTCGACGCGGCCCGCCAGTTGCTCGATCCCGACAGGTCCCGGCAAATTCCCGATCTGGGAGTTCTCGTACCGTCGAGTCTGTAGAGTTTACGCTCAGTCCTCGGCCAATCACGATGAGGCAGCGTGGCCGTGTCGTGAGGCAATGGGCGAAGGAGGCCGCATGCACGAGCCACGCGATCCGGGAGAGCTGCTCACAGCCGCGGCCGACGACGACCGCACGGCCTGGGACGAGCTCGAATCCCGGTTCGGGCCGCGCATGTGGGCGGTCGCCCGGGCCTGCGGGCTCAACGAAACGGATGCCGCGGACGCGGTTCAGGGAGCATGGCTGCGTCTGCTGGAGCATCTGCACACGATCAGGGACCCATCGGGCGTCGGCGCGTGGCTTGCCACCACGACACGCCGGGAAGCGATGCTCATCGCCAGAAAGGGGCAAACACTCGCACTCCGCGTCGAGATCGCGTCCGAGCCTGATCCGGCGGCGGCTGTCCTGGAGGCCGACAGCAGCCGCCTGCTTTGGAAGACGGTCTCCTCCCTGAATGAGCCTTGCCGCACACTCCTCCAGCTGCTGGCCACAGATCTTGGATACCAGCAAGTCGCACTCCGTCTGGGCGTGCCCATCGGCAGCGTGGGCCCGACCCGGACGCGGTGCCTGGAAAAACTGCGCACCCTGATCCAACTACAGGAGACGGTGCAATGATCAACGACGACTATTTCCTGGCGGCTCTCCGGCTGGCCGCTGGGAACGACCCGATTCCCGGGCACGTGTCCGCCACGGCACGCGACGCCTATGGGCTCCGGGTCCCCCAAGCGGTCACCGCCGCGCCCGCCGAACGCGCCGCACCCGCGGGGGTGCGGGGCACGGACGGCTGCCACATGATCCGGTTCGTCGCGGCCGGCCTCACCTTCGACCTGGAGGTGACGGTGGGCGACGGGCTCATAGACATAGCGGGGCAGGTGATCCCGCCCCCGGGTGAGGGCAGCCATGTCGATGTCCGGACCCCCCATCTGACGCTCACGAGGCGTCTGCCCCGCACCGGCCAGTTCGCGGCCACCGGCCTGCCTCCGGGCTGGCTCAGCGTGGTCTGCCACCGGCCGGGTCACGCACCCGTCCAGACCAGGTGGGTGCGCATCCGCCCATGACCCGCCACAGCCGTCAGCCGTGCCAGGGGCGTGGCAGGTCGACGCGCTGGGGCGTTCGCCGCCGGGCCCGCCATGGCGGCCGAGCAGGCGGCGGGCTCGGCATGGCGGCCGAGCAGGCGGCGGGCTCCGCATGGATCAGTGGAAGGACCGGCAGAGGGGAGGATCTGCGGATTGGACAGGATCGGGCCGCTGCGGAGGTTGGTGGTCGAGGCCGAGGCGGCGGTGTTGCGGTCCGTCGTCGATCCCGCCGAAGCCCTGGCAGCGGCACGTGCCGTGCTGGCCGATGCCGAGGCGGCCGTCGAAGCAGCCAAGGCCGTCGAGGACGCCCAGGCCTCCGGGACAGCCGGAGCCAGGGCGGCCGGGGCGGTGGGAGCCGGAGTGGTCGGGACGGCCGGGGCGGTCGAGGCGGTTGTCGTGGCACTCCGGGCGATGGCGCTGGCCGCTCGCGAGCTCGGCGATCTCCAGGCCGCCGAGGAACACCTGCGCCGCGCCATCGCCTCACGGGGGGCGCCGCGCGAACGGCTCGCCCAGGCCAGGCTCTCCCTGGTGACCGTCCGGACCGAGCGCGGCCATCCCCTCCAGGCCCTGGGGATCGCGGCGCTGGCCCGCCCCCACCTGTCGCCGCTCGACCGGGCCAAGCTCGACACCCAGCGGGCCGTGGCCCTGGCCCATCTGGGCCGCTACGTGGAGGCGGTCACCGCGTGCGACCGCGCGCTGAAGACACTGGCCGACGCGCCCGGCAGCATCGACGACCGCCGCTTCCTCGCGGGAGGCCTGCTCAACCGCGGCCTGGTGCAGGCGTACTGCGGAGACTGGGACACCGCCATGCGCGACGTCACCGCGTGCCTGCGGATCGCCCGGGACGCCGGTCTCGACCACCTGGCCCGCCTGGCCGCCGCCAACCTGCCGTTCCTCGCGGTACGGCGGGGCGACGTCGCGGGCGCGTTCAGCCACTACCGGGCAGCCGAGGACACCCTTTTCGGGTTCCCGGAGCGGCTGGCCACGATGCGCGCCGACTTCGCAGCCGCCCTGCTGGCCGCCCACCTCGCGGGTGAGGCGAGGGAGCTGCTCCTGCTCGCCGTACCAGACCTGGAGGCGTCCGGCGCGCAGGTGGCGCTGGCCGACGCGCGGCTGAAGCTGGCTCAGGCGGAACTGCTGACGGGCGACGCCCGGCGCGCGCTGACCGTGGCCGAGCGGGCCGGGCAGGAGCTGGCCGCCCAGGGCAGATCGTCATGGCTGCCGCTCGCCAGGGAGGTGGTGCTGCGTGCGCGCCTGGCTCTGGAGGGACCCACGCGGACCCTGCTGGCCGAGCTCGTCCGCTGTGCCGACGATCTCGACCGGGAGGCCGCCCACCGGGCGGGCGCGGCGGCGCTCCGGCTGGAGGCGGCCGAGGCGGCGCTCGCCCTGGAGGACCGTCCGGCGGCGTCCGTG
>NZ_QNFZ01000934.1 GCF_003313395.1 Nonomuraea lactucae | reverse complement strand
CGTGGTGGCCGACGTGCGGCGGGCGGTCTCGGCGGCCGTCGGCGGCCGTTACGGCGACGTGGGGGCGGCCCCGGCCGTGTTCGCGATCCGCGACCGCGACGTGCGCGAGCGCACCCCCGACACCGCGCTCCCGGTCGACACCCGCGACGCCATCCCCGAGCTGGTCAGCGTCACCCGCTCCTACCTCTGAGTCAAACTTCTCGTACAGACGCCCCGGGCCGGCGGTGACCTTCCGCCCATCCGGGGTATTCGGCACTCATGCTCTTCGGCAAGGAACACGTACAGCGCTATCAGCAGACCGACGGCGAGGAAGGGCACGACTGGAACAACACGACGGTCCTGCTCCTCACCACGAAAGGCCGCAAGACCGGCCGGCCGCACACGACTCCGGTCATCTACCAGCGGCACGGCGACTCCTACGTCGTCGTCGCCTCCAAGGGCGGCGCTCCCGACCACCCCGACTGGTACAAGAACCTCCAGGCCAACCCGGAGGTGGACGTGCAGGTCAGGGGTGACAAGTTCACGGCGCGCGCCCACACGGCGATCGACGAGGAGAAGCCGGAGCTGTGGGGCCTGATGACCAGGGTGTGGCCCGACTACGACAACTACCAGACGAAGACGGACCGCGAGATCCCGGTCGTCGTCCTCGAACCCGTCCGCTGAGCACCCGCCGCCACCGGCCCGGCGCGCGCGTCAGGCGGGGGAGCGGATGACCGAGGCGTAGAGGTCCAGCGTGCGGCCGGCGATGCGCTCCCAGGAGAAGTGGTCGACGGCTCGCGCCCGGCCCGCCTCGCCCATCGCGCGGGCGCGGGCGGGATCGCCAAGCAGGGCGTTGACCCGCTCGGCCAGGTCGGCGGCGAAGCGCTCCGGGTCGCGCGGCGTGCCGTCGGCACCCTGGTCGATCGCCACCAGCAGCCCGGTCTCCCCGTCGGCCACCACCTCGGGGATGCCGCCCGTGGCCGTGGCGACCACGGCCGTCTCGCAGGCCATCGCCTCCAGGTTGACGATGCCCATCGGCTCGTACACCGACGGGCAGACGAACACCGTGGCGTGCGTCAGCAACTGGATCACCTCGGGCTTGGGCAGCATCTCGGAGATCCAGACGACGCCCTCGCGCTCGCGTTCGAGCTCTTGCACCAGGCCGGTCACCTCCGCGGCGATCTCCGGCGTGTCGGGCGCGCCCGCGCAGAGCACCAGCTGGGCGTCCCGCTCGAACGAGCGCGCCGCGTGCAGGAGGTGGACCAGGCCCTTCTGCCGGGTGATGCGCCCGACGAAGACGACGTAAGGCCGGTCCGGGTCGACGCCGTGCTTCTTCAGGACGTCGTCGGCCCGGTCGGGGGCGTACTCGGCGGTGTCGATCCCGTTGTGGATGACGTTCACCCGCTCGGGCGAGATCTCGGGGTAGGCGGCCAGCACGTCGCGCCGCATGCCCTCCGACACCGCGACGACCGCGTCGGCGGCGGCCAGCGCGGTCCGCTCGGCCCAGGAGGAGATCGTGTAGCCGCCGCCCAGTTGCTCCGCCTTCCAGGGGCGCAGCGGTTCGAGGCTGTGCGTGGTGATCACGTGCGGGATGCCGTACAGCATCTTGGCGACATGCCCGGCGAAATTGGCGTACCAGGTGTGCGAGTGGACGACGTCGGCGCCCTCGCACGCGGCGGCCATCTCCAGATCCACCCCGAGCACCTGGAGGGCCGCGTTGGCCGACTCCAGCCCGCCGGGCACCCGGTAGGCCGACACGCCCGGCTCGTCCCGGTCGGCCCCGAAGCAGCGCACCCGGACGTCGGCCAGCCGCCGCAGGCGGCTCGCCAGGTACTCCATGTGAACCCCGGCACCGCCGTACACCTCGGGCGGATACTCCCGGCTGAGCAGATCGACACGCATGACACGACCTTACGAGCAACTCGCCCATCAGGGACACCTCGACAAGCCGGGTCTTCACCGCCGCTTGGGAAAACCCGCCCGCGGTGCCCGTCCGGCAGCCCCCCTGGCCCCGTCAGGGCAGCGGAGGAAACAGAAAAAACGGAAAACTGGGGAAGAGTGTCATACGAGGTTTCGTCGATAGATCGGCCAAATGGGGGTAGCGTCTGGACATGAGGTCCCGGAAGGTTCTTGCGGTCGTGCTGGCAGGTGGCGAGGGCAAGAGGCTCATGCCTCTGACGGCGGACAGGGCGAAACCCGCCGTGCCGTTCGGCGGGATGTATCGGCTCATCGATTTCGTGCTGTCCAACCTCGCCAACGGCGGCTACCTGCAGATCGTCGTGCTCACCCAGTACAAGAACCACAGCCTCGACCGCCACGTGTCGCGCACCTGGCGGCTGTCGGCCATGCTCGGCAACTACGTGACGCCCGTCCCCGCGCAGCAGCGGCTGGGCCCGCGGTGGTTCTCGGGGTCCGCCGACGCGCTGTTCCAGAACCTGAACCTGATCTACGACGAGATGCCCGAGCACGTCATCGTGTTCGGCGCCGACCACATCTACCGGATGGACCCCCGGCAGATGGTCGAGCAGCACGAGGAGTCGGGCGCCGACGTGACGGTGGCCGCGATCAGGCAGCCGCTGTCGCTGGCCGACCAGTTCGGCGTGATCGAGACCGACCCGCAGGGACGCCGGATCGTGGCGTTCCGCGAGAAGCCCAAGGACGCCGTGGGCCTGGCCGACTCGCCCGACGAGATCTACGCCTCGATGGGCAACTACGTGTTCAAGACGCAGGCGATGATCGACGCCCTGCGCGAGGACGCCCTCGACCCCACGAGCAAGCACGACCTCGGCGGCAACATCATCCCGATGATGGTCAAGTCGGGCGGGGCCGACGTCTACGACTTCGCCAACAACGTGGTGCCGGGCTCCACCGAGCGCGACCGCGGCTACTGGCGCGACGTGGGGACCCTGGACGCCTACTACGAGGCCCACATGGACCTCATCTCGGCGCACCCGGTCTTCAACCTCTACAACGACAAGTGGCCCATCTACACCGGCCACGACCCGCTGCCTCCGGCCAAGTTCGTGCACAACGACGGCGACCGGGTGGGCCGGGCGATCGACTCGCTGGTCTCCCCCGGCGTCATCGTCTCCGGTGGCACGGCCCTGCGGTCGATCCTGTCGCCGAGGGTCGTGCTCCACTCGCACTCGCTGGTGGAGGACTCGGTGCTGATGGACAACGTCAAGATCGGCAGGGGCGCGATCGTGCGCAAGGCGATCATCGACAAGAACGTGGTGATCCCCGACGGGGCGCGCATCGGCTTCGATCTCGACCAGGACCGCACCCGGTTCGCGCTGACCCGGGGCGGCGTGGTGGTCATCGGCAAGAACGAGATCGTCGAACGCTGACGGAGTGCTGAGCCCCGGGCCGGGCTGGCGTGGGCCACGCCCGGGGCGAGGGCTGCGTCCGGCCGGGGGGCGCCATTCCCACCGGTCAGACCGTCGCCCGCGGCCCTGGTCCCCGTCCAGGGCCGTACTTCTGATCGAGCAGCGAAGAAAGAGCCGCCTCGGGCACGTCCCGGGCGGCTCCTGGCGTCTGTCCTTCTCGGGACTAGCCGGGAGCCTGACCGCCGACGAGCAGCGCGTGGCGCGCTTCGGGGGACCTGAGGGTGCTCACTGACGGGCCTTCCTTCTTCGTGCCGGACGCCGTCCACGGTAGCCCGGTGATCGCCGCGGACGCCACCGATTAACGCTCGCGCACCAGGGGTCAGGTCTGGCCGGTGCCGGGGGTGGGGGCGGGATGGGTGCCGAGTTCGGCCGTCCAGGGGACCCCGGAACGGGTCTCCGGGGTCTCGACGCGGAAGCGCGGCAGCGAGTCGGGGAAGTTCGTCCTGATGAACGTGACCAGGTGCTCGCGCACGTCGCACTTGAGGTCCCAGGCGGAGGCCGAGTCGGCGGCGCTCATCAGGGCCCGCAGCTCCACCAGCCCGTTCGGCAGCACGTCGGTGACCTGGAGCGTCCAGTCCTTCTGGTCCCAGAGCGGGTTGCCCTGGATGAAGGCGTAGAGCTCGTCGCGCAGCTTGTCGACCGGCACCGACCAGTCGACGCGCAGGAAGACCACGGCGACGACCCGGCTGCCGTGCCTGGTCCAGTTCTCGAACGGGTTCTGCGTGAAGTAGGAGACGGGCAGGACCAGCCGCCGCTCGTCCCAGAGCCGGACCACCACGTACGTGAGCGTGAGCTCCTCGATCCGGCCCCACTCGTTGTCCACGACCACCACGTCGTCCAGCCGGAGCGCGTCGCTGAAGGCGAGCTGGAGGCCGGCCAGCGCGTTGCCGATCGTCGGCTGGGCGGCGATGCCGACGATGGCGCCCGCGATGCCGGCGGAGGCGAGCAGTCCGGCCCCGAGCGCCCGCACCTGCGGGAAGGAGAAGAGCATCGCGCCGAGCGCCACCACGATGATGGCCGCGGCGGCTATCCGGCGGACCAGCGCGATCTGCGTCATGATCCGCCGGGCCCTGCGGTTGCGCTCGCCCTCGACCATCACCAGCTGGTCGAGCACCACGTCCGTCAGCGCGTAGGTGACCTGGACGATGAGCCAGGTGACCGCGCCGATGGTGACCACCCCGAGCGCCCGCTCGACGGTCTGGCCGAGGGCCAGCTCGCTCGGGCTGTCGCCGAACATCCCCGGCCCGAACGCCAGGTTGAACGCCACCACGGCCGCCACCGCGAACCCGGACCAGGTGCAGTGCTCGACCAGGTGCCTGGCGAGCGCCCACTTGCGGCCGGCCCTGGACAGCAGGCGTCGGAAGACCTCCACCGTGATGATCGCGCCCACCACGGAGATGGCGAGGACGGGCCAGTCGGCTGCCGACTGCACTGGTTATGCCCCCCTATGTCCTAGAAGATCTCGTCGAAACTCACATTGCCCTCGACCGCCACCTGGTAAGCGGAGACCCGCCGTTCGAAGAAGTTGGCCAGTTCCTGCACGTCCTGCAACTCCATGAACGCGAACGGGTTGGCCGTGCCGTATCTCGTCGGCAGGCCCAGCCTCGCCAGGCGCTGGTCGGCGACGTACTCAAGGTACTCGCGCATCTGCTCGGCGTGCATGCCGGGCATGCCGTCGCCGCACAGGTCGCGGGCGAAGGCGAGCTCGGCGGCCACGGCCTCCTCCAGCATCGCGGTGACCTGCTCGCCCAGCTCGTCGTCGAACAGCTCCGGCTCCTCGGCCCGCACGGTGTCCACCACGCTGAACGCGAACTCCATGTGCATGGACTCGTCGCGGAACACCCAGTTCGTCCCCGTGGCGAGGCCGCCGAGCAGGCCGCGCGAGCGGAACCAGTAGACGTAGGCGAAGGCGCCGTAGAAGAACAGACCCTCGATGCAGGCGGCGAAGCAGATGAGGTTCAGCAGGAACCGCCTGCGCTCGCCGGCGCTCTCCAGCCGCCGCAGCCCGTTGACGGAGTCGATCCACCGGAAGCAGAACTCCGCCTTGTCGCGGATCGACGGGATGTGCTCGATCGCGGCGAACGCCTTGACCCGCTCGTCGTGGTCGGGGAGGTAGGTGTCGAGCAGCGTCAGGTAGAACTGCACGTGCACGGCCTCCTCGAAGAGCTGCCTGCTGAGGTACAGGCGCGCCTCGGGGGCGTTGACGTGCTGGTAGAGGTTGAGCACCAGGTTGTTGGCCACGATGGAGTCTCCGGTGGCGAAGAACGCGACGAGCCGGTTGATCAGGTGGCGCTCCTGGGGCGACATGCGGGCCAGGTCGGCGAGGTCGGAGTGCAGGTCCACCTCTTCCACGGTCCAGGTGTTGCGGATGGCCGCCCGGTAGCGCTCGTAGAAGCCGGGGTAGCGCATGGGCCGCAGCGTCAGGTCCATTCCAGGGTCGAGCAGCATTCTCGGTGTGTCTCCGTACTCTTCCGGGTGTTACTGGCAGGCTTCGCAGATCTCGGGGTTCTCGACCGAGCACGCGGCGGGTGGCTCGGCGGCGGCCGGGACGGTCGTCTGGGCGATCCTGGTGGCCGGGCGGGAGCGCAGGTAGTAGGTGGTCTTCAGGCCCCGCTTCCAGGCGTAGGCGTACATCGACGAGAGCTTGCCGATGGTCGGGGCGGCCATGAACAGGTTGAGCGACTGCGACTGGTCGACGTACGGCTGGCGGGCGGCGGCGAGGTCGATCAGCGCCTTCTGCGGCAGCTCCCACGCCGTGCGGTAGAGCACCTTCAGGTCGTCCGGGATGTCGCGGATGTCGTGGATCGAGCCGTCGGCCCGCTTGATGTCGTCACGCATCCGCCGCGTCCACAGGCCGCGCGCCCGCAGGTCGGCCACCAGGTACCGGTTGACCTGGAGGAACTCCCCGGACAGGGTCTCGCGCTTGAACACGTTGGAGACCTGCGGCTCGATGCACTCGTAGCAGCCCGCGATGGAGGCGATGGTGGCGGTCGGCGCGATGGCGATCATCAGCGAGTTCCGCAGCCCGGTGGTGGCGATCTTCTGGCGCAGCGCGTCCCAGCGCGGTGAGGCGGCCGCCCCCGCGTAGTGGTCGGGGTGCAGCACTCCCCCGGCGGCGCGGGTGTCGCCGTACGAGGGATGCCTGCCGCGCTCGACGGCCAGGTCGGCGGAGGTGTCGTAGGCGGACAGCGCGATCTCCTCGGCGACGCGGGTGGACAGCTCCAGCGCCTCGGGCGAGTCGAACGGCAGGCGCAGCGCGAAGAACACGTCGGCCAGTCCCATCACGCCGAGCCCGATCGGCCGCCACCGCCGGTTGGCCGCCCCGGCCTCGGGCGTCGGGTAGAAGCCCAGGTCGATGGTCCGGTCGAGGAAGCGCACGGCGGTCCGCACGGTGGCCCGCAGCCGCGCCCAGTCGAGCGTGCCGTCGAGCAGGTGCGCGGCCAGGTTGACCGATCCGAGGTTGCACACCGCGGTCTCGGCGTCGCTGGTGACCTCCAGGATCTCGGTGCACAGGTTGGACAGGTGGATGACGTTCTCGGAGCGGGCGGTCTGGTTGGAGGTGCGATTCGCGGCGTCCTTGAACGTCATCCAGCCGTTGCCGGTCTGCGCGAGCGTGCGCATCATCCGGCCGTACAGGGCCCTGGCGGGGATGCGGCGGGTGAACCGCCCCTCGGCCTCGTAGGCGCGGTAGGCGCGCTCGAACTCCGCGCCGTGGAGGTCGGTGAGGTCCGGAACGTCCTTGGGGTCGAACAGCGACCAGGGCTCGTCGGCCTCGACCCGCCGCATGAACTCGTCCGGCACCCAGTTGGCGAGGTTCAGGTTGTGCGTACGGCGGGCGTCCTCGCCCGTGTTGTCGCGCAGTTCCAGGAACTCCTCGATGTCGGCGTGCCAGGTCTCCAGGTAGACGCAGGCCGCGCCCTTGCGCCTGCCGCCCTGGTTGACCGCGGCGACCGAGGAGTCGAGGGTGCGCAGCCAGGGGACGATGCCGTTGGAGTGCCCGTTGGTGCCGCGGATGAGCGAGCCGCGCGAGCGCACCCGGGTCCACGAGATGCCGATGCCGCCGGCGTACTTGGACAGCCGCGCGACCTGCCCGTACCTGTCGTAGATCGCCTCCAGTTCGTCGCGCGGCGAGTCGAGCAGGAAGCACGACGACAGCTGCGGCCGGCGCGCGCCCGAGTTGAACAGCGTGGGCGAGCTCGGCAGGTAGGACAGTGTGGACATCAGCCCGTACAGCTCGGCCGCATCGGCCACCGACGACGACAGCCCGCAGGCGACGCGCAGGAAGAAGTGCTGGGGCCGCTCCAGCACCGCCCGCGTCTCGGGGTGGCGCAGCAGGTAGCGGTCGTAGACGGTACGCAGCCCGAAGTACTCGAACCGGGCGTCGGCCTCGTCGGAGACGAGCGCGTCGAGCTCGGCCGCGTGGGCCGCGACGAACGCCGCGAGCGAGTCCTGGACCAGCCCGGCCGCGTGGGTGGCCGCGACGGACTCCGAGAAGGACCGCACGCCGTGCGCCGCGGCCTCGTCGGCGATCTCCTCGGCCAGCAGCCGGGCCGCGACCCGGGAGTTGGCCGGGTCGGCGATCACCCGGGCGGCGGCCTCCTCGATGGCCAGCCTCCGGTCGGCCGTGGCCAGCCTCCGGTCGGCCGTGGCCGGCCCGCGGTCAACCTCAACGATCTGCGTCACGTGCTCTCCTCGCGAGCTTCTCCCCCGGGAGGGCGCGCGAGAGCACGGCGGCGCGGGGCGCACCCCGGCCGCGACGGCCCCCGGGCCCTCCCTCGAGGCCCTGACAGGTCAGCCGGACGTGCCCGGGGCTGACGGCGAGGTCAGCCGGGTCTCCGGCGCCACTGGCAGGTCTTCGGGCTCGCGGGCGCACCTCGGAAGTCCTACTGGCCGTCGCTTCCCGGATCTCTCCAGTGCTCTTGACGGCGGTCGTTCCCGCTCACCGCTGCGGGGCAGCCCCGGAATCTCACCGGGTTCCCTTTTGCTCCGCCCCGAGGGGCGAACCAGCGACGAGCAGGATCCTACATCTAGTGCCCGCAGCCGCAACTCAACCCATCATGTTGTGCCGGGCGTGTCGACCAGCCCCAGCTCGCGGAGCACCGAGCGGGTGCGGGCGGTCTCGGTGGTGAGCCACAGCTCGAAGTCGCCGCCGCTGAGCGGGATGGAGTTCCATCCTCCGCTGCGGCAGGCGTCCCGCCACGGGGCGGAGGCGGAGACCCGCTCGCACATCTCGATGGCCGAGGCGCGCAGTTCGTCGGCCATGCCCTGGGGCCCGACCGCCGCGCACCAGTCGGCGAAGTCGATGCGCACGCCGGATTCGAGCAGGCTGGGCGCGTCGAGCCCGTCGATCCGCCGGGCGCACGACACGGCCAGCGGCCTGACGCGGCCCTTCCGGATGTCGGCGCGCCACTGGCGCAGGGTGCCGGCGGCGGCCATGGCACTGCCGCCGAGCAGCGCGCCGGCGACCTCGGCGGCGCTGGGGT
>NZ_QNFZ01000932.1 GCF_003313395.1 Nonomuraea lactucae | reverse complement strand
GGGCGTCCCGGCGGGGCTCGGCTCGGGGCGCGCCGTGGCGGCCACCGGCCGGCCGGCGGCGAGGGTGAAGGCGGCGGTGCGGACCTCGCCCCCGTGCTTGAAGTCCAGGAAGAGCCGGTAGTCCCCGGCGCTGGGCACCTCGGCGGAGAAGACGATCTCAGGGCCCGACGGAGTCCTGCCGTCGCCCGGCCGGCCGGCGGGGTGCACGTGCAGGTAGGCCAGGTCGCCGCCGCGCAGGGCGACGAGATGGCCGTACGCGCCGAGGTAGGGCTGCAGGTCCGTGACAGGCTCGCCGTCCTTGGCGACCGTGAGGGTCAGCGTGCTGGACCGGCCGGGCAGCAGCTCGCCCGCGAGCGCGACCGTGTAGCCGTCCACGGTGGCGGTCCGGCTCACCGGCGGCAGGGCGCGGGGCGCGTAGTCACCGGCCACGAGCAGGTCGGTGCCGAGCGTCAGCGCGTCGCCGCCGGCGGGGGCGAAGTCGGCGAAGGCCCGGTACGCGCCCGCCTCGGGCAGGGTCAGGCCCACCGACCAGACGCCGCCGACCAGCTCCGGGTGCAGGTGCTGGAAGCTGCCGAGGTCGCGGGAGACGACGATGAAGTGGAGCTTCCTGTCGTGCCGGACCTCGAAGCCGGTGACCGGCCTGCCGTCCGGGCCTGTCACGGCGAACCTGTAGTCGGTGGGCTCGCCGGGCCTGAGCGGGCCGGTGAGAGGTGTGAGGCGGTAGCCGCCCTGCGACACCTGGAGCCCCCCAGGGGTATCAACGGCGGCCTCCCCGGCCGGGGGCCCGGCAGGGTGGGCGCTGTGGCTCGGCGCCGCCGTCGGAGCGGGATTCACCGCACCGCCGAGGCCGAGGGCTCCGCCGAAGACCACGGCCAGGCCCAGGATGTAGGCGCCGAGCTTGGCCGCCGTGTTCACGGCCGCCTCGCCACTTCGTATCCCGCCTCCTCGACCGCGGCGACGATCCGGGCCGGGTCGACGGGGCTCTCACTGGCGACGGCCAGCAGGCCCGTGGCCAGATCGACCTCGACGGCGGTCACGCCCGGCACCTCGCCGACCTCCTCCTTGACCGAGCTGACGCAGTGGCCGCAGGTCATGCCCTTGACGGTGTAGGTGGCGGTGGTGGTCATGTCGATCACTCCCGTGGAATCCGGCTTCACGGAACCATGCTAACACCTTACCCCCCTAGGGTATTCGCCCGGCCCCGGAGATTCCGCCTTGCGGGCACGGCCCGCGCGGTGGCGCTAGCTGAGCGCGTAACACTCGACCTCGGCGCGGCGGAAGGACAGCCCGGCGGCGACCGAGTGCCTGACGCACGCGCGCTCGGAGGCACTCAAGGTCAGCGCACCGCACACCGTCACTCCCGAATAGGTACGGCAGTCGAGCGCCGGGTCGGCCCTGCCGATGCGGTAGTTCTGCCTGACAGACGCGCGGCAGCGAGCCCGCGCAGAAGGCGCGTCGGCGTACCGGCACTGCGACAGCAAGATCTGGTACTGCTCCCTGCTCACCTCGCGCTGGGAGCCGGCGCCCTGGGCGGGGCCCACGAACAGTCCGAGTGCGGCCACGGTTCCGAGCCCAGCAGCAATGATCTTCTTCATGGTTCCCCCCTCTCCTCCGAGTACCGCCACAGCCCCTCGCCAAACCAGCCCCCTGTGCAGGGTTTAAATACAGGCATGTACTGTATTGTAAATCTGACCCAGAGATGACAGACGGGATCCGGCGATGAGTGCCCACGTACTCGGTTTCCACGAGATCGACCACACGCGGCTCCCCCTGGTCGGGGGGAAGGGCGCCAACCTGGGCGAGCTGTCCGGGATCGACGGGGTCCGGGTCCCGGCCGGGTTCTGCGTGACCACGGACGCCTACCGGAGGGTGGTGGCAGGCGATCCGGCGATCGGCGAGCTGGTCGCCGGGCGGTCGGGGTGGCCGTGGTGGTGCAGCGCATGGTCTTCCCCGAGGCGGCCGGCATCATGTTCACCGCCGACCCGGTCACCTCCAACCGGAGGGTGACCTCGATCGACGCGGGGTTCGGGCTGGGCGAGGCGTTCGTCTCCGGGCTGGTGAACGCCGACAACTACCGCGTCAGGGACGGGCGCGTCGTGGACCGGAAGATCGCCACCCAGACGAAGGAGCTGCGCGCCTCGCCCGACGGCGGCACGGAGGAGCGGCCGGTCGAGCCCGCCAGGCGGCACGCGCAGACCCTGAGCGACGAGCGGATCCTCCGGCTCGAACGGCTGGGCCGCCGGATCGAGGCCCACTTCGGCCGTCCGCAGGACATCGAGTGGGGCCTCGCCGACGGCGAGTTCCACGTGCTCCAGAGCCGCCCGATCACCACGCTCTACCCCGTCCCCCCGTCGGATGACGGCCGGAACCACGTCTACATCTCGTACGGGCACCGCCAGATGATGACCGACGCCTTCACCCCGCTCGGCCTGTCGTTCTTCCAGCTCCTCCACGACAGGCTCGGCCGCACGGCCGGGACCGTCGCCGGCAACAGGTTCTACAGGGACCTGTCGCACGAGCTCGCCTCCCCCGTCGCCCGCGCGTTCACGTTGAGGAGCCTGGACCAGGTGGACGTGCTGATGGCCCGCGCGCTGCGCGCCGTGCTGCCGGTCCTGCGCCAGTACGTCAGGCTGGCCCGGGAGGACGACCCCGGCGCCGTGCCGGAGCTCGTCGCGCGCAACGAGGCGACGGTCGAGAAGCTCAGGCGGGACATCGCGGGCAGATCGGGGGACGAGCTGTTCGCGTTCATCGTCGCGGACCACGACGTGCTGGCCGAGCTCACCTTCGACCCGCGCAGCGTGGCGGCGGCGTTCCTCGGCATCCAGTCGGTCAACTGGGTCAACAAGCACATGGAGGCCTGGCTGGGCGAGAAGAACGCCGCCGACGCGATCGCCCGGCGCGTCGTCGAGGGCTACCTCCGCGCGTACGGCATGCACTGCCAGGGCGACATCGACATCACCAGGACCCGGTGGAGCGAGGACCCGACGCTCCTCGTCCCGCTCATCCTCGGCGACATCAGGAACTTCCCGCCCGGTGAGCGCCCGCGCAAGGCCGGACGGGGCCGCGCCGAAGCCGAGCGCACGATGAACGACCTGCTCGAACGGCTGAGACGCCGGCCCGGAGGCGCGCGCAAGGCCAGGAAGGCGGCCAGGAAGATGAGCCTGGTGCGCCACTTCATCGGCTACCGCGAATACTCCAAGCACGCCCTGCTGCAGCGGCACGAGATCTACAAGCGGGCGCTGCTCGCCGAGGCGAGGCGGCTGGCCGGCCGGGGTGTGGTCGAGGACCCGGAGGACGTCTACTTCCTGTCCCTGGAGGAGTTCGGGGAGGTGGTGAACACCGGGCGGCTGGACCGGGCCCTCGTCACCCGGCGGCGCGAGGAGCACGAGGCGTACCGCAAGCTGACGCCGCCGCGGGTCATCACCTCGGAGGGCGAGGTGATCTCCGGCGAGTACGACACCGGAAGCGTGCCGAAGGGAGCCCTCCCGGGCATCGCGGTGTCGTCGGGCGTCGTCGAGGGGCGGGCCCGGGTCGTGCGGGCGCTGGAGGACGCCACGCGGCGGATCCGGGACGGGCAGCTCATCCGGGTCAACGGCACCGAGGGGTACGTGGAACTGCTCCCGGAACGCTGATCCGCGAGGTCGGTGCGGTTGGCATGTCCCCCGCGTCCCTAGCCGTCACCCCGGGCGGCCTCGGCGTGGGCCGCGAGCACGGCGGTGACCAGCTCGATCCGGTCCGCGGGCATCGGCTCGACGCGGCCGGTGCGCTGGTTGACGTGCAGGTAGACGAACTCCGCCGTGGCGATCTCGGCTCCGCCGCCGTCGCGGAGGCTGTGGCGGAACCGCAGGCGTTTGGGGGCGGCGTCCACAAGGAGCGTCATCGCGCGGACGACCTCTCCCTCCTTGGCCTCCTTGAGGTAGCGCAGGTGGGATTCGACCGTGTACGTCGTGCGTCCGGTCGCGAGCTGGTAGTCCTCGCCGAGGCCGAGGGCGTCGAGGAGCGCCTGGCTCGCCTGGCTGCCCACCAGCGCGTAGTAGGCGTCGTTCATGTGGCCGTTGTAGTCGACCCACTCGGCCCGCACCCGCGTGCTATAGGCGGCGAACGGCGCACTCAGAAGGTCAGGCCCGCCCCCCTGCCCCGCCGCCGTGTCACGCATGGCCGCCGCCCGGGAGCCGGCGGCCCCACCGCGCGGCGTGGCGCTCCAGGAGGAGCAGCAGGTCCACCAGGAAGTCGTCGCGCTCCCGCTCCAGCTCGGCGACCGGGCGGCCACCGGCCTCGTCCTCGCACCCGCTGACCATCTGGTCGCGCAGCGCGGGCGTCAGCGGCGGCGCTTCGAGCCGGGTCCACGGTTCGAGCAGGGCGGGACCGAAGTGGTCGAGCATGTGCGCCATGCCGCCGGGGCCGCCCGCGAGGTGGAAGGTGAGGCAGGGCCCCATCAGCGCCCAGCGCAGCCCGGGTCCGTACGCGATGGAGGCGTCGAGCTGGTCCACGCTGGCCTCTCCCGCCGCGACCATGTGGAGGGCCTCGCGCCACAGCGCCTCCTGGAGCCGGTTGCCGACGAAGCCGGGCAGCTCGTGCTCCATCCTCAGCGAGACCTTGCCCGCGACCCGGTAGAAGCGGTCGGCCCAGTCGATCGACGCGGCCGAGGTCGCCTTGCCGCCCACGACCTCCACGAGGGGGATCAGGTAGGGCGGGTTGAAGGGGTGGCCGACGACGAATCGGTCGGGAGTGCGGCATCCGGACTGCATGTCGGTCATGGCGAAACCGGACGTGCTGGACGCGACGACGACTCCGGGCGGGGTCGCGGCGTCGATGTCGGCGAGGACGCGGACCTTGGCGTCGAGGTTCTCCGGCGTGGACTCCTGGACGAAGTCGGCCCCGGAGACGGCCTCGGCCAGGGAGCCGGCGAAGCGCAGGCGGTCGCGGGCGGCGCCCGCGGCCAGGCCGAGCCGCTCCAGCGCCGGCCAGGCGTTGTCGACGAGCGCGTTCAGCCGCCGCTCCGCGCCGGGGCCGGGGTCGTGGGCCACCACGTCGTACCCCATGCGCAGGAAGTGGGCCGCCCAGCCGCCGCCGATGACACCGGTGCCGATCACCGCGACGACGTTCACGGACTCGGGGCTCGGGGTTCCCATCAGAAGGCCACCCGGTCCAGGCCCTTGAGGTCGAGGATCCGGCGGGTCTCCTCGGGCGTCGCCACCTCCAGCGAGAGCTCCTCCAGGATGCGGCGGACCTTGCGCACCTGGTCGGCGTTGGACGGCGCGAGCTGCCCCTTGCCGAGGTAGAGGCCGTCCTCCAGGCCCACCCGCACGTGGGCGCCCATCACGGCCGCCACCGTGGCCATGTTGAACTGGTGGCGGCCCGCGCCCAGCACGGACCACTCGTACGCGTCGCCCAGCAGGCGGTCGGCGGTGCGCTTCATGTGGGCGAGGTGGTCGACGTCGGCGCCGATGCCGCCCATCACGCCCATGATCGTCTGGAGGAAGATGGGCGGCTTCACCAGCCCGAGGTCCAGGTAGTAGGCCAGCGTGTAGAGGTGGCCCACGTCGTAGGCCTCGTACTCGAACCTGGCACCGGTCTCCGGGCCGACCGTGCGGAGCATGTGCTCGATGTCGGCGTACGTGCTCACGAACGGCTCGCGGCGGGTGCTCTCCAGGTAGGGCTCCTCCCAGTCGAAGCGCCACTGGCCGCGGTGCTTGTCGATCATGGGGAAGCCGCCGTAGTTCATGGTGCCCAGGTTGAGCGTGCACAGCTCGGGCCGGGCCACGTCGATGACCTCCAGCCGCTGCTGGACGGTCATCCCCGTGCCACCGCCCGTGGTGATGCTGACCACGGCGTCGGTGGCGGCCTTGATGGGCTTCAGGTACTCGAGGAAGACCGCCGGGTCGGGGGTCGGCCGCCCGTCGCGCGGGTCGCGGGCGTGCAGGTGGATGACCGAGGCGCCCGCCTCCACGGCGGCCACCGAGTCGGCGACGACGTCCTCGACGCTGAACGGCAGGTGCGGCGACATCGTCGGCGTGTGACCGGATCCCGTCACGGCACAGGTGATGATGACCTTGCGCGTCATCGACATGACCGACCCCTTTCAGGCTACGTTTCAATGGTGCCGGGCTCGCTCGTATAGCGAACGACCATCGCACCATCTGTAACGTGAGCCATTCAGGATCGCTCTGTCAAGCCCTCCCGCCGCGCGACCGCGTGCGCGATGTCGGCGGCCGCCTCGCCCGCGAGCGCGCCCAGGGCGGCGAACCGCTCCTCCGGCACCCGGTCCTTCGGGCCCCAGATGCTGACCACGGCGATGGGGTGTTTGTGCTCGTCGAGCACCGGCGCGGACACGCCGTACAGGTTGGGCTCCATCTCGCCGACGCACACGCCGTACCCGCGCTCCTTGGTCAGCGCCAGCTCCGAGAGCAGGCGCGTCTGGTCGGTGATCGTCGTGTCGGTGTAGGCGGTGAGCGGCCCGGCGAGCAGCGACTCCACCTCGGCGGCCGGCAGCCAGGCCAGCAGCGCCTTGCCGGTGGACGTGGCGTGCAGCGGGACCTGGCGGCCCAGCCACTTGGCGCTGAGCACGACCGGCGGCGTGACCTCGTCGACGTAGGTCAGCCCGAGCGAGCGGGCCACCGCGAGGTTGGCCGTCTCGCCGGTCTGCCTGGAGACCCGCTCGACGATCGCGTGGGCGCGGCGCACCAGGCCGTCCACGCCCGCCGCCGTGGCCATCCGGGCCACCGCGAACCCGATCGAGTATCGGCTGGTCAGCGGGTCGCGCTCGACCAGCGAATGCCGCTCCATGGTCGCCAGCAGCCGCCAGGCCGTCGCGCGGTTGAGCCCGCACCGGGCGGCGAGGTTCGCCACGGTCTCGCCCTCGGGCGAGCTGTCGGCGACCGCGTTGAGCAGCGAGATCGCCCGCTCCAGCGACTGCACCCTGCCCGACTGTGCCCCGGGCTGCTCCTGGCCGTCCGGATCGCCAGCGTCCACCATCATTGCCTCCGTTCCGTGGCCAGCGTGAGCCACCCGTCCGAGCCACCGTCACAGTCTTCTGCGGACCATCGTGATGGATCGGACCCCTTGACCTGTTTCACATCGCGCATCTATTGTCACGCCATTCGAGCATCAATTGCACGATAAGAGCAACGGGGACATGATGGTGAGGTCCAGGTTGTGATAAAACCCCAGAACCAGTCGACCCAGGGCCCCACGAGGCGGGAGATCATCCGCCGGAGCGCCCTGCTCAGCGCGGGAGTCGCAGCCGCGGGAGTGCTCTCCGCCTGCGGCGGCGGCCCCGCGACCACCCGGCGGCCCGCCGGCTCCACGACCCCGTCCAGCGGCGGCGTGCTGCGGATCGGCACCACCGGCGGCAGCGCCAAGGACAGCCTGAACCCGCACAACCCCGTCACCTATCCCGACCAGGCACGGGTCCTCAACCTCTACGAGCCCCTGTTCACCCGCGACCCCGCCTACGAGATCGAGCCACTCATCGGCGAGAGCCTCGAAGCGTCGAAGAGCGGCCAGGTCTGGACCCTGCGACTGCGTGAGGGCGTCCAGTTCCACAACGGCAAGACCGTGGACGCCGACGACGTCATCTTCTCCCTCCGGCGGATCATCGACCCCAAGGACCCGGGCACCGGAGCCTCCGGGCTGGCGATGATCGACCCGGCGGAGCTCAAGAAGATCGACGCGCGCACCGTCCAGATCGGGCTGAAGTCTCCCTACGCCCTGCTCAAGGACCAGCTCGCCCAGTACGCCCTCGGCATCGTGCCGGTCGGCTTCGACGTGCGCAACCCGGTCGGGACCGGACCCTTCGCCTTCGAGTCGTTCGAGCCCGGCGGGCAGAGCTCGTTCAAGCGGTTCGACGGCTACTGGCGGGAGAAGGCCTACGCCGACCGGCTCGTCATCATCGACTTCCCCGACGACAACGCCAAGGTCAACGCGCTGCTCAGCAACCAGGTCGAGGCCATCGACAACCTGCCGCTGTCCCAGATCGACGTCGTGAAGGCGGCGGGCGCGCAGGTCCTCGTCTCCGAGACCGGCTCCTGGACCCCGTTCACGATGCGGGTGGACGCCAAGCCCTTCAGCGACGTACGGGTGCGGCAGGCGTTCCGGCTCATCGTGGACCGCCCGCAGCTGGTCGCCCAGGCGCTCAACGGCCAGGGCCGCGTGGCCAACGACCTGTACGCCCCGTTCGACCCCGCCTACGCCTCCGAGCTGCCGCAACGCCACCAGGACCTCGACCAGGCCAAGTCGCTGCTGAAGGCGGCCGGCCACGCCGACCTGCGGATCGAACTGGTCACCTCGACCGGCATCGGCTCCGGCGCCGTGGACGCGGCCGAGCTGTTCGCCGGGCAGGCGCGGGGCGCCGGGGTCACCGTGGAGGTCCGCAAGGTGGACTCCTCCACCTTCTACGGCGACCAATACCTCGGCTGGACCTTCGCCCAGGACTACTGGTTCACCCGCGGCTACCTCCCCCAGGTGGCCGACGGCTCGCTGCCCGAGTCGCCGTACAACGAGACCCACTGGGCCGACAAGACCTTCATCTCCCTCATCAAGCAGGCCCGCCGCGAGCTGGACGACGCCAAGCGCACGGAGCTGCTCAAGCAGGCGCAGAAGATCGAGTACGACAGCGGCGGCCACATCATCTGGGGCTTCAAGAACCAGGTGGACGCCTACTCGAGCAAGGTCACCGGGTTCGTGCCGGACAAGAACCTGCCCCTGTCCAACTACCAGTTCCGTCGTGTCTCCATCGGCTGAGGCGGCCCGCCTCGCGGCGCGCCCGGCCGGCCGGCCG
>NZ_QNFZ01000933.1 GCF_003313395.1 Nonomuraea lactucae | reverse complement strand
GGGCGCCGGCCGCGCGAGCTGCGCCTGCCCGGCGCCGACCCGCTGCTGCAGGGCCTGTACGGCGACGCGCCCGCCGGTCTCGACGAGGGCGCGCTGGCCATGCTCGGCGTGCGCACCACCCTGGCCGAGCTGCTCGCCTCCCACGGCGGCCCCGAGGAGCTCCTCGACCTGATGGCCGACGAGTCGATCGAGGTCGACAGGGCCCAGTTGCGCGCGCTGTGGATGGCCCTCGCGGCCGTCGAGCCCGAGCGGGTGGCACCGCCCTCCCGGGTGCGAGCGGTCCACCAGGGCGACATCGTGGTGGCCTCGGCCGACGACGCCGTGGTGGTGGAGGCCCCCGACCTCCTCCAGCTCGTCACCGACCGCCCGCTGGTGCTCGCCCCGTACGACCTGGCCGAGGCGCTGTCCGAGCTGCTCGACCTGCCGCTCGCGGGCGAGCTCACCACCGGCGAGGTCGCCTCCGAGGGCGTGGCACGGCAGGTGCCGCCGGAGGTGCGCTCCCTGCTCCCGGCGGCCCCCGGGACCTACGTCGAGCACGAGAAGCTGCTGGTGGACGGCATCGCCTGCACGTGGCGCTACTTCGAGGGCACGGTCCACTGCACCGGCGTCGACGGTCTGGCGCGCGGCCTGGCCTGGGCCACGGGGCAGTGGAACGACCGGCTGGCGGTCGCCGCCCTCCTGCGCGACCCCGCAGCCGTCCCCCTCCTCCTGGCCGAGGCCGACCTGTCCTGACCGAGGCGGGCCGGGTGACGGGTGCTGTCGTGCGTGCCGGGTGTGCCGGGCGTCAGGACGCCGGGCAGGTGGCGTTCTCGGTGGGGAGCCTGCCGTTGAGGAGGTAGGTGTCGACCAGGCGCGTTACGCAGGTGCTGCCGCTCAGGTAGGCGCCGTGGCCCTCGCCCTCGTACGTGACCAGCACGCCTGTCCTGAGCCGGGCCGTCAGGCTGGTCGCCCACCGGTACGGCGTGGCGGGGTCGCCCTTGCCGCCGATCACGACGATCGGGGCGGAGCCGGTGGCGTCGATCCTCTTGGCATCGTTGCTGCCCGCAGCCGGCCAGTGGGCGCAGGCCGTGACCGTCTCGTCGGTGAACAGGATGGGGAAGATCTTCCTGATCCGCCGGTTGACCGCGGCCGCCTCGGCCCGGCCGGGGCGCTCGGCGCTGTCCGCGCAGGAGATCGCCTGCATGCTGCTGAGCAGCGTCGAGTACGTGCCGTCGGCCCTGCGGCCGGTGTAGGAGTCGGCCAGCGCCAGCAGCGCGGCGCCGTCGCCCTTGACGGCCGACGCGACCGCCTCCTCCAGCATCGGCCAGGTGGCCTTGGCGTACAGCGGGGTGATGACGCCGAGCTGGCCGAGGCCGAGCGTGAGGGCGCGCTCGCCGACCTTGAGCGGCTTGGTCCGCAGCCCGTCCACCAGCCTCTCTACGGTCCGCCTGACCGCGGCGGGGTCGGCGCCGAGGTCGCAGCCCCGCGCCACGCAGTCCTTGGCGAACGCGTCGAGGGACCTGGCGAACCCGGTCGCCTGGATCACGGCTCGTTCCTCGAACGTCCCCGTGGGGTCGTAGGCGCTGTCGAGGACGAACCTGCCGACGTTCTTCGGGAAGTGGGTGGCGTAGACGGCGCCGAGGTGGGTGCCGTACGACAGGCCGAAGTAGTTGAGCCGCTCGTCGCCGACGGCCAGGCGGATGCGGTCGAGGTCCCTGGCGGAGTTGACGGTGCCGACGTGCGGCAGGACCTTGCCGGAGTCCTTCTGGCAGGCCGCCGCGAACTGCCTGAGCAGCTTGTCGCTGTCGGAGCCGCTGCCGGCTGACAGGTAGCGCTCGATCTGGTCGCCGCACTTGACGCCGGCGCTGCGCTCGACGCCGCGCGGGTCGAAGCTGACCAGGTCGTAGCGGGTGCCCAGCCCGGCGAACGCCCTGGCGGCGAGTGCGAGCGTGTCCACGCCGGAGCCGCCGGGCCCGCCGAAGTTGAACACGAGGGAGCCGAGCCGGTCGCCGGTGGCCTTGACGCGGATCAACGCGAGGTCGATCTGGTCCCCGCCGGGCTCGGCGTAGTCGAGCGGCACCTTGATCTTGCCGCATTCGACGGCCGGGTCGGGGGCGGCGGGCTTGCCGTCGGGGCCGGTCAGGCCGGTGCAGGTGCTCCAGGCGACCGTGCCCGTGCCTGTGCTCGTGGCTGTGCTCGTGCCTGTGCCCTTGGCGGCCTTCTCGGCCGGCCGTTCGGTGCTCTTCGCCGTGCCCCGTTCGGCGGGTCCCCCGGTGGTGCCGCATCCGGCGAGAGCCGTCGCGCACAGGGCGAGTGTGAGCAGGGTCTTCTTCATGGTCACCAGCATGACCGGGGCGGTTTTGCGCAGGTAGTGGCGTCAAACAGCTCTTGCCGCTGACTTCCGGGATGGGCGGGGGATGACGAATGTCACCCGCTCCGGGTCACTGTCGCGACCGGCGCCTGCGTACGTACCAGAGACCGAAGAGGCCGAGGGCCACGCCGACGACGCACGTCCAGGTCCACCACCAGTTTTCCGGGCCGGGACGGAAGATCAGCAGCACGACCAGCGCCAGTGCCCACAGGGCGGTGCCGACGGCGACGGCGGCCATGTCGTTCGTCTCGATCGGCTCGGGGTCGGGGTGCCACTCGCGCTTCACGTGTCCAGCCTAGCTTCCGATCCGGTCTCGATACGATTACCAGCACTGTCGGCTGACGGTGCCGCCCTGTCACCCTTCGCGCGTGAGCGACTTCAGGTCCTGGATTGACCGTTACTTCGCCGTCACCGCTCGTGACTCGACCTTCGCCCGCGAGATCCGGGGCGGCCTGGCCACCTTCTTCACGATGGCCTACATCGTCGTGCTGAACCCGATCATCATCGCCAACGTGCCGGACGCGCAGAAGCAGTTCATCGGCGACGGGGCGGGGCCGAACGTGGCGCTGGTCGCCGCGGGCACGGCTTTCGTCGCGGGCATCATGACCATCCTCATGGGAGTGGTGGGCAGGGTGCCGTTCGCGATGGCGGCCGGGCTGGGGCTCAACGTCTTCGTCGCCCTCAGCATCGCCAGGGTGATGAGCTGGGAGTCGGCGATGGGGCTGGTCTTCCTGGAGGGCGTCATCATCGCCGTCCTGGTGCTCACCGGCTTCAGGGTGGCGGTGTTCCACGCCATCCCCACCCAGTTGAAGACCGCCATCAGCGTGGGCATCGGCCTGTTCATCGCGCTGATCGGCTTCGTGGACGCCGGCTTCGTGCGACGCGTGGCCGTCGGCCCACCGCTGGAGATGGGCATCGCCGGCAACCTCACCTCGTGGCCGATCTTCGTGTTCCTGGCCGGGCTGCTCGTCACGGCGGCGCTGGTGGCGGGCAGGGTCAAGGGCGCGATCCTGGTGGGCATCGTCGGCACGACCGTGCTGGCCGTGGCCGTCGAGCGGATCGCCCAGGTCGGGAGGTTCTCCCCCGAGAACCCCGGCGGCTGGCAGCTGAACGTGCCCGCCCTGCCCAAGGAGATCATCGGCTTCCACAACCCGTTCGGGCTCGTGACGGAGTTCGACCCGTTCGGCGCGTTCAGCAGCGTGTCGGTGCTGCTCGCGGTGCTCTTCGTCTTCACGCTGCTCATCACCGACTTCTTCGACACGATGGGCACGGTCGTCGGCGTCGGCCGCCAGGCCGGGCTCGTCGGGCCGGACGGGATGCTGCCGCGCACCCGCGAGGTCCTCCTCGTCGACTCGGTGGGCGCCGCGGCCGGCGGCGCGTTCTCGGTGTCGTCGAACACCACCTACATCGAGTCGGCGGCCGGCGTGGGCGAGGGCGCGAGAACCGGCCTGGCCAGCGTCGTCACCGGGCTGCTCTTCCTGGTCGCCGTCATCTTCGCGCCGCTGGTCGAGATCGTGCCGTACGAGGCCGCCGCGCCGGCCCTGGTCATCGTGGGCTTCCTCATGATGACGGCGGTGCGCGACATCGACTTCACCGACTACGAGCTGGCCATCCCGGCGTTCCTCACGATGGTGGTCATGCCGTTCACCTACTCCATCTCCAACGGCGTCGGCGCCGGCTTCGTCAGCTACGCCTTCATCAAGCTCGTGCGGGGCAAGGCGAGGGAGGTCCACCCCCTGCTGTGGGTGGTGGCGCTGCTCTTCGTGCTCTACTTCGCGCTCGGCCCGATCAAGGCGCTGCTCGGGTTCTGACCCTTTCCGCGGTGTATCTAAGGGTGAGACGACTATGACTTGGGGAAATACCTTGCCGTGCCATATAGTTAGCAAAGGTAATGACTCATGCTAACCAACACCCCACAGCCACAGACAGACCTGCGCAGCTACGCCGGCCTGGCATCCGCCCTGCGCGTGTCGCTGGCGCGGCTGACCAGGCGCCTGCGACGACAGGCGGCGGCCCACTCGCTGACTCCCACCCAGTTCGCGACGCTCGCCGCGGTGGAACGGCATTCCGCGATAACCCCCGGCGAGTTGGCCGAGCTAGAGAAGGTGCAGCCGCCCTCGATGACGCGCGTGATCGCCGCGCTCGAGGATCGCGGGCTGGTCTCCCGCACGCCGCACCCGACCGACCGGCGGCAGGTGACCGTGACCGTGACCGAGGCCGCCCAGAAGCTGCTGAAGGAGGAGCGGCGCCGCAAGGAGGCGTGGCTGAGCCAGCGGCTGAAAGAGCTGACCCCCGAGGAGCGGGCGATACTCAGGCAGGCGGCGCCCATCCTGGAGAAGCTCAGCAGGATATAGAGCCCGAACAACCCAAGACCGGGATGTTCCGGTCGCTCCGTATTCGCAACTACCGCATGTTCGCGGCCGGTGGAGCCGTCTCCAACGTCGGCACCTGGCTGCAGCGCACCGCCCAGGACTGGCTGGTGCTGGAGCTCACCCACGGCAGCGCCGCGGCGCTCGGCATGGCGACCGCGCTGCAGTTCCTGCCGATGCTGATCTTCGGCCTCTTCGGCGGCGTGCTCGCCGACCGCTACCCGAAGCGGCCCCTCCTCATCGTGGCTCAGTCGCTGATGGCCGGGCTGGCGCTCACCATCGGCGTGCTGACGATGACCGGCGCCGCCCAGGTCTGGCACGTGTACGTGATGGCGTTCACGCTCGGCCTGATCTCCTGCGTCGAGGTGCCCACCCGGCAGGCGTTCGTGGTCGAGATGGTCGGTCGGCGCGACCTGTCCAACGCGATCGGGCTCAACAGCTCGATCTTCAACCTGGCCCGCGTCATCGGCCCGGCCGTCGCCGGTGTGCTGATCTACGTCCTCGGGGGCACCGGCCCGCTGTTCCTGATCAACGCGCTCACGTTCGCCGCCGTGATCTCCAGCCTGGTCTTCATGCGGAAGTCGGAGCTGCACACGGTCGAACCGGTGCCGAGGGCCAAGGGCCAGCTCCGCGAGGGGCTGCGGTACGTGCTCCGGCGCGAGGAACTGCTCATGCCGATCCTGCTGATCGCCTTCGTGTCGATGTTCTCCCAGTCGTTCTCGATGTCGATCGCGCTCATGGCCCGCGAGGTCTTCGAGGCGGGGGCGTCCTCGTTCGGCCTGGCGTCGAGCATGTTCGCCGTGGGCGCGCTGGGCGGGGCACTCCTGGCCGCACGGCGGGCCCGCCCGTCGCGCAGGCTGCTGATGTTCGGGGCGATCGGGTTCGGGCTGTTCCAGGTGGCCACCGGGCTGGCCCCGTTCTACCCGGTCTACCTGCTGCTGCTGATCCCCACCGGCGTCGCGCTCATCACGGTCAACACCGCCGCGAACGCCGGCGTCCAGCTCGCCACCTCGCCCGACATGCGGGGCCGGGTCATGGGCATCTACATGCTGGTGTTCACCGGTGGCGCCCCGCTCGGCGCGCCGCTGGTCGGCTGGCTGTCCGAGCTGGGCGGGCCGCGGGCTGGCGTGATGCTCTCCGGCGTGCTCGTGCTCGTGGGCACCGGGCTGGCCGTGCTGCTGACGCGGCTGATCGGCGCGCGGTTCGCCCGCCCGCTGCCCGCGACCGCCTGAGCCGCCGTCGACCGCCTGAGCCGTCGCCGTCGATTGCCTGAGCTGCCGCCGTCGACTGCCCGGCCGCGGCTGTGGACCGCCTGGGCCGCCGCGTCAGGAGACCGGGTCAGGGCCGGGGGCGCGGCCGGTGCGAGCTGGTTGCAGAATCGGATGGCATGAGGCTGTTCGCCGCCGTGGTGCCGCCCGCCGAAGTGCTCGACGAGCTGGAGCGGGCCATCGCGCCGCACGTCGGGCAGGTGCCGGGGCTGCGCTGGCCGGACCGCGACACCTGGCACATCACGCTGGGCTTCTTCGGCGAGGTGCCCGAGGGCGTCCTGCCCGACCTGGAGGCGCGGCTGGCGCGGGCCGTGCGGCGGCACGAGGTCCTGGACCTGGTGTTCGCCGGGTTCGGGGCGTTCTCGTCGGCCCGGCGGGGGCGCGTCTTCTGGGCCGGGCTGTCCGGCGACTCGATGACCCGGCTGGCCGACTCGGTCCGGGCGGGCGCCCGCCGGGCCGGCGCCGCGCAGACGGACGGCAAGCGCTTCCACCCGCACCTGACGCTGGCCCGCGCCAGGACGGAGACGGACCTCCGCCCGCTGGTCGAGTCGCTGTCCGGGTTCGCCGGATCGCCGTGGCGGGCGGAGGCCGTCCGGCTGGTGCGCAGCCATCAGGGCCCCCACGTGCGATACGAGTCACTGGCCGAATGGGCGCTCGCACCCTCACGGCGCGATTAGGCTCCAAGACGTGGACCGTCCTCGCTCCTGGCTGCTGCCCGTCGTGCTCGGCCTCCTCCTGCTGATCGTGGTCGTGGGGGCCCTGCTTACCTGACCTGGGCTACCAGGCGTAGTCCTCGGGCGCCGTGCGGTGGCCCGGGAAGATCTCGTCCAGCCGCTCTAGAGCCTGCTCGTCCAGCGTGATCTCCAGGGTCCGCAGGCTGCCGTCGAGCTGCTCCACCGTGCGCGGGCCGATGATCGGGGCGGTGACCGCCGGCCGTGTCAGCAGCCACGCCAGCGCCACGTACGCCGGTTCCTCGCCGAGCTCGTCGCAGAACTTCTCGTACTGCTCGATCTTGTCGCGGTGCTTGTCGAGCTCCTTGACCATGCGCTCGGCCGCCGAGCGGCCCTTGTCGGTCTTGCGGAGCACGCCGCCCAGCAGGCCGCCGGCCAGCGGGCTCCACGGGATGACGCCGAGGCCGTAGTCCTCGCAGGCGGGCAGCACCTCCAGCTCGACCGCCCTGGTGAGCAGGTTGTAGTGGCTCTGCTCACTGACCAGGCCGAACGTGCCACGCCTGGCCGCCGTCTCCTGGGCCTTGGCGATGTGCCAGCCCGCGAAGTTCGACGAGCCGACGTACAGGATCTTGCCCTGCTGGCGCAGGACCTCCATGGCCTCCCAGAACTCGTCGAACGGCGTGCCCCGGTCGACGTGGTGCGCCTGGTAGATGTCGATGTAGTCGGTCTGCATGCGCTGGAGCGAGGCGTCGCAGGCGCGGCGGATGTTCAGCGCGGACAGCAGGTTGTCGTTGGGCCAGTCGCCCATCGAGCCGTAGAGCTTGGTCGCGACGACCGTCTTCTCCCTGCGCCCGCCGCCCTTGGCGAACCAGTTGCCGAGGATCCGCTCGGTGATCCCCTCGCCCTGCTTCCACCCGTACACGTTGGCCGTGTCGAAGAAGTTGATGCCCAGCTCATGGGCCCGGTCCATGATCGTGAAGGAGTCCTCCTCGCTGGTCACGGGGCCGAAGTTCATGGTGCCGAGGCAGAGCCGGCTCACCTTGAGCCCGCTGCGTCCGAGGTTCACGTAGTCCATGGGTTCAGGCTAGATACCTGGAGCGCACTCCAGGCTATAGGCCCAACCGGGTGATCTATGGGCTTTCACCGAGGGTCGGGCAGGTCCCCGTTGGGGCATGATGGCGGCGTGGGGGATCTCCTGTTCCGGACGCTCGCCGTGGCCTGCGTGACGTGTGCCCTCGCGGTGGCCCCGGCCGCCGCGGCCGTCGCCGACGACACGGGCGAGAAGCTGTTCACGTTCAAGGACCGGGCGATCACCGAGTCCAGCGGCCTGGCCGTGTCGCCCACCCACGACGGCGTCTACTACACCCACAACGACTCCGCGGCCGCGCCGCTGTTCTACGCGGTGGGCGAGGACGGCCGGACCAGGGCGACGTTCCGCCTGCGGGGCGCGCAGGCCCGCGACTGGGAGGCCATGGCCGTGGGCAAGGACCCCTCGACCGGGCGCGCGGTGCTCTGGTTCGCCGACATCGGCGACAACCTCGACGGCGCCTGGCCCGACATCTCCATCTACAAGGTCGTGGAGCCGGGCACGCTGCGCGACGCCACCCTGCCCGCGGTGCGCTACCGCTTCCGCTACGCGGACGGCGGACGCAACGCCGAGGGGATCATGGTCAATCCGGTGACGGGCCGGCTGTACGTGGTGTCCAAGGAGTTCGCCGGCTCGGTGTACGCGGCGCCCAGGACGCTGCGCGCCGACCGGACGAACGTGCTGCGCAAGGTGGCCTCCGCGCCGCTCATGGCCACGGACGCCGCCTACGCCCCCGACGGGTCGTCGTACGTCATCCGCACGTACTTCTCGGCCACCCTCTACCGCCCCTCCGGGGAGACCATCGCCAAGATCTCGATGCCGGAGCTGGAGCAGGCGGAGTCGATCGCGTTCACGGCGGACGGCAGGTCGGTGCTGGTCGGGAGCGAGGGACCGGCCAGCCCGGTCTACCGGGTGCCCATCCCGGACCGGGCGCTCCAGGCGCTGCGGCCCACGTCCGGACCGTCCGGGAAGCCGTCCGAGCGGGACGCCGCGCGGGCCCGGCAGCGGGACGGCGGCGGCCGGCGCGACG
>NZ_QNFZ01000930.1 GCF_003313395.1 Nonomuraea lactucae | reverse complement strand
GGTCGTCGCGGGGCTCAGGTGCGAGCGCCCGCTGGACCAGGTCGCGGGCGCGTTCGGGGTCGATGCCGACGAGCAGGGGCGGCGGCGCGGCCGGCTCCGCCCGCCAGGCCGCGTAGCGCACCACGTGCGCCAGGGCCCTGACCGCCTCCTCGGGCGCCGCGTACGACGGGATGGAGCCCCGCGACGGCGTGGCACCCACCCGGAGCGCCGGATGCATCCCGAGATGCCCCTCGAACGTGGCCAGCACGGGCTTGGCAGACCCCTCCGACACCTTCAGCAGCTCGGCCGCCACCTTCTCCGGCGAGCACGGGATGGGCGGCATGTAGATCACGACCACGGAGTCGACCTCGTCGCAGGCCAGCTGCTCGGCGAGCGTCGCGCCGAACTCCGCGGCTCCGGCGGTGGCTCCGAGGTTCGCCGGTGGGCGTGGCGACAGACCGGCCGACACGCAGAACCCGGCGGCGAGCAGCCCCAGCGCGTCGGAGTTGGTGACCAGCCCGACCCGCGGCCCGGCGGGCAGCGGCTGGTAGGCCAGCAACTGCCCCACGTCGAACAGCTGGATGAGGTCGTCGACCCGCACGAGCCCCGCCTGCGCGAACAGCGAGGTGATCGCCGAGTCGGGCAGCCCGAGCTCGCGGGCCGAGTGCCCGGCCGGCGAGCCGCCGCTCTTGACCACCACGATCGGCTTCTCGCGGGAGATGCGCCGGGCCAGACGGGTGAACTTGCGCGGGTTGCCCAGCGACTCCAGGTAGAGCAGGATCACCTCGGTCGAGGGGTCCTCCTCCCAGTACTGCAGCAGGTCGTTGCCCGACACGTCGGCCCGGTTGCCCGCGGAGACGAACGACGAGATGCCCATGCCGCGCTGCGCCACCCGCTGCAGCAGCGCGGTGCCGAGCGCGCCCGACTGGCTGAAGAAGCCCACCCTGCCGCGGCCTGGCACGGTGGCGGCCAGGGTGGCGTTGAGCTTCACCGCGGGGTCGGTGTTGGCGATGCCGAGGCAGTTGGGCCCCACCATGCGCAGGCCGTACGCGCGGGCGATGCCCGCCAGCTCGTCCTGCCTGGCCAGCCCCTCGGGGCCGGTCTCGCCGAAGCCGGAGGAGACCACGACCAGCCCGTGCACGCCCTTCTCCGCGCACTCCTTGACCACGTCGGCGACGCTGCCCGCGGGCACGGCCACCACGGCGAGGTCCACGTCGTCGGCGATGGCCGACACGCTCGGGTAGGCGCGCACCCCGGCGACGGCCCGCACCTCGCGGTGGACGGGGTAGACCGGGCCGGTGAAGTCCGCGGCGAGCAGGTTGCGCAGCACGGTCTGGCCGATGCCGCCCGGCTCGCGGGAGACGCCGATGACCGCGACCGAGCCGGGGGTGAGCAGCCTGGCGATGGACCTGGCCTCGGCGCGGTGCTCGCGGGCGGTCGTCACCTCGGCCGAGTCGGCGGTCGGGGTGAGGTCGAGCGTCATGCGCACCACGCCGTCGGCGAACCGGCTGTCGGCCGTGTAGCCGGCCTGGCGCAGGACGCCCATCATCTTCATGTTGGCGGGCAGCACGTCGGCGACGAACCGCTCGATGCCGTGCTCGCGGGCGGTGGCGGCCAGGTGCTCCAGCAGCACCGAGGCCACTCCCCTGCCCTGGTGGGCGTCCTCGACCAGGAACGCCACCTCGGCCTCGCCCGGCTCCACCTTGTCGTAGCGGATCACGGCGACCATCTCGGTGCCGATGGTGGCGATCAGCGCGACCCGGTCGACGTTGTCGACGGTGGTGAACCAGGCCACCTCCCTGTCCGTCAGCCGCGGCCGTGGCCCGAAGAACCTGAAATAGATCGACTCGGCGGAAAGGCGCGAGTAGAAGGAGCGCAGCCTGTCGGCATCGGCGCGCCGGATCGGGCGCACGTGCGCGGTGCCGCCGTCCGCGAGGACGACGTCGGCCTCCCAGTGGGCGGGATACTGAGCCTCCACAGTCCCGAGACTAGACCTCATCCCACATCGCAAGACCCCCAGGGCCCTTTGGGCAACGCTTGTGCATCGACTGCGGACCGGTCTCAGAGGTCCGCCCCACGAGCAGCCCCGAAGCTGTTAGTTTTGCCGTGGCGTTTTGCCGTGGCCAGCTCTTTCTGAAGGCAGCAAGGTGGTGACATCATGACGCGGGTCGTCGTGGTGGGCGATCTCATGACCGACGCGGTCGCGCGCGCCCGTTATGCGCTCGCCAGGGCGAGCGACACGCCTGCGATCGTGACCATGCACGGTGGCGGTTCGGGGGCCAACATCGCCTCCTGGCTCGCCGTCGAGGGGGCCGAGGTGGCCTTCATCGGCCGCAGGGGCGCCGACATCACCGGGCGAAACCGCGACATGGAGCTGATGGGCTACGGCGTGGACGCGCGGCTCGTCATGGACCCCGAGCGGCCGACCGGCACCTGCGTGGTGCTGGTCACCCACAAGGGCGAGCGGACGATGCTGTCCGACCCCGGTGCCAACGCCGCGCTCTCCCCCGAGGACCTGCCGCGCGACCTGTTCAACGGCGGCGGCCACCTGCACCTGTCGGGCTACACGCTGATCAACGAGGGCTCTCGCGAGGCCGGCCTGGCCGCGCTCGACATGGCCCACCGGTCCGGGATGTCGATCTCGCTCGACTGCGCCTCCTCCGCCCCGCTGGAGCGTACGGGGGCCGAGCCGTTCCTCGAGTGGACCAGCGGCGCGAAGCTGCTGTTCGCCAACATCGACCAGGCCAAGGTGCTGACCGGCCGCGACGACCCCGAGGCCGCCGCCAAGGTGCTGACCGCGTGGTTCCCGCAGGTCGTCATCAAGATGAACTCCGAGGGCGCGCTGTGGTACGGCAACGGCCGGCCCGACCCGACCCGCGTGCCCGCCGAGCCGGTCGACCGGATCGTGGACGGCACGGGCGCGGGCGACGCGTTCTGCGCCGGGTTCCTGCCGTCGTGGCTGGAGGGCAAGCCCCCGGCCGAGTCGCTGACCGCCGGCTGCCACCTCGCCGCCAAGGCGATCATGCATCTGGGCGCGCGTCCCAGGCTCTGACGCGGCCCCTCCCCGCGCGTTCCCTTGAGGAGCCCCCGGCCTGGGGGAGCTCCCGGCGCTCGCTGTGGCGAGGCAGGGTGAGGGCGGGTGAGGGCGGGTGAGGGCGGGTCAGGAGGTCGTGGCGAGGGCGAGCGGCAGCACGGCGGGCGCGCCCGCGTGGCGGACGAGCGCCGTGCCGAGCGTCATCGTCCAGCCGGTGTCGACGCGGTCGTCCACCAGCAGCACGGGCCCTCCGCACTGGGCCACGGCCGCGCCCAGCTCCTTGGGCATGGCCAGCGTCGCCCTGATCGCCTGCACCCGCTTGGCGCTGTTGAACTGCCGCCCCGGCGGCCCGGCGCGATAGCCCAGCTCACCGAGGTAGGTCAGCCGCCCCACCTGGGCGAGCCGCTCGGCGAAGCCGCGCACCAGCAGCGGCCGGGTCGATGACGGCACGCTGACCACGGCGACGGGCCGCTCGCGCCAGTCCCAGGCGGACAGCACCTGGATCACGGCCTTGAGCATGTCGTCGGCGACGGGCCCGTCGGGGCCGTTGAACAGCTCGCGCAGCCGGTTGCCCCAGCCGATGTCGGTCAGCCGGCCGAGCGCCCGGCCCGGCTCCGCGCCGAGCTCCGGCTTGATCCGGCCGGACAGGTCGGCGAGCCCGGTCGGCCACTGCCTGCGCGCCTCGACCGTGACGCCGGGCCTGGCCAGCCGCTGCCGGGCGCTCTCGACGGCCGGCGCGGCGACCTGGGGTGAGCGGTGCCGCCCGGTGCAGTTGTCGCACCGGCCGCACGGCCCGGCCGTGTCGTCGTCGAGGTGGGCGCGCAGGTAGCGCTCCCGGCACTCGGCCGTCGTCAGGTAGCCGAGCATGGCCTCCTGCTCGGCGCGGCGCTCGGCGGCGATGCGGGAGTAGCGCTCGGAGTCGTAGTGCCACGGCTCGCCGGTCGCCTCCCAGCCGCCCCTGACGCGGCGGACCGCGCCGTCCACGTCGAGGACCTTGAGCATCATCTCCAGCCGGCCGCGGCTGAGGTCGACCCTCGTCTCCAGCGCGGGGGTGGACAGCGTGCCGTGCTCCTCCAGCGCCTGCAGCGTGGCGCGGACGACGGGCTCGGGCGGGAAGGCCAGCGAGGCGAAGTAGGCCCAGATGTCGCGGTCCTCGGCGCCGGGCAGCAGGATCACCTCGGCCCGCTCGACCCCGCGGCCCGCGCGGCCGACCTGCTGGTAGTAGGCGACGGGCGACTGGGGCGCGCCCACGTGCACGACGAACCCGAGGTCGGGCTTGTCGAAGCCCATGCCGAGCGCGCTGGTGGCGACCAGCGCCTTGATCTTGTTGTTGAGCAGCGCCTCCTCGGCCTCCAGCCGCTCGGCCGGGTCGGTCTGGCCGGAGTAGGCGGCCACCTCGTGGCCCTGCTCCCGCAGGTGGCCGGCGATCTCGTGGGCCGCCGCCACGGTCAGCGTGTAGACGATGCCGGAGCCGGGCAGCTCGCGCAGCGTCTGGGCCAGCCAGGCCAGCCGCTGCTCTGCCGACTCCAGCCGTACGACGCTCAGGTGGAGGCTCTCCCGCTCCAGCGGGCCACGCAGCACGAGCGTCTCGTCGGCGTCGGGCCGCAGGTCGGCGGGCAGGCGCATCTGCTCGGCCACGTCGCGGGTCACGCGGGCGTTGGCGGTGGCGGTGGTGGCCAGGACGGGGATGCCGGGCGGCAGCTCCTCGAACAGCGTGGCGAGCCTGCGGTAGTCGGGGCGGAAGTCGTGACCCCAGTCGGAGATGCAGTGGGCCTCGTCGACCACGACCAGCCCGGCGCTCTCGGCCAGCTCGGGCAGCACCTGGTCGCGGAAGTCGGGGTTGTTGAGCCGCTCGGGGCTGACCAGCAGCACGTCGACCATGCCGTCGGCGACCTGGCCGTAGATCTCCTCCCACGCCTCGGGGTTGGCGGAGTTGATGGTGACGGCGCGGATGCCGGCTCGCTCGGCGGCGGCGATCTGGTTGCGCATGAGCGCGAGCAGCGGCGACACGATGACCGTGGGCCCCTCGCCGAGCTCGCGCAGCAGCGCGGTGGCCACGAAGTAGACGGCGGACTTGCCCCACCCGGTGCGCTGCACGACGAGCACCCTGCGCCGGCGCACGACGAGCGCCTCGACGGCGGCCCACTGGTCGTCGCGCAGCCTGGCGTGCTCGCCGGCGAGCGCCCGGAGTCTGGTCTCGGCCTCTTCGCGCAGCGTCGCCACGTCGGGGGCTTCAGTCATGTGCTCCTTGTTACCAGGTTTCCCCGACGTTTTCGGCCCGCGGACCGATCCGTGCGCGAGCTACTTGTCGGCGTGCTACTGGTCGGCGTGCTACTTGTCGGCGTGCTCCGGGAACGCGTTGATCGTGACCCGGTGCATCCGGCGGCGCTCGGTGTAGTCGGCGACCGCGTAGTGCTGGGTGGGACGGTTGTCCCAGAAGGCCATCGTGCCGACATTCCATCGCAGCCGCACCTGATACTCCGGAGAGCGGATGTGGTCGATCAGCAGCGGCAGCAGGGCCTCGTTCTCGCGGTCGGTGAGCCCGACCAGCCGCGTGGTCGAGGCGCGGTTCACGAACAGCGCCTTGCGGCCCGTCTCGGCGTGCACGCGCACGACGGGCCGCTCGATCGGCGGCCACTTGGCCTGGATCTCCTCCAGGTCGAACGGGTGCCCCTTGGAGATGGCCTTCTTCATCGACATCGTGATGTCGTGCACGGCCGTCAGCTCGTCGCAGAGCCGCCGCATCGACGGCGACAGCGTCTCGTACGCCAGGTAGGTGTTGGCGAACATGGTGTCGCCGCCCACGCTCGGCAGCTGGACGCAGCGCAGCAGCGACCCCATGGGCGGGGTGGGCTCGAAGGTGTTGTCGCTGTGCCACTCGTCGCCGCCCTCTCCCTTGGGGGCGGTCTGGTCGAGCACGTGGATGGGGCTGGTCGCGTCCTTCTTGAACGCCGGATGGTTGAGCGTGCCGAAGTTGAGCGCGAACTGCAGGTGCTGCTCGTCGTCGATGTGCTGGTCGCGGAAGAACAGCACCAGGTGCCTCAGCCAGCCCGCCCGGAGAGTCGCGACCTCTTCCTGGGACAGCGGCTTGCGCAGGTCGACGCCCGTCACCTCGGCGCCGATGTGCTTGGTCACAGGATGGAACTCGATCATGACGCCTCCGGAGACGGGGAGTACCTCTTTCCGGAACGTAACGCCCAAGCAATTGCTTGGTCAAGAGCCGGGTCGCCCACCCGCGAGGGAGAAGGTGTCGCGGGCATCAGGGTTTCTTCGGCACAATGTTCGACATGGCCCGACGCACGACTGCACCCCCGCCTGAGGACTTCGAGGAGCGGATCGTCGACATCGACGTCTCCTCGGAGATGCGCACCAGCTTCCTCGAGTACGCCTACTCGGTGATCTACCAGCGCGCGCTGCCCGACGCGCGCGACGGCCTCAAGCCCGTGCAGCGCCGCATCCTCTACTCGATGAGCGAGATGGGCCTGCGTCCCGACCGCGGCCACGTCAAGTCCTCGCGCGTCGTCGGCGACGTGATGGGCAAGCTCCACCCGCACGGTGACAGCCCGATCTACGACGCCCTCGTACGGCTCGCGCAGCCGTTCTCCATGCGCCTGCCGCTGATCGACGGGCACGGCAACTTCGGCTCCCCCGACGACCTGCCGGCGGCCATGCGCTACACCGAGGCCAGGCTGGCCCCGGCCGCGATGCTCATGGTCGAGTCGCTCGACGAGGACACGGTCGACTTCAAGCCCAACTACGACGGCCAGGAGACCGAGCCCACGGTCATGCCGTCGGCCTTCCCCAACCTGCTGGTCAACGGCACCACCGGCATCGCCGTCGGCATGGCCACCAACATGGCGCCGCACAACCTCACCGAGGTCGTGGCAGCCGCCCGCCACCTGATCAAGAAGCCCGACGCGACGCTCGACGAGCTCATGCGGTTCGTGCCGGGCCCCGACCTGCCCACCGGCGGGTCGATCATCGGGCTGCAGGGCGTCCGCGACGCCTACGAGACGGGCCGCGGCACCTTCCGGATGCGCGCGCGCTGCGTGGTCGAGCAGATCACGCCGCGGCGCAAGGGCATCGTCGTCACCGAGCTGCCCTACAACGTCGGGCCGGAGCGCGTGGTCGCCAAGATCAAGGAGCTGGTGACCGCCAAGAAGCTGCAGGGCATCGCCGACCTCAAGGACCTCACCGACCGGCACAAAGGCCTGCGCCTGATCATCGAGATCAAGAACGGCTTCATCCCCGAGGCGGTGCTCGAGGAGCTCTACCGGCTGACGCCGATGGAGGAGACGTTCGGCATCAACAACGTCGCCCTCGTCGACGGCGAGCCGCGCACGCTGGGCCTGCGCGACCTCCTGCGGGTCTACGTCGACCACCGGCTCGAGGTGGTGCGCCGCCGGTCGGAGTTCCGCCGCCGCAAGCGCGAGGAGCGCCTCCACCTGGTCGACGGCCTGATCATCGCGCTGCTCAACATCGACGAGGTCATCCAGGTCATCCGCGCCTCCGACGACTCCGCCCAGGCCCGCACGCGGCTGATGGACGTGTTCGACCTGACCGAGGTCCAGGCCGCCTACATCCTCGACACGCCGCTGCGCCGCCTGACCCGCTACGACAAGCTGGAGCTCGACCGGGAGAAGCAGACGCTGACCGACGAGATCGCCGAGCTGACCGGCATCCTGTCGTCGGAGGCCCGGCTGCTCCAGGTGGTCTCCGGCGAGCTCGCCGAGGTGGCCAAGAAATACGGCACGCCGCGCCGCACCGTGCTGCTGGAGGCTTCGGGCGTCACCCGCACCGCCACGGTGGAGCTCCAGGTCGCCGACGAGCCGTGTCTCGCGCTGCTCTCGTCCACCGGTCTGCTCGCCCGCACCTCCGACGCCGACCCGCTGCCGGGCGACGGCGACCGGGCGGCGCACGACGTGCTGGTCTCCGCCGTACGCACCTCCGCCAGGGGCGAGGTCGGCGTGGTGACCTCGCTGGGCCGGTTGATCCGCGTTCAGGTGGTCGACCTGCCCACGCTGCCGCCTTCGGCCAGCCCGCCGTCGCTGTCGGGGGGTCATCCCGTGTCGGAGTTCGTCGCGCTCGGCCCCGATGAGACCGTGGTCGGCCTCGGCGGCCTCGATCCCGACGGTCCCGGCCTCGCCCTCGGCACGGCGCAGGGTGTGGTCAAGCGGGTGGTGCCCGACTACCCGGCCAACCGCGACGACTTCGAGGTGATCACCCTCAAGGACGGCGACACCGTGGTGGGCGCGGTCGAGCTCGAGTCCGAGTCGCACGACCTGGTCTTCATCACGAGCGACGCCCAGCTCCTGCGCTACCAGGCGTCCCTGGTCCGACCGCAGGGCCGTCCGGCGGGAGGCATGGCGGGCATCCGGCTCGACGGCGGCGCCCGCGCGATCTGGTTCGGCGTGGTCGACCCGTCCCGCGCCGCCCACGTCGTGACCATCGCGGGCTCGTCCACGGCACTGCCCGGCACCCAGGTGGGTGGCGGCAAGGTGGCCGACTACGCGGAGTTCCCGGCCAAGGGGCGCGCCACGGGCGGTGTGCGCGCCCAGCGCTTCCTCAAGGGCGAGGACGTGCTCCTGCTCGCCTGGGCAGGCCCGGCGCCCGCCAAGGCCGTGTCCGGGGTGGGCAAGCCGGTGCCGCTGCCCGACGAGATCGGCCGCCGCGACGGCTCGGGCGTCCGCCTGACGCACACCATCGGCGCCATCGGCGGCGCCCTGGCGGCCTCCGGCGAGCC
>NZ_QNFZ01000931.1 GCF_003313395.1 Nonomuraea lactucae | reverse complement strand
GCTGCTCGCGGAGCCGGCGCGCGCGCTCGGCGCGGGCCTGGGCGCCGCGCTGGCGGCGTTCGCGGTCCACCTGTACGGCGATGCGCAGGAACGCCAGGTACGCCAGCGTGACGACGATGGAGGGCGCGACCCCCCACCACGGCATCATCCTGACCGCGGCCGTAACCACCGAGGCGATGACGAGCAGGGCAGTGAAGAAGAGCAGGCGGCGGCGCCGGGCCACGATGATCGCGCGGCGGCGGGCACGGAACTGGCGGGGGTCCACCCGCTCGCTCTCCGCCATTGTCGCCTCGCCTTCCTCCGAAGAGGATGGGGAAGCCTCCAGGCGGTCGAGGTCGGGGAGCTGGTGTTCGCCGGTGTAGTACTCCTCGAGCTCGGCGAGCTCGGCGAGGTTGCTCTTGTCGCGGCGCAGCCACATGGGCACGAGGACGCACAGCCACATGACGACGATGGCGAGGTAGAGGAGGACGCTGCTCACGGCCACCTCCGGGCACGCCGAAAACGCAGGTGTGCTCCTGGCGTCTTCGATGTGCTCACGTCACGCACCGTAAGACCGCGTGTCACTGATTGACGAGCATTCGGTGCGGTGTGTCGCGAGATCGTCAAACCTCTTCTACCGGAGACCCCCCACGAGCGGCTGACTCGCGGGCGCGACGCCACTGTACGAGAAGCCCGCCAGGAACGTCCTCAACGGTCAACGCGTAGCAGATGTGGTCGCGCCAGGCTCCATCGATGTGAAGTTGACGACGCCGAATGCCTTCTTCCCTGAATCCCAGCTTCTCAACCACCCTGCGGCTGGCCTGGTTCTCTGGACGGATGTTGGCCTCCAGCCGGTGCAGTCCGGTGGTGAAGAAGCAGTGGTCGACGGCCATGGCGAGGGCCGTGGGGGTGATTCCCTGGCCGGCCAGGGCGCCGTCGATCCAGTAGCCCACCTGGGCCGAGCGGGCCGACCCCCAGACGATGGCCCCGACCGTGAGCTGCCCGGCGAATCGACCACCGTGCGTGATCACCCAGGGCAGCGCCATGCCCTGTCTCGCCTCGCGACGCAGGGTGCCGACCATGGAGATGTACGGACCGAGCCCGGTGCGGAACAGCGGTGTCTCCGGGTTGCTCGGCTCCCATGGGCGCAGCCATCCGGCGTTGCGCAGCCGGGTCTCGCGCCAGACGCGAACGTCGGCCAGCCGCAGCGGCCGCAGGCCCACGGACCCCTCACTCAGGGTCGCCGGCCAGCCACGAAGTCGATCCACATTCCCATCATCCCCCTATCGGGGTCGCCGCCGCCACGGGATCGTGCCCGCGAACAGCCGCGGGCCACGCCGGCCAGCCGACGGTCAGCGCGGGTGGTCGCCGCCGCGGATCTGGTCCACCGCGTGCCCGAGCACGGGAGCGAGTACGGCGACGCCGTCCCGTACGCCTCCCGAGGAGCCGGGCAGGTTGACGATGAGCGTGTCGCCCGCCTGGCCGGCGAGGCCGCGGGAGAGGATGGAGGTGGGGACTTTGTCGCGGTTCGCCTGCCTGATGGCCTCCGCTATGCCGGGAATCTCGCGAGAAATCACCCGGGCGGTCATCTCCGGCGTCAGATCGGCAGGCGTCAGCCCCGTTCCCCCCGTCGTGACGATCACGTCGTAACCGGCGGCGACCCCCTCACGCAGCGTCACCTCCACGGCCTCGCCGTCGGGCACCACCACGGGCCCCTCCACGGCGCACCCCGCCTCCCCCAACAGCGACACAAGGAGCGGACCCGACTTATCCGCATAAATCCCGGAAGAGGCCCGGTTCGACACCGTCACCACCAGCGCCCGGATCACGGCCGCCTCCACAACCCGGTCTTCCCGCCCGTCTTCTCCTCCACCCGCACATCGCTGACCACCGCCGCCGGATCCACGGCCTTGACCATGTCGATCAGCGCCAGCGCCGCCACCGCCACCGCGGTCAGCGCCTCCATCTCCACCCC
The DNA here is from genome assembly GCF_003313395.1 of Nonomuraea lactucae. GTDB lineage: Bacteria > Actinomycetota > Actinomycetes > Streptosporangiales > Streptosporangiaceae > Nonomuraea > Nonomuraea lactucae. The sequence continues at coordinate 6,760 of NZ_QNFZ01000931.1, read as the reverse complement.
GGTGCGGTCGGCCGTCTTCACCCTGCACGTGATGGCGACCCCCGAGTCCTCCACGTCGAGCGTGACCTTCACCCCGTGCAGCGCGATCGGGTGGCAGAGCGGGATCAGGTCGGGTGTCCGCTTCGCCCCCATGATCCCCGCGATCCGCGCCACCCCGAGCGCGTCGCCCTTCGGCACCTCGCCGGCGCGCAGCAGCGCGACCGCCTCGGCCGACAGCAGCACCCGCCCGGTGGCCGTCGCCGTGCGATCCCCGACGTCCTTGCCGGAGACGTCCACCATGCGGGCCGCGCCCGTCTCGTCCAGATGGGTGAACTCGCTCACAGCCTGATCACCTCGACCGCCGCGCCCGACGGCACCTCGGTCACGTCCTCGGGCACCATGATGAGGGCGTTCGCCGTGGCCAGGGCGGCCAGCTGGTGCGAGCCCTGCCCGTGCACGGGCGCCACCGTGCCGTCGCCGGCCAGCACGCCGCGCAGGAACGACCGCTTCCCCGCCGGCGACCGCAGCGCGCCGATGACGTACGCGGTCTCGGTCTCGGGAAAACCGGTGGGAAGGCCGCGCATCTTCCGCAGCGCGGGCCGTACGAACAGCATGAAGGACACGTACGACGAGACGGGGTTGCCGGGCAGCGCGAAGATCGGCACCTGGTCCTCCCCCACCACGCCGAACCCTTGCGGCATCCCCGGCTGCATCGCGACCTTCTCGAAACGGACGGTCCCGAGCGGCGAGAGCGCCTCCTTGACCGGCTCGTACGCGCCCATCGAGACGCCCCCGCTGGTGACGACCGCGTCGGCGCGCACCAGCTGCGCGTCGAGCTGGTCGAGGAAGGCGGCCGGGTCGTCGCTCACGGTGCCGGCCCGGAAGCCCTCGGCGCCGGTCTCCCGGACGGCGGCGGTGAGCGTGAAACTGTTGGAGTCCCAGATCTGGCCGGGTTGCAGGGACGTACCCGGCTCGACCAGCTCCGCCCCCGTCGAGAGCACGACGACGCGCGGGAGCGGGCGCGCCCTGACCCGCCGTCGTCCCACCCCGGCGATGATGCCCAGCTGGGCGGAGCCGATCACGGTGCCGGGCTTGAGGACGATCTCGCCCGCCTGGACGTCCTCACCGGCCCGGCGGATGGCGTTGCCGGCGGCGGCCGTGCGGTCGATGGTGACGGTGACGGTCCCGCCGTCCGTCCACTCGACCGGAACGACCGTGTCCGCGCCTGCCGGCACGGGCGCCCCGGTCATGATCCGTACGGCGTGGCCGGGCCCCACGGCGCGCAACTCGCCGGAGCCGGCCGCCACATCGTCGATCACCGGCAACCTGACCGGCACATCCGAAATATCCTCAGCTCGTACGGCATAGCCGTCCATAGCCGAGTTGTCGAACGGCGGCAGGGGCACCGGCGCGGCCACCTCCTCGGCCAGCGTCGTGCCCAGCGCCCGTTCGAGCTCCAGCTCCAGCGGCGCCAGTGGCCGTACCGTCGCCAGGATGTCGGCCAGATGCGCGTCAACCGACTTCATCGAGGAACTCCCGCAACCACGGCACGAACTCGGGCGCCAGGTCCGGCCGGTCCGCCGCGAACTTCACCACGGTGCGCAGGTAGTCGAGCTTGTCACCGGTGTCGTAACGCCGCCCGCGGAACAGCACGCCGTGCACCGGCCCGCCCTGGTCGGAGCCGTACCCGGCCAGCGTGCGCAGCGCGTCGGTGAGCTGGATCTCGCCGCCGCGGCCGGGCGGGGTGTCCTCCAGCACCTCGAACACCGCCGGGTCGATGACGTAGCGGCCGATGATCGCCCAGTTGGACGGCGCCTCGTCGACCGGGGGCTTCTCGACCAGGTCGGTGACGCGCACGACGTCGTCCTCCGAGGTCGCCTCGATGGTCGCAACGCCGTACAGCGACACCTGCTCCTTGGGCACCTCCATCAGCGCGATGACGCTGCCGCCGTAGGTGCCGCGTACCTCGATCATGCGCTTGAGCAGCTGGTCACGGTAGTCGATCAGGTCGTCACCGAGCAGGCAGGCGAACGGGTGCCCTCCGACGTGCTGCTTGGCGCAGAGGACCGCGTGACCGAGCCCCTTCGGCTCGCCCTGCCGTACGTAGTGCAGGGTGGCGAGCGAGGCGGGCTCGCGGACCTGGGACAGCCGGTGCTCGTCGCCCTTGGCCTCGAGCACCTCCTCCAGCTCGAAGGCCCGGTCGAAGTGGTCCTCGATCGACCGCTTGTTCTTGCCCGTCACCATGAGGACGTCGAGCAGTCCGGCGGAGGCCGCCTCCTCGACGACATACTGGATAGCGGGCTTGTCGACAATGGGCAACATCTCCTTGGGTGTCGCCTTGGTCGCCGGAAGAAACCGGGTGCCCAGACCCGCGGCGGGCACGACGGCTTTCGTCACAGGGTCGAAGTCAGCCATACCTAGACCCTAGTGGAGGTCCCTGTGGACAAGCTGAACCTGCGCCGGGAGTTGCTGTCCGCGCGCGCCTCCCTCACCCCCGAGCAACGGCGCGCGAACGCCGCCAAGGTGCGCGAAACCCTCCTCGACCAGCCGTGGGCGCAGATGGCCGGGCTGGTGGCCTGCTACTGGTCCATCGGCACCGAGCCGGAGACGCACGGGCTGGTGTTCGCGCTGTGGAAGCACGGCGCGACCGTGCTCCTGCCGGTGCTGTGCGAGGACGACGACCTCGACTGGGCGGTCTACGACGGCCCCGACACGCTGGCGCCGGGCAGGTTCGGGCTGATGGAGCCGGTCGACACGCGCCGCGGCCCCGACGCGATCCGCACCGCCGCGCTCGTGATCGTCCCGGCGCTCGCCGTGGACAGGCTGTCAGGGGTACGGCTCGGCCGCGGCGGCGGCTCGTACGACCGCGCGCTGGCCCGCGTCGGCCCGAACGTCCCCACGGTCGCGCTCCTTCACGAGGGCGAGCTGATCGACGGTGTGCCCGCCGACCCGCACGACCAGCGGGTCCGTTGGGCGATCAGCCCCGGGGGACTCACTAGTCTTATGTGACCGAACGTGCGAGAGGGGGCCATATGACGCTGGATGTCTGGCTCCTTCTCGGCGCTGCGATCGTCATCGCCGCCATCGTCTCCGTACGGATCGCGCACCGCAGCGGCCTGCCCAGCCTGCTGCTGTTCCTGGGGTTCGGCCTGGTCCTGGGCGAGGCGGGGATCGGAATCCCGTTCGACAACCCCGACCTGGCCAAGCAGATCGGCATGATCGCGCTGGCGGTCATCCTGGCCGAAGGCGGACTGACCACGAGCTGGAGCCACGTCCGGCGTGCGGTGCCGCTGGCGCTGATCCTCGCCACCCTCGGCGTGGCGGTCAGCATCGTGGTGGTCGCAGTGGCCGTGGAGGGGCTGTTCGGCGTCGACCGGACCACCGCGCTGATCCTCGGCGCGGTGCTGGCCCCCACGGACGCCGCCGCGGTCTTCTCCGTGCTGCGCCGCCTGCCGCTGCCACCGCGCCTGGCGGGCGCGCTGGAGGCGGAGTCGGGCTTCAACGACGCGCCCACGGTGATCGCCGTGATGCTGCTGAGCACCGCCTCCAACGCGCTGCCGCCGCTCGGGGCGTTCGTCATGGAGACCAGCGTCGAGCTGCTCATCGGCGCCGCCGTCGGCCTGGCGGTGGGACCCGCGGGGGCGTACGCGCTGCGCCGCGTGGCCCTGCCGGCCTCGGGCCTGTACCCGATCGCGGTGCTGGCGCTGACCTTCGTCTCGTACGGCGGAGCGGTGCTGCTGCACGGCTCGGGCTTCCTGGCCATCTACCTGACGGCGCTGATCCTCGGCAACTCCCGCCTGCCGCACCGGGCCGCCACCAGGGGCTTCGCGGAGGGGGCCGCGTGGCTGGCGCAGATCGGCCTGTTCGTCATGCTCGGGCTGCTCGCCGCCCCCCAGGAGATGGCGTCCTCCGTCGTGCCCGGCCTGATCGCCGGAACGGTCCTCGTGCTGCTCGCCCGGCCGATGTCCGTGCTGGCCAGCTCTCTGGTCGCCCGGGTGCTGCGGCTGGCCAGGGTGAGCTGGCGCGAGCAGGCGTTCCTGTCGTGGGCGGGGCTGCGCGGCGCGATCCCGATCGTGCTGGCGACGATCCCGTGGGCGGCGGACGTCGAGGGCTCCAAGGACATCTTCAACCAGGTGTTCATCATCGTGATCGTGTTCACGCTGCTGCAGGGGCCGACGCTGCCGTTCGTGGCCAGGCTGCTCAAGGTGACGGCGCCCAGCGAGGCGCACGACCTCGAGGTGGAGGCCGCGCCGCTGGAGGAGCTGCAGGCCGACCTGCTGCAGGTCAAGGTGTCGCCGTGGTCCAAGCTACACGGCGTGGAGATCTTCGAGCTGCGGCTGCCCGCCGGCGCCGCGGTGACGCTGGTCGTGCGCGACGGCCGGTCGTTCGTGCCGTCCGGCGACACCCGCATCCGCGCCGACGACCAGCTGCTGGTGGTCACCACCGCCGCCTGCCGCGACGAGGTCGAACGCCGCCTGCGCGCGGTCAGCCGCATGGGCAAGCTGGCGGGCTGGTTCGGCGAGCGGGGACTGGAATAGCCGATTGACCGGATCGGTTAGCATTAGCAGTCGCATCGCTCGAGTGCCAGAGCCTGAAGGAGGAGCGCGTGCCGACCTACCAGTACGCCTGCAACGACTGCGGTGAGCAGCTCGAGGTCGTCCAGAAGTTCACCGACGACGCGCTGACCGTGTGCCCGGCCTGCGAAGGCAACCTGCGCAAGGTCTTCTCCGCCGTTGGCATCGTGTTCAAGGGCTCGGGCTTCTACCGGACCGACAGCCGCTCGTCGTCGAGCTCGGCGCCGTCGTCCTCGTCGTCCTCGTCGTCGAGCAAGCAGACCGAGTCGTCGTCCTCGTCCTCTCCTTCCTCCTCTTCGTCGTCTTCGTCATCGTCGACCCCCGCTCCCGCACCGGCCGCCGCCTCCAGCTAGCCACTTCCCAACGGGGACCAGCCAGCCGAACCACAGTGGCGAACCTCCCACCAGCCACGACCCGGACCTGTCGGCCGGTCGGTTCTACCACCGGCCGCGACGATGACCCGGATCAGCCGGGCCGGTCGGCGCGCGCTCCCAGCGACTGCGGCGTGATGCGCGCACAGAGCTGCTCCAGCTGCGGGTCTGGGCCCCAGTCAGCCACCAGCCGGCTCAGGCTCTCGTGCGACGAACGCAGCAGGCGCAGCGCCGCCTGCTGCCCCTCCTCGGTGAGCCTCAGGTGGTCGCCGTTCGGTGACCGCTCCAGCAACCCCCTGTCGATCAGCTGGTCGGCGTACGGCCGCCCGCGCGCCCTGCTGACCCTCGCCCGCCTGGCCAGCGTCTCGTCCCTGACCCAGCCCTTGCCGTCGAGCCTGGCGACGATCCAGACGCCTGCGGGGGTGATCCCGACCAATCCGGCCAGCGCGCCCAGCCTGGCTTAGGGTCGCCCAGGCTCCCCCACAGCGGGGGCGAGCCCGTGGAGGCGAGCAGGTATGCCGTCACCACCCACGACAGCTCCTCAGGCCGCCGAGGTCGCTCACGATCGTCGGCAGCGCTGTGGACACGATGGCCTGGTCGAGCACACCGAGCAGCATTCCGAGCATGACCGCGATGATGATGAGACCGAGGCCGCGTTGCCGCACTGGGCCCGCTTTTACACACAGCGACAACATCGCTACGCCACGCACCCAAGTTATCCACAGAACGAGATTCGACCTCAGCTCGCTCCCCCAAGATGCCGCTACTCTCGGCGCCATGGCCACTCGCGCAGACATCGGAGTCATCGGCGGCTCGGGGCTCTACTCCCTTCTGGACGACGCTGAGGAGTTCGAGCTCACCACGCCCTACGGGCCGCCGAGCGACGTCGTCACGGTCGGGCGGATCGGGTCGCGCTCCGTCGCCTTCGTCCCCAGGCACGGGCGGGATCATCGGTTCCCGCCGCACCGCATCCCCTACCGCGCAAACCTCTGGGCGCTGCGATCCCTGGGAGTGCGCCAGGTGCTGGCGCCCAACGCCGTGGGCTCCCTGCGCCCCGAGCACGGGCCCGGCGCCATCGTCGTCCCCGACCAGTTGGTCGACCGCACGTCGGGACGGGCGCAGACCTACTACGACATGAGCGGGGCCGTCCACGTGTCGTTCGCCGACCCCTACTGCCCGTCCGGCCGTTCCGTGGCCGCGACGGCCGCACGCGACGGCGGCTGGCACACGGTCGACGGCGGCACGCTGGTGGTCATCGAGGGGCCGCGGTTCTCCACCCGGGCGGAGTCGCGCTGGTTCGCCGCCAACGGCTGGACGATCGTCGGCATGACCGGCCACCCGGAGGCAGTGCTGGCCCGCGAGCTGGCGCTCTGCTACACCTCACTGGCGCTGGTCACAGACCACGACGCGGGGATCGAGGCGGGTGAGGGCGTGACGCACGAGGAGGTCATGGAGTTCTTCGCACAGAACGTGACCCGCATGCGCACCCTCGTGGCCGCCACGGTCGAGGCCCTCCCCACCGACCGCACCTGCCCCTGCGACTCGGCCCTGGACGGCCTCAAGCTCCCCTTCGAGCTGCCATGACCACCGCCCTCCACCGGCCGACCAGACCGGCACCTGAGGCACCTGAGGCACCTGGCGGCCCACGATGACGCGCCCCAGGCGGCCACCGCTGACCCTCGTCCGGCCACCCGCCACGACGGAGCCCGACCCGCCCACCGCGACACACGTCGGCCCGACCGCCGCACCAGGCTCGCCGCCACCCCAAGCATCAGCGGGGCGGCGGCCCGGACCCAGCGGTGGTCCGGGCGCGAGCGGGGGACGCGGCGGCGGGCT
>NZ_QNFZ01000929.1 GCF_003313395.1 Nonomuraea lactucae | reverse complement strand
GAGCCGGGCCCGCCGGCCGGGCCGCGCGGGGAGTGGCCGAGCGTGGCCGACTGGCTGCTCGCCCTGGCGTCGCTGGCCGTGCTCCTCTACCCCCTCGCCGACATCGACGCGTTCCGCGACCGGGGGTCGGGCTCCGCGCTGACGGACGTGGACGTGGTGGCGGGCCTGGCGCTCACCGTGCTGCTGCTGGAGGCCGTACGGCGCACGGTCGGCTGGTCGCTCACCATCATCTGCCTAATTTTCCTGCTTTATGCCTATTACGGGTCCTATTTGCCGATTGATTGGACGATCGGGCATCGAGGCTTCGACATCTCCCAGATCGTGTCGCAGCTCTACACGGGCACCGAGGGCTTCTTCGGAGTTCCCCTCCAGGTGGCCGCGAGCTACATCATTCTTTTCACCATTTACGGCGCCGTCCTTGACTATTCGGGCGCGAGCAAGTTCTTCATCGACCTGAGCTTCGCCGCCTTCCGCAAGTCCCGCGCCGCGCCCGGCCGCACGGTCACCACGGCGGGCTTCCTGCTCGGCACCGTCTCGGGATCGGGTGTCGCGACCACGGTGAGCCTGGGCAGCGTCTCCTGGCCGGTGCTGCGCCGGGCGGGCTACCCGAAGGAGCCGGCGGGCGGCATCCTGGCCGCGGGCGGCATCGGCGCGATCCTCTCCCCACCCACGCTGGGCGCGGCGGCGTTCATCATCGCCGAGTACCTCAGGGTGAGCTACCTAGAGGTGCTCGTCTACGCGACCGTCCCCACGCTCCTGTACTACCTGGGCATCTTCCTGGCCATCGAGATCGACTCGCGCCGCTTCCACACCCACGCCGTCCAGGTGGACGCGCCCAAGGCGAGCAGGCTGCTGCTCCGCTTCGGCTACCACTTCAGCTCGCTCATCCTGATCGTCGTGCTGATGGCGCTCGACCGGTCGGCGTTCCAGGCCGTGGTGATCGCCACCCTCATCGCCTTCGCGCTCTCCTTCCTCGACCCCGCGCACCGCATGGGGCCCAGGCGCGTCGGGCAGGCGCTGGCCAAGGGCACGCTGGAGGCGCTGCCGGTGACCGCGGTGTGCGCCGCCGCGGGCATCATCGTCGGCGTCATCACCCAGACCGGGCTCGGGCTGAACCTGAGCGCGATCATCGTGGACCTCGCGGCCGGCAACCTGATCCTTACCACGATCATGGCCGGGCTGGCGGTCATGCTGCTGGGGCTGGCCGTGCCGGTGACCGCGAGCTTCATCATCGCCGCCGTGATCATCGGGCCGGCGCTCACGTCGTTCGGGGTCACGCCCGCCGAGGCGTACATGTTCGTCTTCTACTACGCGGTCCTGTCCGAGGTGAGCCCGCCCACGGCGCTGTCGGCGGTCGCGGCCGCGGCCATCACCGGCGGCAACACCTACCGGACCATGATGATGACCTGGCGCTACACGCTGCCCGCGTTCCTGGTGCCGTTCGCGTTCGTGCTCACCCCCAACGGCCAGGCACTGCTCGGGCAGGGCCCGTTCGGCACCGTGCTGCTCATGGCGGCCGTCTCCGGCGTCGCGGTCGCGGCGCTGGCCATGGCCACCGGCGGGTTCAGCGGTATTCCCGAGCGGCTGCTGGCCGCGGTCGCGGCCGTGTTGCTGCTCTTCCTCGAACCCGTCCCCATCGCCGCCGGCCTCGCAGTGCTGGCCGTCGCGGCGGCCCTACATCTCATCAGGAGAAGGAGAGGCGCAGCGTGAAGCGGATCACAACCGTACTCGCCGCGGCCGTCCTGGCCTTCGGGGCGGCGGCCTGCGGCGGTGGCTCGGGAGGCGGCCAGGGCAACCGGCTGTCGATCGCCACCGGCGGCACGACCGGCGTGTACTACGTCTACGGCGGCGGACTGGCCAAGCAGCTCTCCGCCAGCATTCCCAACACCAAGGCGACGGCGACCGTCACCTCGGCCTCGGTCGAGAACATCAAGCTGCTGGCCTCCGGCAAGGCCGACATCGCGTTCTCGCAGCTCGACGCCGCCGCCGACGCGGTCAACGGCACCGGCTCGTTCACCGCGAAGCAGCCGATCCAGGCCATCGCCCGGATCTACGACAACTACACCCACGTGGTCGTCGCACCCGGCGTCCAGGCGGCCACGCTGACCGACCTCAAGGGCAAGCGGGTCTCGCTCGGCCCGCCGAACTCCGGCACCCAGGTGGTGGCCAGGCGCATGCTGGAGGCGGTCGGGCTCAACCCCGACAGCGACATCACCAAGCAGCAGCTGTCCATCAACGAGTCGGTGCAGGCGGTCAAGGACGGCACCATCGACGCCTTCTTCTGGGTGGGCGGCGTGCCCACCGCGGGCGTGGTCGACCTGGCCACCAGCAAGCCCGGCATCAAGATGCTCGACACCGCCGACGTGCTGGAGAAGATGCGGGCCAAGTACGGCGAGACGTACACCGGCCTCGACATGGACCTGTCCGCGTACAAGCTCCCTGGCACCGTCAAGACCGTCGGCGTGGCCAACGTGCTGCTGGTGCCGGACAAGATGGAGGCGCAGCTCGCCTACGACGTCACCAGGACGCTGTACGAGAAGAAGCCCCAGTTGGAGGCCGTCCACCCGGAGGCCAAGAAGCTCGACGTCAAGCTCGGCCAGCAGGTCGAGCCGGTGACGCTGCACCCGGGCGCGGCCCGCTACTACAAGGAGAAGGCCTGACCAGGCTCCTGCTCGCGCTGGCCGCCGTGCTGGCGCTCGGTTCCGCCGGCGGCGCCGGGCGCCCGGCCGTGCACGGCCTGCTCCTGCCCGCCTCTGGGGCCTTCGCGATCGGGTACGTGCACTCGGTCTACGGGGCCCCCTCGGCGGAGCTCTTCACCGTGCGGGACGGCCGCCTCACCATGCGCGCGGTCGTCTCGGCGAGCGGCGGCGTGCTCGACTACTACGCGCTGGACGGCGAGCGCAGCCGTACCCCTGACGGGGCCTGGATGCTCCGCCTCGCCACTCCCGCGACGTACGACGAGCTGATGCTGATGGCCACGCCGATCGGGCGCAGGACGCTGCTCGCGGCGGGCCGCTGCCTGCCGCTCTATCCCGCCTCCGGCGCCAGGGAGGTGCGGCTGGCGGTGGAGCTCGCGCTGGAGGACCGGGGTGGAGCGTGCCCGCCGCCCTACAACCAGTCCCTGTTCTTGAACGCCGTGTAGAGCCCGAGGGAGATGCAGGAGATCAGCACGACGGACAGCCAGAAACCCCATGACTGGCCCTCGCCCGGATAGGGGACGTTCATCCCGTAGAAGCCGGTGATCAGGGTCGGCACGGCGATGATCGCCGCCCAGCCGGTGAGCCTCTTCATGATCTCGTTGAGCCGGAAGCCCTGCTGCGCCAGCCGCGTCTCGCGCAGGTTCGCGAGCTGGTCGCGGGTCGACTCGATCCACTCGTTCACGCGGATCACGTGGTCGTAGACGTCCATGTAGTAGGGGGCGATGTCGGTGCCCGCGACCATGCCCTCGTTGCGGCGCAGGAGGGTGCCGACCACCTCCCGCATGGGCATGACGATCTTGCGGAACCTGGCCGCGTTCCTGCGCAGCTCGTAGATGGTGCGCTGGAGCGCCCGCCCGTCGACCGGCTCGCCCTCCTCGAACAGCGCGTCCTCCAGGTTCTCGATCTGCTCGTCGAGGTCGTCGATGAAATCGAGGTGGCCGTCCACCACGTAGTCGAGCAGGCCGTGGAGCAGGAACGCCACGCCGTGGCCGCCCAGGGTCCGGCCGGCGGCGTCCCAGCGCCTGATCACCTGGCGGATGTCGAAGTGGGCGTTCTCGCGGACCGTGACCAGCGCGTTGCGGGTGACGAAGACGTTCACCTCGACCGGGTCGAGCCGGCCGTCGTCGACGTGGACGCCGTAGACGGTGATGAACAGGTGCCTGTCGTAGATGTCGACCTTGGGACGCTGGTGGTCGGACACGACGTCCTCGACGGCCAGCTCGTGCAGGCCCAGCTCCTCCTCGAGCAGGCTGAGGTCCTCCCGCGTCGGGGAGCAGAGGTCGAACCAGACGACGTTGTCGGGGTCGATCACATAGTCGGAGACCTCCCCGATCGGGAAGCCCTCCTTCTCCAGCAGACCGTGTCGGTACAGGCGGGTGTGCACTTAGACGATTTTGGCAAACCGGATGGCGTTGCGCACGGCCGCTCCCCCCGGATCGTTGTTGAAGTAGACGTACGCGCCGTCCCACCCGGCGTCCCGTACGCGCCCGGCCCACGTCCTGAGCGACTTCTCGCCGTACTCGGGCCAGGGGGTGGCCCGCCCCTCGTGCAGCCGCACGTACCCCCAGGAGGCGGTGCGCCAGAGCGGGTCGACCGGCCTGCCGAGCCGGTCCGCCCAGCACAGCGCGGCGCCCCGCGCCTGGAGGATCTCGCGCACCTCGCCGGTCCACCACGAGTCGTGCCTGCACTCGACCGCGACGCGCACGCCGCCCGGGAAGCACGCCAGGCAGCGGTCGAGCCTGCCTGGGTCGGCCTTGAGCGTGGGCGGGAGCTGGAGCAGGACCGGTCCGAGCTTCTCCTTCAGCTGGGAGGCGGCGGCCATCAGCCGGGCCACGGGCTCCTCCGGATCGGCCAGCCGCTTGATGTGGGTGAGGAACCTGCTGGCCTTGACCGCCATCACGAACCCCTCGGGGGTGCGCTCCCGCCAGCCGGCGAACGACTCCGGCGACGGGAGCCGGTAGAAGGCGTTGTTGCTCTCCACGGTGGGGAACGTGCCGGCGTACGTCTCCAGCCACAGGCGCTGCGGGACGCCCTCGGGATACAGGACCCCGCGCCAGTCCTTGTACTGCCACCCGGAGGTGCCCACCAGCGTCTCCATGGCACTGCGCCTACCCCGCGAACCGGCCGATACCCGCCCGCGCGGTGGAGTACTGTCACTTGCCGGAGCGCGAGGAGGGCTGGATGGGTGGCAACCACGGGCACGGCGACACGAGCGTGCCCACCTCGCGGCGGGCGGTCGTGGCGACCCTCGCCGTGCTGGTGCCGCTGGCGATCGCCACGGCGGTCATGCTGGTCCTGCTGTGGCCGGCGGGCAGGCAGGCCACCGCTCCCCCGGACGGCGTCGAGGAGGTGGGCGGCACGGTGACCGCCGTGTTCCGCAAGCCGTGCGGGGCGACGCCGGAGGGCTCGCCGCCGCCCGACCCCGCCACCTGCGGCGAGGCGGCGGTGCGGATCGGCGAGGGGGCCGACGTCGGGCGCACGATGAGGCTGCGGCTGCCCACCGGGCCGGGCGCTCAGCGCTTCGCCGCCGGCGACGACGTGAAGCTCATCCGCTTCGAACAGCCCGAGCCCGGCAGCCCTGGCTATCAGATCTCCGACCACGACCGCGAGACGCAGCTGTGGCTGTTCGGGCTCGCGTTCGCGCTGGCGGTCATCGCCTTCGGCCGCTGGCGCGGGCTCACTGCCCTGGCCGGGCTGGCGATCACGTTCGTGCTGCTGCTGACGTTCGTGATCCCCGGCATCCTGGGGGGCGAGCCGCCCATGCTGGTCGCCATCGTGGGCGCGGCGGCCATCATGCTGAGCGTGCTCTTCCTGACGCACGGCTTCACGTTGACGACGTCGATGGCGGTGCTGGGCACGCTCGCCAGCCTCGCCGTCACGGGCCTGCTGTCGTACGGCGCGATCGGCTTCGCCCGGCTCAGCGGCGTCACCGACGACAGTTCGTTCACCCTGGGCCTGAGCATGCCGATCGACACGCGGGGCCTGCTGCTGGCCAGCGTCATCATCGGCGCGCTGGGCGTGCTGGACGACGTGACGGTCACGCAGGCGGTCACGGTGACCGAGATCGCCGCGGCCAACCCGTCCTACCGGTTCCGCCGCCTCTACCGGGCCGGCAGCCGGGTCGGGCGCGCGCACATCGCCTCTGTGATCAACACGATCATCCTCGCGTACGCGGGCGCGTCGCTGCCGCTGCTGCTGCTGTTCAGCATCGGCAACCAGCCGCTGGGCGAGGTGCTGAGCACCCCGGTCATCGCCCAGGAGATCGTCCGCAGCGTGGTCGGCACGCTCGGCCTGATCTCGGCGGTGCCCATCACCACCGCACTGGCCGCCCTGGTGGCGTCACGGCGCGACCCGGACGGCGGCCAGGCCGGTGCCCAACCGGACGACGGCAGGGCCGGTCACCATCCGGACAGCGGCAGGACCGGTCTGGCCCGCCACGCGGCGGATCAATCGGCCTCGGCGCTGCCGTCGACGCGGAGCTTGCGGCGGGCGCGCTCGTAGAAGGTGGTGCCCAGCCGCACGACCTTGGCGGCGCCCGGCAGCGCGACCACCGAGATGCGGTCGCCCGGGCACAGGTGCGCGACGACGGCGCCGTCGATCTCCACGGCCACCCGCCCGCTGGTGGGCAGCACCTCCAGCGTCACCTCCTCGTCGGCGGGGAGCACCAGGGCGCGGTTGAAGACGGAGTGGGCGGCGGCCGGGACGACCAGCACGGCCTCGACCCGCGGCGAGACGATCGGCCCGCCCGCGGAGAAGCTGTAGGCGGTGGAGCCGGTGGAGGTGGCCACGATCACCGCGTCGGCGGCGTACCTGACGAACGGGTGCCCGGCGGCTGTGACGGTCACGGCGGCCAGCCCCTCGCCGGGGATGCGGGCCAGTGCGATGTCGTTGAAGGCGGTGAGCGGCGTCTCGCCGATCGTGGTGCGCACCGCCATGCGCGGCTCAACGGTGTAGGCGTGGGCGTCGATGGCCGACAGCGTGGCGGGCAGCTCCCGTACGTCGATCTCGGCGAGGAAGCCGAGCCGGCCGAGGTTGACGCCGAGGATGGGGGTGGCCCGGCCGGTGATGAGCCGCATGGTGCGCAGCATGGTGCCGTCGCCGCCCAGGCTCACCAGCAGGTCGGACCGCTCGACGAGGCTGTCGGCGTCGACCGCGACGGCGCTGCAGTCGATCCGGCCCACCTCCTCGGGCAGCCCCAGCACGGTGACCCCGCGGCCGGCGGCCCAGTGCACGATGGTGTCGATCGCCTCTTTGGAGTCCCGCTGCGGATGCAGCACCAGGCCCACCGTCCCGACCATGCCCATGAGGCAAGCCTATGAGGCGTTCCCGCGTGTTCTGACGGCGGCGGTGGGCGTGCGGTGATCGGCAAACCTGGGAGGCGGCAGGCTTTACACCGTATATAGCTTGATTTAATACCATTACGGCTTTCGTGGGGGCGATTGAATGGCACGCCCGGATACCACGGCAGCCGTTTTTCGACATAGCAGATTATTTCGGCGCATGTAACGATATGTCGGGAAATAAGGCTTTGCCTCGTGCCGGGGGAAACCGTCAATCACCGCCATTAGCCTGAGTCATGTCAGCGCCGTGTCGGCGTATCCCGGGAAAAACCACATTCGACGCTCTCATCCGGCCTCCGGACACCGTCCGGGGCCTCGATCCTCACCTCAGGGAGTGATCTCTGATGCTCAAGCGTCTACTCATCACCGCCGCGGTGGCGGGATCCACACTCGTCGTCACCGGTCCCATCACCTCGCAGGCCGCGAACGCGGCGCCCACGTACGCACCGGCGAGCCAGCCGGTCGTCACCGCGCAGACCACCGAGGCCAACGCCCGATGCAGGTGGCGTAAGCGGCACGGCAGATGGTGCTTCTACTGCTGGAGGCACGGTGAGTGGGAGCGCATCTTCTGCCGCTGGCAGGACGATGACGACTTCTGACCCGCCGGCCGGGAAACCGGGCAGGAACGGCCGCCCCGCGAGGTGTCCCCTCGCGGGGCGGTCGCCGTACGTCCGCTTTCCCGGCGGTCCTGAGCCTGGGCCGCTCAGTCGCGATGGGCGCCGTTGGGCCAGATGACGCGCACCCGCATCCCGCGCGCCCGCGCCTCGGCGACCACGTCCGCGGTGCCGCCGTAGCCGCGGGCCGGCTCGCCGTCCCACACCGCGAGCAGTTCGTCGGCGCCGTCGAGCATGTGGCGGCTGGCCGCCATGTGCGACTCGGAGGTGGACTCGACGAACGGGAGCCGGTGCACGTGCGCCGCGTGGTCGAACAGGTCGTCGTAGCCGCCGTGCGCGCCCGCGGGCAGGCCGTCGCGGTAGTGCTGGGCGGGGATCACCGCCTCCAGCGCGCCACCCAGGTCGAGGACGGCGCGGGCGAAGATCTGGTCGGCCCCGTCCGCCAGGCAGGACAGGCCCACGAGCGCGGACGTCTCTCCGGACAGCGTCGCCCGGATCTCGGCGTCGACCAGGTCGGCGGTGTCGGGCGGCAGACCCCTGTGACCGGAGATCGCGATCCTGGTCATGCTTCTCCTAGAGCATCGCGTCCAGGGCGAACGTGTCCTAGAGCGTCGTGGCGTGCAGTCGCTCGTCGAAGGTGCGTACGGTGGCCGTCATCGGGCCCGCGTAGCCCCGGCGGAAGCGTTTGGCGTGCTGGATGACCCGCTCCGAGCCGTAGGCGAGGCCCAGGCTGAGAGCGTTGGAGGCGAGCTGGAACGCCTCGTCGTGCTGACCGGTCAGGGCCTTGGCGGTGGCCATCTCGGACATGAGGACGCCGCGCTGCTTGGCGGCGGGCTGGGCGGAGGCCATGGATTCGGAGAACGCGCTCTCGGCCTCCTCGGCCCGGCCGAGCCGCACCGACACCAGGGCGCGGTAGGCGGCCAGCTTGGCGTGGTCGAACGGGAAGACCCAGGGCCACGGCGGGGCCGCCGCGCGCTCGCCGTCGATGAGCGCCGAGTCGGCCTGGCGCAGCGCCGTACGGGCCGAGTCGGCGTCGCGGCCGGCCGCGTGGCCG
>NZ_QNFZ01000926.1 GCF_003313395.1 Nonomuraea lactucae | reverse complement strand
GCCACCTCGGCGCCCAGAGCCGCCAGCACCCGCAGGACCTCGCCGGGCAACCGCCCACCCGCCGCACCGCCCCGCGCGCCACCGCCCTCGGTGAACGCGGTGACCCGGCCCGCGGCGTCGAGCGCGTAGTGGTCGGGGGTGACGAGGCCCGAGACGACGGCCTCGCCCAGCCCGCTGCCGGCCTCCACGACGATCCGCGAGCGGTCGCCGGTCACCGGGTCGGCCGTGAACATCACCCCCGCCGTCTCGGCCTCGACCATGCTCTGCACGACCACCGCGATGCGCACCCCCTCGTCGCCGACGCCGAGCCTGCGGCGGTAGGCGACGGCGCGCTCGTTCCACAGCGACGCCCAGCACCGGCGTACGGCGTCGACCAGCGCCTCCTCCCCCACGACGTTGAGGAACGTGTCCTGCTGCCCGGCGAACGCGGCGCCCGGCAGGTCCTCGGCGGTGGCGCTGGAGCGCACCGCGACCGGTCCGCCGCCGAGCGCGGCGTACGCGGCGGTGATGGCCGCGCGCAGCTCGCCGGGAACACGCGCCCGCTCGACACGGGACCGCTCGGTGTGGGACCGCTCGACACGGGGCTGCTCGGTGCGGGCCCGCTCGGTGCGGGCCCGCTCGCCCTGCGCTCCGGCCACCAGCGCGTACGCGGCCGTGGTGACGACGAAGCCGCCCGGGACCGGGAAGCCGCCTCGAACGAGCTCCCCCAGGTTGGCGCCCTTGCCCCCGGCCTCTTCGAGGTCTTCACGCCCGAAGGCCCGCAGGGGTGCGACGAGTGTCATGCTCTCTCCTCGGCGTACGCGGTGGTGCGGAGCGGACGCGCCGGCAGGGCCAGCGCGAGGACGAACGCCAGCGCCGGCAGTGGCGCCATGGCTCCGAAGACGGGCGGAACGGCCTCGGCGAACGCTGCCCGCACGCTGCCGGGCAGCGCCGTGGGCACGGTCGCGGGGATGCCGCCGGCGAACCGCCAGGTGATCAGCGCCCCGGCGAGGGCCACCCCGGCGGAGGCGCCGATCTGGCGCGTGAACGTCACGGCCGACGTCGCCGCGCCGAGGTCGGCGTAGCCGACGGCGTTCTGCGCGGCCAGCACCATGACCTGCATGACGAGCCCGACCCCCAGCCCGATCAGCAGCATCGCGCCCGCGATGGCCGTGGGTCCGGCGCCATTCGCGAAGGACAGTAGCGCCAGCCCGAGGCTGGCCACGGCGGTGCCGGCGACCGGGTAGGGCTTGTAGCGGCCGGTCCGGGCGATGAGCCTGCCGGAGACGATCGTGGTGGCCAGCACGCCCCCCATCAGCGCGGTCACCAGCAGGCCCGCCCGCGTGGCGGAGGAGCCCAGCGCGATCTGCATGTAGGCTGGCAGGTACGTGATCGTCCCGAACAGCGCGAACCCGATGAGCAGGCTGATCGCCACCGGGATGGCGAAGGCGCGGTCACGGAACAGCCGCAGCGGCAGGATCGGGTCGGCCGCGAAGCGGGCGCTCACCAGCCACGCCACCGCGCCCGCGGCGGCCACGGCGAGGAAGACCGGGTTCCGGGTCTGCCCTAGCAGCACGACCCCGACGACGGCGACCGCCAAGGCCAGTGCCCCGGCGTAGTCGATCGGCGCGCGGCTCGTGGGCCTGGGCAGCCGCAGCGTGGCCGTCAGCAGCACCAGCGCGACCAGCCCGAGCGGCGGGTAGACGGCGAAGATCCACCGCCAGTGGGCCCGGTCGACGATGAAGCCGCCGAGCAGTGGGCCGCCGACCGCGGCGACGACGTAGGCCGCGCCGATCAGGCCCAGGTAGCGGCCCCGTTCCCGGAGGCTCACCAGCTCTCCGATGATCGCCTGAGCGCCGATCATCAGCCCGCCGCCGCCGACGCCCTGCACCGCCCGGAAGGCGACGAACTGCGGCATCGACCCGGCCAGGGCGCACAGCGCGGCGCCCGCCACGAAGATCACGATCGCCGCCTGCATCAACGGCTTGCGCCCGAACCGGTCGCCGAGCCTGCCGTACACGGGCATCACCACGGTGGCCGCCACCAGGTAGGCGCCGATGACGGCGGGCATCTGGTCGAGCCCGCCGAGGCTCCCCGCGACGACGGGCAGCGCCGGCGCCATGATCGTCTGGTCGAGGGCGCCCAGCAGCATCGCGAGCATCAGCCCCGCCAGGACGAGCCTCATCGGCCACTCCTTAGAGAACGAACCGTTCTCTAAGGAGTCTAGACCCGGCACATGAAGAGACGCAACGTTCACTAAAAGCCCTCGGGGGCACGGCGGCGAGCCGTGCCCCCGAGGGGGTGGAACGGGTGATCCGGATCGAGCGGCGCGATCAGCGGGAGGCGCGGTTGACCGCGGAGATGACGGCCTTGAGGGAGGCCGTCGTGGTGTTGGCGTCGATGCCCACACCCCACAGCACCTTGCCGTCGATCTCGCACTCCAGGTAGGAGGCGGCCTTGGCGTCCGTGCCCGCGCTCATCGCGTGCTCCACGTAGTCGAGGACCCGCACCTGGAACCCGGCGCCCGAGATCGCGTCGATGAACGCGGAGATCGGCCCGTTGCCGTTGCCCGCGAGCTCGCGGATCTCACCGTCGACCCGGACGTCGGCGCTGATGCGGTCCTTCTCGTCGACCGTGGACTCGTGGCGGTGCGCCATGAGACTCAGGCGGCCCCAGCGGTTGGCCGGGTTGGGCAGGTATTCGTCCTGGAAGATCTCGAACATCGCGGCCGGGCTGATCTCGCCGCCCTGCGCGTCGGTGCGGGCCTGCACGACCTTCGAGAACTCGATCTGCAGCCGGCGCGGCAGGTCGAGCTGGTGGTCGGCCTTCATGATGTAGGCGACGCCGCCCTTGCCCGACTGGCTGTTGACCCGGATGACGGCCTCGTAGGTGCGGCCGATGTCCTTGGGGTCGATCGGCAGGTAGGGGACCGCCCAGGTGAACTCGTCGACCGGCACGCCGGCTTCGTCGGCGTCCTTCTCCAGGTGCTCGAAGCCCTTCTTGATGGCGTCCTGGTGGGAGCCGGAGAAGGCGGTGTAGACCAGCTCGCCGCCCCACGGGTGGCGCGGGTGCACGGGCAGCTGGTTGCAGTATTCGGTGACGCGGCGGATCTCGTCGATGTCACTGAAGTCGAGCTCGGGGTCGACGCCCTGGGAGAACAGGTTCATGCCCAGGGTGACCAGGCAGACGTTGCCCGTGCGCTCGCCGTTGCCGAACAGGCAGCCCTCGATGCGGTCGGCTCCCGCCATGTAGCCCAGCTCGGCCGCGGCCACGGCGGTGCCGCGGTCGTTGTGCGGGTGCAGCGACAGGATGATCGAGTCGCGGTGCTTCAGGTGGCGGTGCATCCACTCGATCTGGTCGGCGTAGACGTTCGGCGTGGCCATCTCGACCGTGGCGGGCAGGTTGATGATGACCTTGCGGTCGGGGGTGGGCTGCCACACCTCGTTGACGGCGTCGCACACCTCGACCGCGTACTCCAGCTCGGTGCCGGTGAACGACTCCGGGGAGTATTGGAAGCGGATGTCCGCGTCGCTGGCGTCGGCGAGCTTCTTGACCAGCTTGGCGCCCTCGACGGCGATGGCCGTGATGCCCTCCTTGTCCTGGCCGAACACAACCCGGCGCTGCAGGGTGGACGTCGAGTTGTAGAGGTGGACGATGGCCCGCCTGGCGCCCGCCAGCGACTCGAAGGTGCGCTCGATCAGCTCGGGCCGGGCCTGCGTCAGCACCTGGACGACGACGTCGTCGGGGATGCGGCCCTCTTCGATGATCTGGCGGATGAAGTCGAAGTCGGTCTGGCTGGCCGCCGGGAACCCGACCTCGATCTCCTTGAAGCCCATGCGCACCAGCAGTTCGAACATCTGCAGCTTGCGGTGGGAGTCCATCGGGTCGATCAGCGCCTGGTTGCCGTCGCGCAGGTCGACCGCGCACCAACGGGGCGCCTTGGTGATGACCTGATCGGGCCAGGTGCGGTCGGTCAGTCGTACGGGCCGGAACGGCTGGTAGCGATGGAAAGGCATGGGGCTGGGCTGCTGAACGGTCATGATCTCGGGCTCCTCGTCGGTCGATGAAAAGCGGCCGACGCGCACGACTCGCCCCGCGGCGAGGGAGCCGGCCTAGAGGCCCCCGCCGCGGCGGCTAAGAAGGAGTCCGCGCAGCATGCCTAGCACGCTACCAGATGTGGAGCCGTGCACCGTGTTCGATCTCAGATGATGAGAACCGACAGGCAGGTGACGCAGCCCTCCAGTTTCTCGAACTCCGAGATGTCCACCGTCGTCACCGCGAGCCCGCGCCGCTCCAGCATCCGGGCGGTCTCGGGAGCGGAGGCCGCCATCAGCAGGCGGTCGCCGCCGAGCGGGACGACGTGCGCCCCGGCCTCCTCGGGTGGCTTCAGCAGGCCGGGCAGGCCCACGCGGGAGGGGTCGCCGATCAGCGTGCCGTCGGGCAGCGCCGTGACGGCCGACTTCAGGTGCAGCACGCCGTCCATGTCCACGGGCACGACCCGCCGCTCCGGCAGCAGCGCGCCCAGCTGGGCGATGCCCTCGTCGTTGGTCCGCGACGACCTGCCGACGTACACGGTGGCGCCCACCTGCAGCACGTCGCCGCCGTCGAGGGTCCCGGAGCCGGTGATCCGCACCGCCTTCAGCCCGAGCCGCCGCACCGTCTCCTCGACCGAGGCCACCTCCGGCCGCCGTTCCTCCGCGCCGGGCCGGGTCAGCACGGCCAGCCGCTCGCTCACCACGACCGTGTCCTCGACGAACGGCGCGTCCGGCAGGTCGTCGGCCGGTCCGGCGTACACGGGCCGCCAGCCGTTCGCGGCGAGCGCGGCCACGTAGGCGTCGTGCTGCTCCACCGCCCTGCCCGGGTCGACGGAGTCGCGCTGGACGTACGTGACCAGACCCTCGGCGATGCGGGACCCGGGCTTCCTTACCAGCGCGATACCAGACATAGGGCGTGTTCTATCACGAACTCAGTAGAGTCTCGGGCATGCGGGACAACGAGATACTCACCAGGATCAGCGCTCTGGTCGCCGAGGAGCACGAGCTGCGCGGCAGGCTCGCGACGGGCGACGTCACCTCGGAGGAGGAGAACGAGCGGGTCAAGGAGCTGGAGGTGGCGCTCGACCAGTGCTGGGACCTGCTGAGGCAGCGCCGGGCCCGCCGGGGCGTCGGCGAGGACCCCGACGACGCGGCCCCGCGCCCGGTCTCCGAGGTGGAGGGCTATCAGCAGTAGGACGCGGCGACGCCCCGGAGGACGGCGCCGCGGGGGCGCCGTCGCGAGCGCACCGGGTTCGATCGCGCAGAATGGGAGTCGTGACGGAACGGGACGCGCGCCTTCGCATCGCCGACGAGCTGATGATGTTCCTGCCGGTGAGCCGCCGCCACGAGTGGCAGCGGGTGACCCCTGACGGCACCTCGACGCTCGGGCACCACGTCGAGTCGGTCGGCATCCCGCTGACGGAGGTCGGACCGATGACCGTCGACGGGCACGGGGTCGGCCCCTCCTACCAGCCCGTCGCGGGCGACGTCGTCGAGGTGCGGGCGGTGCCGCGACCGCAGCAGCTTCCGCACGAGCCGCGCTTCCTGCTCGATGTGCACCTGGGCACGCTGTCGCGGCGGCTGCGGCTGCTCGGCATCGACGCCGCTTACCACAACGACATGGACGACCCAGCCCTGGTGGCTCAGGCCAACGAGGAGCACCGGGTGCTGCTGACGCAGGACCGCGGGCTGCTGCGCCGCCGCGCCCTCTGGCTGGGCGCCTACGTGCGCGGCTCCCGGCCGCAGGACCAGCTGCGCGACCTGCTCGAACGCTTCTCGCCGCCGCTGCGCCCCTGGACGAGGTGCACGGCCTGCAACGGCGAGCTGGCGCCCGCCGCCAAGCGGGAGGTGGAGCCGTTGCTGGAGGCGGGCACGCGGCGCAACTTCGACGCGTACGGGCAGTGCCGCGACTGCGGCCAGGTCTACTGGCACGGCGCGCACAGCGGCCACCTGGAGGAGATCGTCAGGTCGGCGCGCCAGTGGGCGGCGGGCTGAGGCCCTGAGGCCCCGAGCCCCTGAGACTCCCTGAGGCTCCCGGCGGCTCCCGGTGGCTCCCGGCGGCGAAACCGATACGACACCGGGCGGCAACAGATCGGAAACGGCCTGTTCCTATGGTCCGGCCATGCGGCTAACCCCACACGAGCAGGAACGCCTGCTCATCCATGTCGCCGCCGGGGTGGCTCGGGAGCGCCAGGCCAGGGGCCTGCGCCTCAACCACCCCGAGGCCACCGCGGTCATCGCGTCGTTCCTGATGGAAGGGGCCAGGGACGGGCGGACCGTCGCCGACCTCATGGAGGCCGGGCGCTCCGTGCTCGGCCGCGCCGACGTCATGGAGGGCGTGCCCGAGATGCTCGACAGCGTGCAGATCGAGGCCACGTTCCCCGACGGCACCAAGCTGGTCACCGTGCACAGGCCGATCCCGTGATCCCCGGCGAGTACGCGCA
Organism: Nonomuraea lactucae; assembly: GCF_003313395.1. Classification (GTDB taxonomy): domain Bacteria; phylum Actinomycetota; class Actinomycetes; order Streptosporangiales; family Streptosporangiaceae; genus Nonomuraea; species Nonomuraea lactucae. The sequence continues at coordinate 2,230 of NZ_QNFZ01000926.1, read as the reverse complement.
CCCCGCCGGCGACCTCCCGCTCAACCCCGGGCGCGAGCGGGTCACGGTCCGGGTCGTCAACACCGCCGACCGGCCCGTACAGGTCGGCTCCCACTACCACTTCGCCGCCGCCAACCCGGCCCTCGACTTCGACCGCGACACCGCCTGGGGGATGCGCCTCGACGTCCCGGCGGGCACCGCGGTCAGGTTCGAGCCGGGCGTCGAGCGCGACGTGACACTCGTACCCATCGCCGGGCGCCGCGTCGTGCCCGGCCTGCGACCGGAATGGGCGGGGCCCCTCGATGGCTGACATCTCACGGGCCCGATACGCGGCGCTGTACGGCCCGACCACGGGCGACCGGATCAGGCTGGCCGACACGGACCTGTTCGTCGAGGTCACCGAGGACCGGTCGATGGGTCCCGCCGGGGCGGGCGACGAGGCGGTGTTCGGTGGCGGCAAGGTGATCCGCGAGTCCATGGGACAGGCCCGCACCACCCGCGCCGAGGGCGCGCCCGACCTGGTGATCACCGGCGCGGTCATCCTCGACCACTGGGGCGTGGTCAAGGCCGACGTGGGCGTCACGGACGGCCGGATCAGCGCCATCGGCAAGGCCGGCAACCCCGACACCATGGACGGCGTGGACATCGTCATCGGGCCGTCCACCGAGATCCTCAGCGGCAACGGCAAGATCCTCACCGCCGGCGCCGTGGACTCCCACGTGCACCTGATCTGCCCCCAGTCGCTCGACGAGGCCATCGGCTCGGGCGTCACCACGATCGTCGGCGGCGGCACCGGCCCGGTGGAGGGCACCAAGGCGACCACCGTCACCGGCACCTGGTATCTAGGCAGGATGCTGGAGTCGCTCGACTCCTACCCGCTGAACTTCGCGCTGCTCGGCAAGGGCAACACGGTCAACCCCGAGGGGCTGCTGGAGCAGCTCCGGGCGGGCGCCTCGGGCTTCAAGCTGCACGAGGACTGGGGCACCACGCCCGCCGCCATCGACGCCTGCCTGAGCGTGGCCGACGCCACCGGGGTGCAGGTCACCATCCACACCGACACGCTGAACGAGGCGGGGTTCGTCGAGTCGACGCTGGCCGCCATCGGCGACCGGATGATCCACGCCTACCACACCGAGGGCGCGGGCGGCGGGCACGCCCCCGACATCATCCGGGTGGCGTCCCTGTCCAACGTGCTGCCCTCCTCCACCAACCCGACCAGGCCGCACACCGTCAACACGCTCGACGAGCACCTCGACATGCTGATGGTCTGCCACCACCTCAACCCGTCCATCCCGGAGGACCTGGCGTTCGCCGAGTCGCGCATCAGGCCCACGACGATGGCGGCCGAGGACGTGCTCCACGACATGGGCGCCATCTCCATGATCGGATCGGACTCGCAGGCGATGGGCCGCATCGGCGAGACCGTCATCCGCACCTGGCAAACGGCTCACGTCATGAAGGGCCGCCGCGGCTCGCTGGGCGGCCCGGCCGACAACCTGCGCGCCCGCCGCTACGTCGCCAAGTACACGATCTGCCCGGCCGTCGCCCACGGCCTCGACTCCGAGATCGGCTCGGTCGAGCCGGGCAAGCTCGCCGACCTGGTGCTGTGGGATCCGGCGTTCTTCGGGGTCAAGCCCACACTGGTGATCAAGGGGGGCGTGGTGGCCTGGGCCCAGATGGGCGACGCCAACGCCTCCATCCCGACGCCCCAGCCCGTGCTCCCCCGTCCCATGTTCGGCGCGGCACCGGCCACGGCCGCGTCCACGTCGCTCCACTTCGTCTCGCCGCTCGCCCTGGACGACGGACTCGCGGACCGCCTGGCCGTACGGCGCCGCCTGGTGGCGGTGGCGGACGTGCGCAAGCGCGGCAAGCCCGCGATGCCGCTCAACGACGCGATGCCGCGGATCGAGGTGGCGCCGGACACGTTCGAGGTCCGCGTGGACGGCGACCTCATCGAACCAGCCCCCGCCCGCACGCTGCCCATGGCGCAGCGCTACTTCCTCTTCTGATGCCCCCCGCCGGCCCACGCCCGGTCGCCTCCGGTGGCGGCCGGCCATGAACCCCGCGCTGCTCCTCCTCGCCGACTCCCGGCTCCCGGCCGGGGGGCACGCCCACTCCGGCGGCGCCGAACAGGCCGTCACCTCGGGCGCCGTACACGACCTCGCGTCTCTCGCCGGGTTCCTGCGGGGTCGCCTGCACACCTCGGGCCGCGTCGCCGCCGCCCTCGCAGCCGCGGCGTGCGCCCACGCGG
>NZ_QNFZ01000927.1 GCF_003313395.1 Nonomuraea lactucae | reverse complement strand
GGCGGCGGCCGGCCTCCTGCGAGAGGCGCTGGCGCTGTGGCGCGGGCCGGCGCTGGCCGACCTGGCCGGCGTCACCGTGGCCGCCGGAGGCATCGCCAGGCTCGACGGTCTCCGGCTCGCCGCCACCGAAGACCGCATCGAGGCCGACCTGCGTCTCGGCAGATACGCGGACGTGCTCGACGACCTGACGGGGTTGCTGGCCGAGCACCGCCTGCGGGAGCGCCTGCACGGGCAGCTCATACGGGCGCTTCACGGCTCGGGCAGGCACGTGGAGGCGCTGGCCGCGTACGAGTCAGCTCGCCGTACGTTCCGCGAGGAGCTCGGCGCCGACCCCTCACCCGAGCTCGCCGAACTGCACCTGACCCTGCTGCGCGGCGCCCCTCCCCGAGCCGACCCACCGCCCCGGCCGGGCGTCCCGGACGACCTCTCGTCCCGGCCGAACGGGGAGCCGCCGACCCCCACCCGCGAGACCCGGCCCCTTCCCGGCGAGCCGGCGGCCCATTCCGGTGGGGCGTCCCTCCGGCGAGGCAACGGGGGCGCGCTCCAGCCAGGTACCGAGGGTGGGCCGCGCGGTCCCGAGGATGCGGTCAGGCCGGGCTCCGGGAGCGTCCTGCATGGTCCCGAGGATGCGGTCAGGCCGGGCTCCGGGAGCGTCCTGCACGGTCCCGGGGACGTGCTCAGGCCGGGCGCCGGGGGCGCGTTGCATGGTCCCGAGGGTGCGCTCCAGCCGCGTCGTGGCAACCTGCGGGCGCGGTTGACCAGCTTCGTCGGCCGGGAGGACGACGTCGCCCACACCACCGGACTGCTGGCCCGGCACCGCCTGGTCACGCTGCTCGGGCCGGGAGGGGCGGGGAAGACGAGGCTCGCCATGGAGACGGCCGAGGCCCTGGGCGGCACCATGCCCGACGGCGTGTGGCTGGCCGAGCTGGCGACGGCGACCGACGCGCCGGGCGTGACGCAGAGCCTGATCGGCGCGCTCGACGTGCGTGACGGCGTCACCACCGCCATGTCCGCCGGCGCGCCCCCGCTGGAACCACTCGACCGGCTGGTCACGGCGCTGCGCGGGAAGCGGCTGCTGATCGTGCTGGACAACTGCGAGCACGTGGCCGAGCACGCCGCGTACCTGGCCGACCGGGTGCTCGCCGAGTGCCCGGGTGTGGTGATCCTGGCGACAAGCAGGGAGCCGCTCGGCATCACCGGGGAGATCACCTGGATCCTGCCCCCGCTCGCCGTGCCACCGTCCGGCGCGGGCCCTCGCGAGGCAGGCGATTACCCGGCGGTCCGGTTGTTCGCCGACAGGGCCGCCGCGGTACGGCCGGGTTACGACGTGGCCGCCGACGCGGAGGCGGTGACGGGGATCTGCCGGGCGCTTGACGGCCTGCCGCTGGCCATCGAGCTGGCCGCCGCCCGGCTGCGGTCCATGACGGCCGAGCAGGTCGCGGCGCGGCTCGGTGACAGGTTCCAGCTGCTGAGGGGCGGCAGCCGCACCGCGCAACCGCGCCACCGGACGCTCCGCTCCGTCGTCGAGTGGAGCTGGGACCTGCTCGACGAGCACGAACGCGTGCTGGGGCGGCGCCTGGCGGCCTTCTCGGGCGGCGCCACCCTCGAAACGCTGGAGAAGGTCTTCGGCGACATACTCGACCCGCTGGGGCGGCTCGTCGACAAGTCGCTGGTGGTGTACGACTCCGGCAGGTACCGGATGCTGGAGACGATCCGGGCCTACGCCACCGAACGCCTGGCCGAGTCCGGCGAGGAGGACGTCGTACGGCAGGCGCACGCCCGCCACTTCACCGAGCTGGCCGAGGCGGCCGAGCCGGTGCTGCGCACGGCGGGGCAGCTCGACCGGCTGGCCGAGCTGGCCGCCGAGCACGAGAACTTCTCGGCGGCGCTCCGCTGGGCCCTCGACAGCGGCGAAGGGGAGCTGGCGCTCCGGCTCGTCGGGGCGCTCGGATGGTACTGGTGGCTGAGAGGGCACCGGCTGGAGGGCACGCTGCGGGCCCGCGAGGTGCTGGCGGCCACATCCGGGGTCTCCGGCCGGCTGCGCAGGCTCGCCCTGGCCGTGCACGGCATCAACGCGGTGGGCGCGGCCCTGGGCTGGGAGGAGGCCCGCCTCTCACTGGGGGAGCTGCGGCGGGCGCTGGGCCAGGTCGCCGAGGCGCACCCGCTGGTCGCCATGGCCACGCCCGTCTTCGTGCTGTACGGGGCCGGGGAACCGGGCGACGAGCGCTACATCGACGAGATGGTGCTGCACGCCGACCTGTGGACGAGCGCGTCGGGACTGATGTTCCAGGGGCTGCTGCACTATTCGGCCGGGCGGATCGAGGACGGCGAGCGTGACACGCGGGAGGCGCTCGACCGCTACCGTCAGACCGGTGACCGCTGGGGGATGGGCAGCGCGCTCGGCACCCTGTCGGACGTTCATCTCCTGCGCGGCGAGCTGGAGCAGGGCGTGGCGGTCATGCGGGACGCGCTGCGCGTGATGGACGAGCTCGGCGCGATCGAGGACACCGCCTACATGCGGGCCAGGCTCGCCATCGGCCTCAACATGCTGGGCCGGCGGCAGGAGGCCGAGTCGCTGCTGCGCGAGGTGGACCGCCTCGTCACCGAGCTGGGCGACCGCGTCGGCGAGGCGGGGGTGGCGGGCGCCTTGGGGGAGTTCGCCCGCCAGGACGGCGACGTGGAGGGGGCCCGCCGCCACTACGCGCATTCGTTGGCGCTGATGGACGCCGTCGCGGCCCCGCCGCCGCAGATGATCTCGGTGGTCAACTCGTCGCTCGCGCTGCTCGCCGTACAGGAAGGGGAGCTCGACCAGGCGCGGCGGCTGGTCGAGCTGGCCGTCCGGCAGGCCGACGAGTCGCGTGACGCGCAGGTCACCGGGATCGCGGTCATCGCCTGCGCGGGGCTGGCAGTGGCCGCCGGCCGCCCCGAGGAGGCGGCGAGGCTGCTGGGCGGGGCCGAGACGATCAAGGGGACGGCGGCGGTTGTCGAGTGGGACCACCGCCGCGTCACCGCGGCGGCCCAGGCCACGCTCGGGGCGGACGGGTTCGCCCGCCACCTGGAGCGCGGCCGGGAAATGGCCCGTGACGACGTGATCGCCCTGGCCCTGCACATCTGAGGCTGTGGCGACGTGATCGCCCTGGCCCTGCGCATCTGAGGCCGTGACGACGTGATCGCCCTGGCCCTGCGAGTCTTAGCCGGTGGCCCCTGGGCACCTGATCGCGCCTGCCCCCGCGCGGCGCGATCCTTTCCCGGATGCTGGGGGAGTGCGGTCGCTCGGGAATGGCCGGATGTCCGGGCCTCGGGAGAGGGGGCGGCTCAGACGCGGCTCCTGAAGGCCCTGATCGCCAGCGGGGCGAACACGACCACGAAGCCCGCGGACCAGAGCAGCGACACGAGCGCCGGGTCGGCCACCTCGCCGCCGATCATGAGCCCGCGGATGGCGTTGGCCAGGTGGGTCACCGGGTTGACGTCGGACCACGCCTGCAGCCAGCCGGGGAAGGTGTTGGACGGCACCAGCGCGCTGCTCGTGAACGTCAGCGGCATCATCAGCGAGAAGGACATCATCTGCACCTTCTCGGGGTTGGACGCCTTGAGTCCGATGAGCACCGACATCCACGACATGGCCAACGCCACGACCACCAGCAGCGCGAGCGCGCCGAGCAGCCCCACGGCGCTGGTCTGCACGCGGAAGCCGAGCACCATGCCGAAACCCACCAGCAGCGCGAACGCCCAGACCTGCTTGAACGTGTCGGCGATGACCCGCCCGGCCAGCGGCGCGGTGCGCGCGATCGGCAGGCTGCGCAGCCGGTCGAAGACGCCCTTGGTGATGTCGGTGTTGAGCCCGATAGCCGTGGACAACGTGTAGAACAGGGCGTTCTGCACCAGCAGGCCCGGCAGCGCGAACTGCAGGTAGTCGCCGGTCGAGCCGGAGATCGCCCCGCCGAAGACGTACGTGAAGAGCAACAGGAACATGATCGGCTGGATGCTGAGATCGAGCAGCTCCCACGGGTTGTGCTTGATCTGCACCAGGCTCCGCCAGGCCAGCGTGAGGGTCTGCTGGACGGTCGCCCCGGGCCCCACCCGCTTCGCCACGACGGGCGTCGCGGCGGCCGTCGTCGCGGCGGTCATACGGGAACCTCCTCTTCGTCGGTGGCCTGCTCGGCGCGGTGCCCGGTCAGCGCCAGGAAGACCTCGTCGAGAGTGGACTTGCGCAACGTCAGCTCCGAGGCGACGATCCCGAGGTCGTCGAGGTGCCGGACCACGGCGGGGATCACCGCGGGGTCGTGCACCGCGGCGGTGACCGTGCCGCCCGCCACCTCGGGGGTCTCGTCGATGACGTCGGTGACGACCTTGGCCACCAGCGCCAGGTGCTCCGGGTCGAGCGGACGCACCTCCAGGACCTGCGCTCCGGTGGTCGCCTTGAGCTCGTCGGAGGTGCCCGACGCGATCACCTTGCCGTGGTCGAACACCACGATGTCGTCGGCGAGCTGGTCGGCCTCCTCCAGGTATTGGGTGGTCAGCAGCACCGTCACCCCGTCGGCCATCAGCCCGCGCACCACCGACCACAGCTCGGTGCGGCTGCGCGGGTCGAGGCCGGTCGTCGGCTCGTCGAGGAACAGCACCTGCGGCCTGCCGACCAGGCTCGCCGCCAGGTCGAGACGCCGCCGCATGCCACCCGAGTAGGTCTTGGCCGCTCGCCCGGCGGCGTCGGCCAGGTCGAACCGCTCCAGCAGGGCCGTTGCCCGCGACCGCGACTCGGCCCTGGACAGGCCAAGCAGGCGGCCGAGCATCACCAGATTTTCGACGCCGGTGAGCATCTCGTCGACCGCGGCGTACTGGCCGGTCAGCCCGATCAGCGAGCGGACCTGGTGCGCCTGCCGCCGCACGTCGTAGCCGAGCACCGTCGCGCGCCCGGCGTCGGGGGTGAGCAGCGTGGCGAGGATCCGCACGGCGGTGGTCTTGCCCGCGCCGTTGGGCCCCAGCACGCCGAGCAGTCGGCCGGGCGGCACCCCGAGGTCGACGCCGTCGAGGGCCTTCGTCTCGCCGTAGTGCTTCACGAGGCCCTCGGCCTCTATCGCGTAGCGCATCACTTTCCTTTCACGGCATTGCTTTGACATCCACTGTGTCGTAGGCCACTGACATTTCTCTGAACCCCGACCGGCCCCTGACTGATAGATCGCTGACACGCCGCGCGGCATAAGCTGGGATCCGTGACGTCAACTGGTTCGCTGCGCGACCCGGCGCACCGCGTCTCGCCCAAGGCGGTCAAGCTCTGGCTGTTCGAGGCCCTGATCGGCTTCTTGGTCCTGGTCGGAGGCTCCGTGCTGCTCGCCGCGTGGGTCGGCGAGAGCGGGTGGTCGTGGGTGCCCGGCTGGTTCGCCGAACGGCCGTGGGTGCTGCCCGCCGCGATGGGGGTGCTGCTGACGCCGTTCCTGGTGGCGGAGCCGTTCGTACGTTACGCCGTGCACCGGTGGGAGCTGTCCGGTGACGTCGTGTACGCGCGGACGGGGTTCCTGACCAGGGAGTGGGTGTTCGTGCCGGTGAGCCGGATCCAGACGGTCGACAAGGCGCAGGGCTGGATGGAACGCCTGCTCGGCCTGGCCACCCTGGAGATCCGCACCGCCTCGCACGCGGGCTCGTCGACCATCAAGGGGCTCGACTACGAGGTGGCGGCGGGGCTCGCCGAACAGCTGGCGCGCCGGGCCGAAGAGCTGAGAGACGACGCCACATGACCGACGACCCCGCCCAGCCCCCTCCTCACGAGGAACGGCCGCCGCTTCCCCCAGGGGACCTGTCCGCGCACGGACGGCCCGGCCCGGAAAGCCCTGGCGCTGCCGGGGCGCCAGGAGCGGACGAGCGGTACGAGCCGCACGGGACCACGCCGCCGAGCCACGGTACGGCGGGCGGGACGCCCCGCGGTCCTGAAGGCGCACCGTCCCACGGTCCTGAAGGCGCACCTCACCATGGAGGCGGGACGGCGCTTCGGGCGCCCGCGCAGTCCGGGTGGGCGCCGCGGCGGCTGAGTCCCAAGGTGCTGCTCATCGACCCGGTGCGCATGCTGCCCAACCTGCTCGTGCCGCTCGTCGGCGTGCTGTTCGTGGGCGGGTTCTCCAGCAGGTCGTACGTCTGGGCCGCCGTGGGCGTGGTGGGCACCGTCGTGTTCGCCCTCATCAGATGGGCGACGCTCACGTACGAGATCGTGGGCGACCGGCTGGAGATCACCCGGTCGCTGGTCAGCCGATCGGTGCGCACCATTCCGCTCGAACGGATCCGCGGCGTGGACGTGTCCATCCCACCCCTGCACCGGCTGCTCGGCCTGGCCGTACTGAAGATCGACACCGGGGCGAGCGGCGGCGAGGAGGAGGGCAAGCTCGACGGCATCACCCTGGAGGAGGCCGAACGCCTCAAGGCCGCCCTGCTGCGCCGCGCCACCGCGGCGCGAATCGAGGCCGCCGCAGGCGCCGCGGCGGCCGGAGCACCTCACGAAACCGCTCACCCGGAGGCGGTGGAGGCGGCGGGAGCCCACGTCACGGCTGAGCGCACGATCATCAGCGTGCCGCGCAGGTGGCTGCTGTACGGTCCGCTGTCCGGGGCCTACCTGTTCACCCCGTTCGCCCTGGCCGGTGGAGCCATCGGGCTGGCGTTCCAGTGGGGCGACCAGTTCGGCCTGGGCCGTGAGGCCGCCTGGACGGTGGGCGAGTGGCTCTGGGACCACCCCTACCTGGTGCTGGTCGCCGTGCTGCTGCTGGTGCTGGCGATGCCGTTCGTGGGCGCGGTGATGTACGCGGTGTTCCACTGGAACTTCCGGCTGAAGGAGCGTGACGGCTACCTGGTGGCCGAGCGCGGCCTGATCAACAGGCGCAGCGTCTCGCTGGAGTCGAGGCGGGTGCGCGGTTACGAGATCGTCGACGCGCCGGCCGAGCGCTGGGCCGGGGTCGTCCGGGTCTGGGCCATCGTGACCGGGCTCGGAGACTCGTCCACGCGCGGGCAACTGCTGCCCGACGTGCCGCGCGCGGTGGCCCTTCAGATCACCGCCGACGCCATCGGCCCCTTCCGGGCGGAACTTCGGCCCCACCCGCCGGTCGCCCGCAGGCGCCGTCTCTTCCGGGCGGTGTTCCCGTGGCTGGCGCTGTTCGCCGTCGCGGCCCTGAGCGGCCTGGCGACGCGGACGCCGCCGTGGTGGATCCTCGCGGTGCTCGCCCTGTTGCTGGCCGGGCTGGGCGTTCCCCTCGGCGCCGACCGCTACCGCTCGCTGGGGCACGGCTACGACGGCGTACGCCTCTCGGTCCGCTCGGGCTCGCTGCGGCGGGCGCAGGCGGTGGTCGAACGGCGCGCGGTGGTCGGCTGGCGGCTCAGGCAGACGTGGTTCCAGCGGCGGGCAGGGGTGTACACGCTGACCGCCGGGGTGGGGGCGGGCCAGGGCGGCTACACGGCGATCGACGTCTCACCCGGGCAGGCCACGGGATTCCCCGCCGAGGTCACCCCCGACTGGCTCGCGCCCTTCGTCGAGGACGCGCCGACTCAGCCGCGGTCACTCTGACCTGACGCGACGAGGCTCTGGCACGCTGGGGCGTCGGGAGCGCGCGGATGGCCGCACCCTGGGAAGGCACGGTGCGCGGCCCGGCAAGGCACGGTGCCTGGGAGGGCGGGGTGCCTGGCGCCTGGATGTGGGCCGTGGGGCCATGGCGTGGGGACAGCCTGGACGCGGGCCGTGGGGCGGGGTCAGTCCTGGCGGCGGGCGCCGAACATGATCTCGTCCCAGGTGGGCACCGAGGCCCGGCGTCCCCTGGAGCCCTTGCGTGCCTGGCGGGCGGCGGGCGCTGGTGGGGGAGACGGCACCGGCACCGGGGGCTCCTCCTTCTCCTTCGCCGTGCCCTCCTTGGGCTTGTCCCCCTTGCCCGAACCGTCCTTGCCCGAACCGTCCTTGGCCGCGTGGTCCTTGCCCGCGCCGTCCCTCGCCGCCTCGTCCCTTCGCGCCCTGTCCTCTCGGGCCCTGTCCTCTCGGGCTCGGTCCTCTCGCGCCTCGACCTTGGATGCGTCGGCCTTGGGGGCCTCGGCCCTGGGTGCCTCGGCCTTGGGTGCGTCGTCCTTGCCGGGACGCGCCGCGGGTACGGTCGCCGCACCTGGCGCGGGCTTCGGCCTGGGAGCGGGCGCCTTGGGGACCGCCGGGGTCGGCGCCTTCGGCTCGGCGGCCCTGGGTTGTGCGGCCCTGGGCTCCGCCGCCTTGGGTTCCGGAACCGCGGGCTCCGTCGTCCGGGGCGGACTGGCCTGGTGTGCCTGGGCCTGAGGCGGCGTGGATTCGGTTTCCGTGGCCGGAGGCTGTGTGGCTTCGGGCTGCGTGGCTTCGGGTTCGGTCGCCTGGGACTGTGTGGCTTCGGGCGTCGTCTCGGGTGCCGCTTCCCGCGGGTGCGTGAGCTCCGGCTGTGTCGGCTGTTGCCTGGTCGGCTCGGTGTCGGCGGGCTGCGCGTCCGGTATCGCCTGCGCATCCGGTGCGGCGGGCGTGGGCTCTGCCGCGGGCTCGTCCGTGGTGCCGGTCCCTGCGGTCGGCACCTCAGGAGCGGCCTGGCCCGGTGCCGGGGCGCCGACCGCCTGCGAGGGCTCGTTGGAGGGCGCGGCGGCGGGCGGGGCG
>NZ_QNFZ01000928.1 GCF_003313395.1 Nonomuraea lactucae | reverse complement strand
GGCCAGGCCACGGCCGGTGCGGCCACGGCAGGTCCGGCGGGGCCGGCGGGCGACGACGGCGAGCTGCAGGCGCAGCTCGCCGAGCGGACCGCCGATCTGCAGCGCCTCCAGGCCGAATACACCAACTACCGCAGGCGCGTAGAGCGTGACCGGGTCGCGGTCCGCGAGCAGGCCGTCGCGGGCGCGCTGGTCGAGCTCCTGCCGGTGCTCGACGACCTCGGCAGGGCCCGCGACCACGGCGAGCTCACGGGCGGATTCGCGAAGGTGGCCGAGTCACTGGAGGCTGCGCTCACCAAGCTGGGCCTCAGCTCGTTCGGTCAGAAGGGCGAGCCCTTCGACCCGACCGTCCACGAGGCGCTGATGCACAGCTACTCGCCCGACGTGACCGAGCCGACCGCCATCGAGGTGCTGCAGTCGGGCTACCGGTTGGGCGAGCGGGTGCTCCGCCCGGCGCGGGTGGCCGTGGCCGAGCCCGAGGACGCCCCCCCGGCGCCCGCAGACGACGACAACTGACAAGGACGAAGGGCCATAGATGAGCACCAAGGACTACCTGGAGAAGGATTACTACGCCGTCCTTGGTGTGCCCAAGACCGCCACCGCCGACGAGATCAAGAAGGCCTACCGGAAGCTGGCCAGGCAGTACCACCCGGACACCAACCAGGGCGACGCGTCCAAGGAGACCAAGTTCAAGGAGGTCTCCGAGGCCTACGACGTCCTGTCCGACAGCAAGCGCCGCAAGGAGTACGACGAGGCGCGCGCCCTGTTCGGGTCCGGTGTCGGCGGCCAGCGTCCCGGCGGTGGCGGGTTCCCGTTCGACTTCGGTGACCTCTTCGGCGGCACCGGCGGCCACCAGGGCGGCCAGGGGGCCGGTGACCGCATCGGCGACCTGTTCGGCGGGCTGTTCAACCGCGGGGGCGGCACGACCCGTACGACCAGGACCACCAGGCCGCGCCGGGGCCAGGACATCGAGTCGGAGGTCACCCTCACGTTCACGGAGGCGGTCGAGGGCACCACGGTGTCGCTCAGGCTGACCAGTTCGGCCGCCTGCACGGCGTGCAGCGGGACGGGGGCCAAGGCGGGCACGACCCCGCGGGTCTGCCCGACCTGCGAGGGCACCGGGGCAGCCAGCCGCAACCTGGGCAACTTCGCCTTCTCCGAGCCCTGCCGCGACTGCAAGGGCCGCGGGCTGCTCGTGGACGACCCCTGCCCAGTGTGCGAGGGCAGCGGCCGGGCCAGGAGCACGCGCACCATCCAGGCGCGCATCCCCGCCGGGGTGGCCGACGGCCAGCGGGTCAAGCTCAAGGGCAAGGGCGCACCGGGTGAGAACGGCGGGCCCGCCGGAGACCTCTACATCCAGACCCACGTCAAACCGCACGCGGTGTTCGGGCGGAGCGGCGACAACCTGACGGTCACCGTGCCGGTGACGTTCACGGAGGCCGCGCTCGGGGCCGAGATCAAGGTGCCGACCCTCAAGGGCCTGCCGGTCACCTTGCGCGTCCCCTCGGGCACGCCCAACGGCCGCACGTTCAGGGTGCGCGGACGCGGCGTCACCCGCAAGGACGGCACCAAGGGCGACCTGCTCGCCGCTGTCGAGGTGCTGGTGCCCAAGACGCTCGACGACAAGTCACGCGAGCTCCTCACGGAGTTCAACACCGCGACCGCGGGTGAGGACCCGCGGGCTGATCTCATCCTGAGAGCCAGAAGCGAGTAGCCGATGGACGCCAACTATTTCGACCTGTCAGACGAGACTCCCGTCTACGTGATCTCGGTGGCCGCGCAGTTGTCTGGGCTGCACCCCCAGACGCTCCGGCAGTACGACCGGCTGGGGCTGGTCTGCCCGGGACGCACGGCGGGGCGCGGCCGCCTCTACTCGACTCGCGACATCATCCAGCTGCGCGAGGTGCAGCGGCTCTCCCAGGAGGAGGGCATCAACCTCGCCGGCATCAAGCGGATCCTGGAGCTGGAGAACGAGGCTCTGCGGCTGCGTGAGGAGGTTCACCGCCTGCGCGCCGAGATGCAGATGGTCAGGGCGCTGATCCGCTACGAGCTGCCACCGGGGGCATAGGAACACATGGACTACAAGCTCACCCAGAAGAGCCAGGAAGCTCTCTCCGGGGCCATGCGGCGTGCCGCCGCGGAGGGCAATCCGGAGATCGCCCCGGTTCACCTGCTGACCACGCTGCTCGCCCAGACGGGCGGCACCGCCGTGCCTCTGCTGGAGGCCGTGGGCGCCGACTGGAAGGCGCTGCGCGCCAGGGCCGAGGAGCTGCTTGCGGCGCTGCCCAAGGCGCAGGGCTCGACCGTCAGCGCGCCGTCGAGCTCGCGCCAGCTGCTGACCGTCATCAACACCGCGGCCCAGCGGGCCAAGCGGCTGGAGGACGAGTACGTCTCCACCGAGCACCTGCTCGTCGGCCTGGCCACCGACGGCGGACAGGTCGCCGAGCTGCTCAAGTCGCAGGGGGCGACGCCGCAGGCGCTGCTCGACGCGTTCGAGAAGGTACGCGGCCACGCCCGCGTCACCAGCGAGACGCCCGAGGACACCTACCAGGCGCTGGAGAAGTACGGCGTCGACCTGACCGAGCGCGCCCGCAGCGGCAAGCTCGACCCGGTCATCGGCCGTGACTCCGAGATCCGCCGGGTCGTGCAGGTCCTGTCCAGGCGCACCAAGAACAACCCGGTGCTGATCGGCGAGCCCGGCGTCGGCAAGACCGCCGTCGTCGAGGGCCTCGCCCAGCGCATCGTGGCCGGCGACGTGCCCGAGTCGCTGCGCAACAAGCGGCTGATCTCGCTCGACCTGGGCGCGATGGTGGCCGGCGCGAAATACCGCGGCGAGTTCGAGGAGCGGCTCAAGGCCGTGCTGTCCGAGATCAAGGAGAGTGACGGCCAGATCGTCACGTTCATCGACGAGCTGCACACGGTCGTCGGCGCGGGCGCCGCCGAAGGCGCCATGGACGCGGGCAACATGCTCAAGCCCATGCTGGCCCGCGGCGAGCTGCGCATGATCGGCGCCACGACGCTCGACGAATACCGCGAGCGCATCGAGAAGGACCCCGCGCTGGAGCGCCGTTTCCAGCAGGTCTACGTGGGCGAGCCGACGGTCGAGGACACGATCGCGATCCTGCGCGGGCTGAAGGGCCGCTACGAGGCCCACCACCAGGTGCAGATCGCCGACAGCGCGCTGGTCGCCGCCGCCGCGCTCTCCGACCGCTACATCACCAGCAGGTTCCTGCCCGACAAGGCCATCGACCTGGTCGACGAGGCCGCCTCCCGGCTGCGCATGGAGATCGACTCCCGTCCCGTGGAGATCGACCAGCTCCAGCGCGACGTCGACCGGATGAAGATGGAGGAGCTGGCGCTGTCCAAGGAGACCGACGAGGCCTCCGTCCAGCGGCTCGAACGGCTCCGCAAGGAGCTGGCCGACCGCCAGGAGGAGCTCAACGCCCTCGTCGGCCGCTGGGAGCGCGAGAAGGCCGGGCTCAACAAGGTCGGCGAACTGAAGAAGCAGCTCGACGAGGCCCGCGGCGCGGCCGAGCGGGCGCAGCGCGACGGCGACTTCGAGACGGCCTCCCGGCTCATGTACGCCGAGGTGCCGCGGCTGGAGCAGGCGCTCCAGGAGGCCTCCGAGGCCGCGCCACCCGACGACGCCATGGTCAAGGAGGAGGTGGGCCCCGACGACATCGCCGAGGTCATCTCGTCCTGGACGGGCATCCCGGCGGGCCGCCTGTTGGAGGCCGAGACGGCCAAGCTGCTGCGCATGGAGCAGGAGCTGGGCAGGCGGCTCGTCGGGCAGCGGCAGGCCGTACAGGCCGTGTCCGACGCCGTGCGGCGCAGCCGGGCGGGCATCGCCGACCCCGACCGGCCCACGGGCTCGTTCCTGTTCCTCGGGCCCACGGGTGTCGGCAAGACCGAGCTGGCCAAGGCGCTGGCGGAGTTCCTGTTCGACGACGAGCGGGCGACGACCCGCATCGACATGAGCGAATACTCCGAGAAACACAGCGTCGCCAGGCTGGTCGGCGCGCCTCCGGGTTACGTCGGCTACGAGGAGGGCGGCCAGCTCACCGAGGCGGTGCGGCGCAGGCCGTACACGGTGGTGCTGCTCGACGAGGTGGAGAAGGCGCATCCCGAGGTCTTCGACATCCTGCTGCAGGTGCTCGACGACGGGCGGCTGACCGACGGCCAGGGACGCACGGTCGACTTCCGCAACACGATCCTGATCCTCACCTCCAACATCGGCTCGCAGTTCCTGGTCGACCCGACGCTGGAGAACGGCTCCAAGCGCCAGGCCGTCATGGGCGCGGTCCGGACCTCCTTCAAGCCCGAGTTCCTCAACCGCCTCGACGACGTGATCCTGTTCGACGCGCTCGGCTCCGAGGAACTGGCGAAGATCGTCGACCTGCAGGTGGATCGGCTCGCGCGGCGGCTGTCCGACCGCAGGCTGACGCTGGAGGTCACCCCGGCCGCCCGCGAGTGGCTCGCGCTCACCGGCTACGACCCGCTGTACGGCGCGCGTCCCCTGCGCCGGCTGGTCCAGTCGGCGATCGGCGACAAGCTGGCCAAGGCGGTGCTCTCGGGTGAGGTCGTCGACGGTGACAAGGTCAAGGTGGACCTCGGCGACGACGAGCTGACCATCCAGCGCGCCTGACCGTCCGGCGCTCCGGTGCCTGACGGTCCGGCGCTCCAGTGCCTGACCGTCCGGCGCTCCCGCGCGCCGGACGTCCCTTCCCTCCCCGCCCGGAGGCCGGTTCGGCCTCCGGGCGGCGGCGTTCCATGGGACGGTCAGGCCGCCCACCCGCCGGTAAGGTCTGCCCCAGCCTTCGGGCAAGCCCCCTTCCGCCCGCCGCGTGGCTGACTAGCTTGGCGCTTCATCGGATCGCCGAACACGATCAGGGGGACGTGAAGTGTCATCTCGCAACATCCGGAGCGTCATAGCGGTGGCCACGCTGACCGCGGGGGTGAGCTGGCTCGCGGCGGGCCCGGTGTCCGCCGAGTCCTGCCTGGAGGCGTCCGTCGACTCCGCCGTCACGCCGCTCTGCGCCGACCTCACCCGCACCGCGGGTGAGGGGCGGCTGGTGTCGGAGGACGAGGAGCTGGCCCGGCTCGTCACGAGAACGGCCCAGCGCCTCGGCCTGACGGGCCTGAGCGGCCGGGCTCCCGCCGACGCCGGCACGGCCGGGACGAACCTGACGGGCGACACCGGATACACCGGCGCAGAACCGGCCCACAGGACCACCAGGACCGGCAAGACCACCAGGACCACCAAGACCGGCAAGTTCGGCAAGAACGCCAAGGTCGGCACGAACGGCGAGAACGGCGAGAACGGCAAGGCCACCGAGGACGCCGGCAGGACCGCCAAGGCGGGCGACTCGGCCAAGCCCGGGAAGGGCGCCAGCTCCGCGAGCTCGCGGAGCTCGCGGAGCTCGCACCTGCCCGATCAGCCGTCCGGCCGGTCGAACCCGGACCGCCCCAACCCCGGCCGGTCCAACCCGGACCGCCCCAACCCGGACCGGTCCCACCCGGGCCGGTCCAACCCCGCGGGCCTGCCCAACCCCTCCGGCCTGCCCAACCCCTCCGGCCTGCCCAACCCCTCCGGCCTGTCCGATGCCTCGACGGCGGGCGCGGTGCCCAACCTGCCTGGCCTGCCGGTGCTCCCGGCCATGCCCGCCGGGATGTCCTTCGGCCGGGTGCCGGTCGCCGGGCCCGGCGCCTCGCACTCGCTCAAGCGCCCCACCGGTGAGGCCCCCAAGAGGGTCGCCTCGGACGTCGCGCCGGCGGCGCCCAGGACGGACGGGACCCTGCCCGACGCGGGCCGCCTGCCCCAGGCCCCGCCCCTCGGCTCCCGGACTCCGGCGGCCGGCGGCGTCAACGACGTCCTGAACGGGCTGCCCCTGAACTGACCCCGGTCGTTCCACGGAGCCCCGTCCCACCCAACACCGGGCGTGCTGTGAAGCGCCCGTCCCGCCCAACCCCGGGAGCTCCATGGAAACGCCCGGAAGTCCCGCCCCACCCGGGGCGTTCCGAAGAGGGCCGCGACCTTCCGGTCGCGGCCCTTCCGCGTGTGGTCAGGAGACCATCGCGTCGAGCTCGTCTTCGGGCAGGCCCAGATCGACCCTGATGCGGTAGCGGGTGCGCAGCAGCGCCACGTGCTCGGGATCGTCCTCGTCGCTCGCCAGAACGGCCTGCGTCGCCCAGTCGAGCCCGGCCCGCAGGTCTCCATAGGCCACGAGGGTCTCGGCGATCGTGTGGGCCGTCGCCGTGGTGGCCCCGCCCTCGGCTCTGATCGTCTCGATGACCTCCCTCGCCTCGTCGGGCCTGTCCAGCTCGAACAGCGTGTCGGCGATGCCGGCACGTGGGTCGATGATCGACTCGCCACCGTCTTCCACCGCGCGCTGGAAGCACTCCAGCGCTCGCGCGGGCTGCCCGGCCGCTCGCCATTCCTCGGCCGCCAGGACCAGGATGGACGCCCTGGAGACGTCTCCCGAGGAGTAGCTCAGCGCGACGTCGTACAGCCGCCCGGCCAAGGAGCCGTGGTCATCGGCCAGCAGGGCCTGCTCGAGCAGGCGATCAAGGTGCTCACGGGTCACATGCGCCACACCGCGAGACTACCGAGCCCCTCGCCGGTTTGCCCCGGCAATGCACATCGCCGATCGGCCACGACTTCGCCAAGATCAGGTCAAAGGACGGCCAAGCACGGCGTGTCGCCGCAGGCCGAGGGCATAAGAGCCGTCGCGCGCGTCGCGAGCGGAGGGGTGGTCATGGGCATGTCCAAGCAGATGACCTTCACGCTGGCGTGCGCCCTGGTGCTGGCGACCGTGATCCCCGGAGCGGCCGGATACCTGTCGGCCCGCCTGGAGGCCATCGAGGCGGCGGAGCGCAACCTGCGCGCCGTAGAGGCGAGGCTGAACGCCCGCATGGTGCGCGAGGGCAGGGAGGCGAAGGAGGAGCGGCCTGTGTCGCTGCCCGCCCCGTGCGTGCCCGCCCCCGTGCCGCTGAGCAGCGCCCTGCCCGCCTCCTTCACCGACGGCCTCCGGCACCCCCGCTAGGCACGCGCCACGCCGACCCGCGGCGACCGCGGACGCTAGGCGGGCTGCGGCGACCAGGAGCGGAGCTGGCGAGACAGGAAGCCGCGGACGAGCTGCTTGGCCGCGTCGATGATCTCCGGGTCGCCGTCGGGCACGTGACGGAAGGCCAGCTTGAGCACCGCGTCACCGGCCTCGACCGCCACCAGCATGGCCACGTCGAGCTCATGGCTGTCGGCCAGCCCGAACTCCTTGAGCAGCAGCCCGCGCAGCCGTCCCGCGATCACGGCGTTGTTGTCGGAGTCGGAGTCGAGCAGGTTGAGGTCGACCACGTCGCCGAAGTGCAGGCTCCTGAAGCCGGGGACGGTCCGGTGCATGTCGACGTACTCGTCGATGATCGCGTCGACCGCCTCCCACCAGCCGCGGTAGTCCTCCTCGATGAACCGGTGGCCGACCCGGGAGACGAACTGCTCGACGTTGCGCCGGGTCAGCTCCTGGGTGATGGCCCGCTTGTCGGGGAAGAACTGGTAGACCGAGCCGATCGCGACACCGGCCCGCTCGGCGATGCGGGTGGTGGAGAGCGCCTCGTAGCCGATCTCGTCGAGCAGCGCGGCGCAGGCGTCGAGCATCCGCTCGACCCGGCGCGCGCTGCGCCGCTGGGTGGGCCGCCGGCGTAAGGCCTGGGGGCGCGCGCGGTCATCGTCAATCTGGGGCGTCGGCACGCCTTAATCTTCTCTCGAAGCGGCCGATCGTTACCGGTCAATTACGGATTTCTCATGGCTCCGGACAGCCGGGCCAGCCCGCGCAGCGCTCCGGGAGACAGCCTCGACAGGGCGTACCCGATCCTCCCCTCCACGTTGACAGGCACGACGGCCTGGTTGCGGTGTACGGCGCGCAGGATGTGGGCCGCGACGCGCTCGGGCGGGTAGCCGCGGCGTTCCAGGGCCCGCACGGCGAACTCGCGCAGGTCGGGGCCGACATAGGTGGCGTTGCCCGCGATGGGCGTCGACACGAAGCCGGGGCAGACGGCGCTGACGCCGATGCCCTGCCCGGCGAGGTCGGCCCGCAGGCACTCGCTGAGCATCCTCACCGCCGCCTTGGCGGTCGAGTAGGCGGGCAGCATCCTCGACGGGGCGAACGCGGCGAGCGAGGCGATGTTGACGATGTGGCCGCCCTCGCCCCGTTCGACCATCTGGGCGCCGAACAGCCGGCAGCCGTGGACGACGCCCCACAGGTTCACGTCGAGCGCCTTGCGCCAGTCGTCGGCGGAGTGGTCGAGGAAGGGTCCGCTGACCACGATGCCGGCGTTGTTGACCACGATGTCCGGCACGCCGTACCGGTCGCTCACCTGCCGCGCGAACTCCTCCATGAGCGCTGTGTCGGCGACGTCGACCCGCATGGCGTGTGCGGTGCCGCCGAGGTCCTCGGCGATGCCGTCCGCGGTGCGCGCGGCCGTCCCCGCGTCCAGATCGGCGCAGACGACCTCGGCCCCGTGGGCCGCGAAGGCCCGTGCGGTGGCGCGGCCGATGCCGCTGCCCGCGCCCGTGACGACCACCAGCCGGTCGCCGAACG
>NZ_QNFZ01000922.1 GCF_003313395.1 Nonomuraea lactucae | reverse complement strand
GGCCGGGCTGGGGCCGGGGTGCGGCCTGGCCGTCCGGACCGGGGTCTCGCCGGAGGCGTTCGCCGCGCACATGGCGGCGCACGCGCTGGGCTGCCGCGTCGTGGGGATCCGGCCGGGGTACGCCGCCGGGCAGCTCGCCCACGTTCTCGGGATGGACGTCGCCGCCCTCCTGGTCGACTCTTCGGCGGTGACGCCGGAGCTGCTGCGGAGCGCCGGGCCGATCCCGCTGCTGTCCCTGGGCCCCTGCGCGGCCCCCTCGGACGATCTCCTGAGCTGGGCCGACGACGGCCGGCCTCTCGGCGTGACGGCGCGGCCCGGCGACGTGGCCGCGCTGACCTTCACCAGCGGCAGCACCGGGCAGCCCAAGGGCTGCGCCATCACCTACCGCGCGCTGGGCGCCCACTGGTCGTGGCAGCCCCGCGCCTGGTCCCCCGTCGCGGCCGAGCTGGCCGGGGCGTTCGAGCGCTACCTGCTGTTCGGCACGCTGGCGAGCATGGTGGTCTTCGAGTTCCTGGCGCTGTGCCTGCTGGGCGGCGGCACCGCGGTGATCCCGGAGGAGGACGGGCGGCCCCTGTTCCCCTACGCGATCGAGCGGCACCGCATCACCGGCTCCATCGTGACCGTGCCCCGGCTGTGCCGGATGCTCGACGTGCTGCGCGAGGAGCCGGTCGAAGTGGGCAGCCTGCGCGGGCTGATGGTCTCCGGCTCGCCGATCAGCCCGCGCAGGCTGGCGGAGGCGGCGGCCCGGCTCGGCCCCGTGGTCTATCAGGGGTACGGCCAGACGGAGGCCGGCTCGATCTCGATGCTCACCCCCGCCCACATCGCCGGTGGACCGGAGCGCGTCCTGTCCTCGGTCGGCCGGCCGCACCCGGGCGTGGAGATCAGCGTGCGGGACGAGGAGGGCCGGGAGGCGCCCGCGGGAGAGCCCGGCGAGATCCACGTGCGCAGCCCGTACCTGATGGCGGGCTACTGGGGGCAGCCGGAGGAGACCCACGACACCCTGCGGGACGGCTGGCTGCGCACCCGCGACCTCGGCCGCCTGGACGAGCATGGCTTCCTGCACCTGGACGGCCGGACCCGCGACGTGATCATGGTGAACGCGATGGTGGTGTACGCCGGGCCGATCGAACGGGTGCTGGCCGGTCATCCCGACGTCGTGGAGGCGTACGTCGCCGGGGCGCCGGACGAGCTGACCGGGGAGGCCGTCCACGCGTTCGTCGTACCGGCCGCGGGGCGGATGCCGGATCCGGGCGCGCTGACCGCGCTCGTCCGGGGCGAGCTGGGCGAGGACAGCGTCCCGCGGACGATCACCGTGGTGCCGGGCGTCCCGGTGGCCGCCAGCGGCAAGCCCGACAAGCGGGCCCTGCTGACCCGGCACGGCGGGCGGCCGCTCTGATCAATCTCTGAGAATCGCCCGCCAACACTGATGTTGTCCTTTCAACCAATCACCGCGACGGAGGTGTCCGTGCCGGACAACCCCCTCGACTGCCTCGTGATCGGCGCCGGCCCGGCCGGGCTCCAGCTCGGGTACTTCCTCGGCCGGGCGGGACGGAGCCACCTGATCCTGGAGGCGGGCCCCGCGCCGGGCACGTTCTTCCGGACCTTCCCGCGCCACCGCAGCCTCATCTCGATCAACAAGAAGCACACCGGCTGGGACGACCCCGAGCTCAACCTGCGGATGGACTGGAACTCGCTGCTCTCCGACGACCCGGACCTGCTGTTCACCCGCTACAGCGACCGCTACTTCCCGGCGGCCGACGACATGGTCCGCTACCTGGCCGACTTCGCCGCCGCCTGCGGCCTGCGGATCGCCTACGACACGCGCGCCGTCCGCGTCGCCCGCGCGCCCGGCGGCGGCCCGTTCGAGGTGACCGACCAGCGCGGCCGGACCTACCGGGCCGAACGGCTGGTCGTGGCGACGGGGCTCACCCTGCCCAACGTCCCGCCCATCCCGGGCGTCGAGACGGCGGATCTGTACGGCACCGCGCCCACCGACCCGTCCGTCTACACCGGACAGAGGGTGCTCGTCATCGGCAAGGGCAACTCGGCGTTCGAGACGGCGGACAACCTGGTCGAGACGGCCGCGGTGATCCACGTGGCCGGGCCGAACTCCCTCCGGATGGCCTGGCGCACCCACTACGTCGGCCACCTGCGCGCCGTCAACAACAGCCTGCTCGACACCTACCAGCTCAAGTCGCAGAACGCGCTGCTCGACGGCCATGTCAGGCGCATCGAGCGGCGGCCCGGCGGCTCCTACCTGGTGACGGTGAGCTTCATCCGCGCCGACGAGGTCACCAAGGACATCCCGTACGACCGGGTGATCGTCTGCACCGGCTTCCGGTTCGACGCCTCCCTCTTCGCCCCCGAGTGCCGGCCGGAGACGGCGGTCCAGGGCAGGTTCCCGGCGCTCACGCCCGCGTACGAGTCGGTCAACGTCCCGGACCTCTACTTCGCCGGGACGCTGACGCAGTCCCGCGACTTCAAGCGCGGCACCAGCGGCTTCATCCACGGCTTCCGGTACGGCGTGCGGGCGCTGCACCGAATCCTGGAGAGCAGGCACCACGGCGTGCCGTGGCCCGCCCGCGAGCTCCCGGCCGACCCGCGGGCGCTCGCGGACGCCGTCCTCGCCCGGGTCAACCGCAGCTCGGCGCTGTGGCAGCAGTTCGGCCTGCTGGCGGACGTGATCGTGCCGGGCGGCGACGGCGTGGCGCGCTACCTGGAGGAACTGCCGGCCGACCTGGAGGGCCCGCCGATCGGCGACGGCGGCCACTTCGCGATCACCCTGGAGTACGGGCCCGACCACGACAAGGACGACCCCTTCGACGTCACCGTGGGCCGGATCCGGCAGAGCGACGCCGAGCGGGCCCGCGAGGGCCACTACCTGCACCCCGTCGTGCGGCATCACCGGCCGGGCGCGCCGCCGGCCGTCCACCACGTGACCGAGAACCTGGAGAACGAGTGGACCTCCCCGGAGGTGCACGCCGCGCCGCTCCAGGCGTTCTTCTCCCGCCAGAGCGCGCGCGTCCGGGTGTGACTGTGGTCATGCGGACTCCCCCGACTCCGCCGACCCCGCCGACTCCGCCGACTCCGCCGACTCCGCCGACCCCGCCGACCCCGTCGATCCCTTCGACTCCGCTGACGGCGCGCGAGTTCGAGGCCGCGGCGAGGGCGCGGCTCGATCCGGCGCACTACGACTACTTCGCCGGAGGCGCCGGTGACGAGGTCACCGTGCGGGCCAACGAGGCCGCGTTCGGGCGGCTGGCGCTGCTGCCGCGGGTCCTGCGGGGCGGCGGGAAGCTCGAGACCGGTGTCACGCTGCTGGGCAGCCGCGCGGCCATGCCCGTGCTGGTGGCGCCGACCGCGTTCCACCGGCTCGCGCACCCGGAGGGCGAGCGGGCCACTGCCCGCGCGGCCGCGGCCGCCGAGACGATCATGATGGTGAGCATGGCGGCCACAGTGGCGGTCGAGGACGTGGCCGCGGCGGCGCCCGGAGCCGACCTGTGGTTCCAGCTCTACGTCCAGCCGGACGCCGCCTTCACCGAGACGCTCGTCCGGCGGGCCGAGGCGGCCGGCTGCAAGGCGCTGGTCGTCACCGTGGACTCGCCGGCGCTCGGCCTGCGCGACCGGGACCGGCGCAACGGCTTCCACGACCTGCCGGACGGCCTGCGCTGCGAGAACCTGCGCGACGGCGACCGGGTCCGGCCGATCGTCATGTCGCCGGACCTCACCTGGGAGCACGTCGACGCTCTCAGGGAGATGACAGCGCTGCCGATCGTCTGCAAGGGCGTCACGCATCCCGCCGACGCGGTCCTGGCGCTCGACCACGGCGTCTCGGCGCTGCTGGTCTCCAATCACGGGGGCCGGCAGCTCGACACCGTACCGGCCGCCGTGGACCTGCTGCCGGACGTCGTGGCGGCCGTCGGCGGTGCCGTACCGGTGCTGCTGGACGGCGGTGTGCGGCGCGGCACCGACGTGCTGAAGGCGATGGCGCTGGGCGCCGCCGCCGTCGCGGTCGGCCGCCCGGTGGTGTGGGGCCTGGCGGTGGACGGCGAGCGCGGCGTGGCGCGCGTGCTGGAGCTGCTCCGGGCGGAGGTCGAGAACGCCCTCGTCCTGTGCGGCCTGACCTCGGTGCGAGACCTTGAGCCGGGGATGGTGCGGCGGTCATGGTGAGAGGACGGCCGGCCGGGTGGGCGGCGGGAGCGGTCGCCGCCGCCGTCGCGGCGAGCCTGCCCTGGTGGCTGCCGGGGAGGGTCGTGGCGCTGCGGGTGCGCCTGTTCGCCCGGATCAACGGGAACGAGGGGATCCCCGTGCCCGGGGACCTGGTCGGCGTCGAGCGTTTCGAGGAGCTCTACTCCCATCCGGCGGCGGGCGGCCGGAGCGCGGGCGCCGCCCTGTCGGACCTGTTCTGGTACTGGCTGTCGCCCGGCCCCGAGCTGCACCAGGAGCACATCGAGGCGGGCGGGCTCTACGACGCGGTCGCCCGGGCGACGCGCGGGTTCCTCGCCGTGCCGCGCGCGGAGGCCGAGGAGCTCACCCGCCGCTGCGCCGCGCGGACGCTGAGCGCCGCCCACGGGCCGGTACGGCTGCGCGACCTGATGATGCCGCTGTGGGCGGAGTTCGCGTACGAGCTCGTCTTCGGCGAGCGGTGCCCGCGGGAGGCGCGCGACCTGATCGTCGGCAACGCGGACGACGTCGTGACGGCGCTCAAGTGCTGCGGGCTGCGGCACATGGACCGGCGCGACAGGCTGACCCGCTACCTCGTCGGGCGGCTGCCGGAGGCGCGCCGCCCGCTCCCGGAGGGGCTCTCGGCTCGGGAGCAGGCGCTGTACCTGCAGGGCGCCTTCTTCAACACCGCCGTCGTGCAGCTTTCGGAGGCCATGGCCCATGTGCTGATGGTGCTCGCCCGGCATCCGGACGAGCAGGACAGGGCGCTGGCGGGCGACGCGCGCCACCTCGACCAGGTGATCAACGAGACCCTGCGGCTCCATCCCCTCTTCGGCGTCGCCCATCGCGTCACCACCGGCGACATCCGCCTCGACGAGCGCACGACGATCCCGGCCGGCTCGGTGCTCTGCTTCAACTACCCGGAGTTCCACCGCGCGGGCCTGACCGACCCGGACCGGTTCGACCCGGGCCGCTTCGACCCGGGGCGCGCGGGACGTCCGGGACCGAACCACATCCCGTTCGGCGTCGCCGCCAACCGCCCGTGCCCGGCCTGGCGGCTGGCGCCGATCGCCATGCGGGTCGCCACGCGCGAGGTGCTGCGCAGGTACGCCCTCGCCTCCTCCGCCTCCCACACCCGGTCCCTGCCCAACAGGGGGCCGTGCCTGCTCACCCCGCGGGGGGCGCCGGCCGGGCGCTCCCCTCGGCGGGCGCTGCTGCTCATGCGGCTCCGGGACCGCTGGGAGGACGTCGGGCGCAGCCTCGTCCAGCTCGTCCTCGGCGGCTACATGGTGTGGGACGCGCGCCGGCAGCGGCTGTGCGAGCGCCACTTCGCCGGCGCCCGGCGGGCGCCCGGCGACTGATCATCCGGACCACGAGCGGGAGAGAGAATGCCCTTACAGACGCCCTCGCACATGGCCGCGCAAGCCCAGGTCGCCGCCGCGGACGCCAACCTCGAACTGATACTCAAGGTGCTGCCCGCCCTGGTCGTCATCCTGCTGACCTCGGCGGTGTGCGGCCGGCTGGCGCTCATGGCGATGCAGCCGCGCGTCCTCGGCGAGATGGTCGCCGGCGTGCTGCTCGGCCCGACGTTCTTCGGCTGGTTGTTCCCGGGCGCCCAGGCCGCGCTGTTCCCGCCCGACGTGCGGCCGGTCCTGTACGTGCTGAGCACCATCGGGCTGACGCTCTACATGTTCCTGGTGGGAGCAGGGCTGGACCACGGCGCCCGCACGCCGGGCGAGGTGGGACGGGCGGCGGCGCTGGCGACGTCGGGGATCGTCCCCTCCCTGCTCCTCGGCTTCGGCGCGGGGCTGCTCCTCTGGAGCACGCTCTCGCGCCCCGACGTCAGCCCGGTGGAGTTCGCCCTGTTCGTCGGGGGCGCGCTGTCGCTGACCGCGTTCCCCATGCTGGCCAGGATCCTCTACGAGCGGGGCCTGCAGAACTCCCCCATCGGCCGGCTCACGCTGCTGGCCGCCTCCGTCGACGACGCGCTGGCGTGGTGCCTGCTGGCCGTGCTGACGGCGACGCACCTCGGCTCCGGCCCCGGCGGCGCGCTGCCCACCATCGTGCTGACGGCGGTGTTCGCGGTGGTGATGCTGAAGGTGGTCGCCCCCCTGCTGCGGCCGCTCGGCGCGAGCGTCGCGCGCACCGGACGGCTCGGCCCCACCGGCATGTACGTCGTCGTCCTGGTGCCGCTGACGGCGGGCTGGATCACCGACTGGATCGGGGTGTACGCGGTCTTCGGCGGCTTCTTCGCCGGGCTCGCCATGCCCCGCGACCCGGCGTTCCGCGAGGCGCTGCACGGCAGGATGTTGGACGTCGTCTCGACGCTGCTGCTCCCGGTGTTCTTCACGTTCTCGGGGCTGAACACCCAGCTCGGCGGCATCGCCGGGGGCTCCATGCTGCTGGCGTTCGCGCTGATCCTGGCGGCGGGCTTCTGCGGTAAGTACTTCGGCTGCGCGCTGTCGATGCGGGCGCTGGGGTTCGGCTGGCGGGAGTCGTACGCGGTGGGGGCTCTCATGAACGCGCGCGGGCTGATGATCCTCATCTTCATCAACATCGGCCTCGCGCAGGAGATGATCACCCGGGAGCTGTTCGCCATGCTGGTGCTGGTCGCCGTGCTCACGACCGCGGGCGCCCTGCCGCTCTACAAGCTGGCGCTGCCGGAGCGCCACGAACGCGCCCGGGCCGACGACGCCGACCGGCCCCCGCGCCCCCGGGCGTCCACGCTTCCGTGACCGGCCCCACGCGGACCGGCCCTGGTATTTCGGCGGCGGTGGTGCCACGGTTGTTGCGTGGCTGGGACATCGGGAGCAGCCGGCCCACCCTCCCGTCGGCTGCTGCTCGTCGAGGATGACCGCGAACTCGGGCACATGCTGGTCGGCCTCTTCACTGAGCAGGGATACACGGTAGACCTGGCCCCGGAGGGGCAGCGCGGCCTGCACCTGGGCCTCACGCGCCCCTACGACGCGATGATCGTCGACCGGGGGCTTCCCGGGATGGACGGGATCGACCTGCTGCGGCGGCTGCGCCGCCAGGCCGTCACCGTGCCGGCGCTCGTGCTCACCGCCTTCGGCGCGATCGCCGACCGGGTCGCCGGGCTCGACGCGGGCGCCGAGGACTATCTGGTCAAGCCGTTCGACATCGACGAGCTGCTGGCCAGGGTGCGGGCCCTGCTCCGCAGGAACCTGGACCAGGCGCTGCTGCTGCCGCTCGGCGCGGGCTGGCTGGATCCGGAGGCCCACACCGTCCGGCTGCCGACCGGGGAGCAGGTGACGCTCTCCGGCCAGGAGTGCCGGCTGCTGCGCGCGCTGGCGACCCGCCCGCGGCAGGTGCACACGCGGGCCTCGCTGCGGCAGCGGGTCTTCGACGGCGCCCACAAGGAGTCCGTCGTCGACACGTACGTCTACTACCTGCGCAACAAGCTGGGATCGGGCGTCGTATGCACGGTACGGGGCGTGGGGTACCGCCTGGGCGAGCTGTGATCGAGCGGCCGCCTCCCGGTCCGGAACCGCGACTGCTCGTCCGCGCCCGCCGCCGGGTGACCGCCCAGGTGGCGGGGGCGATCTCGGTGATGCTCGCGCTCCTCGGGGTGATGGTCTTCTGCGCCATGGCCGGCGACCAGGACGCGGCCGCGCGGCGGGAGCTGGCGGAGGCGGCGCTGACCGGCGACCTCGCCCGGCCCCCGTCCTGCGTCTGGCTGTTCGAGCTGCGCGGCCACATCCTGCGCGGCTCTCCCGGGGCGCCGGCGGGGCTGCCGGAGCATTCGGCGCTGCACCGGGTCGCCGCCGGAGGCCGGCCGCTCGTTCACCGGGTGCGGATCGCCGGGCACGCCTACCTGGTGCGCACCGAGCGGCGCGGCGAGGTGACGGTCCAGGCGGCGATGGATCTGCGCCTCCAGGACGCCGAGCGGCACCGGCTGCTGCGCAGGCTCCTCGCCGCGGAGGTCGTGGGCCTGCTGGCCGCGCTGCTGATCGGCCAGGTCCTCGCGCGCAGGGCGATCGCGCCGCTGGGCGAGGCCCTCGCCCGCCAGCGCCGGTTCGCCGCCGACGTCAGTCACGAGCTGCGCACGCCGCTGACCCGCCTGCACACCCGAGCGCAGCTCGTCGCCCGCAGGCTGCGGCAGGGCGCCCGGCCGGCCGACGTCGCCGACGAGATGGACCGGCTGGTCACCGGGACCAGGCAGCTCGGCGAGGTGGTCGAGGATCTGCTGCTGTCCGCGGGAACCGGCCGGCCGCGCCGGCCGTACGGGCCGGTGGACCTCGCCGAGCTCGCGGAGGAGCTGGCCGAGGCCGAGGCCGCCCGCGCCGACGCGCTCGGTGTCAC
>NZ_QNFZ01000925.1 GCF_003313395.1 Nonomuraea lactucae | reverse complement strand
GGCCGTGGCCACGCCGCACAGCAGCACGCCCGCGGCGATGGCGAGCGCGCGCACCCCCTCGACGGCGACGCCCATCGAGCGCGCGGCGTCGTCGCCCATCTCGATCATCCGCATCGGCCTCGACACGTACGCGCAGACGGGCAGCAGCACGGCCAGCGCCAGCGCCACCGGGATCGCGTGGTCCCAGCCCCGCCCGCCGAGGCTGCCGGTCAGCCAGGCGGCGGCGGTGGCGGCGTCGTCGACGTTCGCCCGGGTGAGCACGTAGGAGTTGGCCGCGACGAGCAGCGCGTTCGCGCCGATGCCGACCAGCACCAGCCGGTGGCCCCGCACGCCCCGCCGGTACGCCATCCCGTAGACCAGCGCCGCCGTCAGCACGCAGCCCGCCAGCGAGCCCCCCGCGATCTGCGCCGCCGTGCCGCCCGCGACCATGGCGAGGATGCCGCCGGTGGACGCGCCGGCGGCGAGCCCGATGAAGTCGGGGCTGCCGAGCGGGTTGCGGGTCAGGCTCTGGAAGAGGGCACCGCTCAGCCCGAACGCCGCCCCCACCAGCAGCCCGGTGACCACCCTGGGAGCGCGCAGCCTGCCGACGATGAGCTCGGCGACCGGCGGGCCCTGGCCGAACACCGCTGCCAGGACGTCCGGCACGGGCACGGTGAACTCGCCCGTCGAGATCGCCGCCACGGCCACCGCGAAGGCGACCAGGACGAGCAGCAGGCCGACGGCGAGCGCGCGCGGCGCCGCCCGTACCGACCAGGGACCGAGCCGCACCGCGCGGACGCCGAGCCGTGTGAGACGGGGGCCGGGGCGTGGGGAGGAAGGACGCCGGGTGCTCATAGGGCCGCGAGTCTCCTGCGGCGGGCCAGCAGGATGAAGACCGGGGCGCCGACCAGCGCGCACATGATGCCCACCTGCACCTCCCCCGGCCGGGCGACCAGCCGCCCGGCCACGTCGGCCGCCAGCAGCAGCACGGGCGCGGCGAGCGCGGAGTACGGAAGGACCCACCGCTGGTCCTGCCCCACCAGAGCGCGCACGGCGTGCGGCACGGCCAGTCCCACGAACCACAGCGGCCCCACCGCGGCCGTGGCCGACCCGCACAGCAGCGTCACCGCGACGGCCGCGAGCACCCGGGTGCGGGTGACCGCCACGCCGAGCGCCCGGCCGGCGTCGTCGCCCAGCGACAGCATGTTGAGCGGCCTGCCCAGCAGCAGGCCCAGCACGATGCCGCCCGCCATGAACGGCGCCAGCCGGACGAGCGTGTCGGCGCCCTGCCCGGCCAGCGACCCGGTCAGCCAGAACCTCATCCGGTCGAACGTCTGCGGATCCATGCGCAGGATCGCCGAGGACGCCGCGGTGAACACCATGGCGACCGCGACGCCCGCAAGCGCCAGCCGTACCGGACCGGCCCCCGAGCGGCCTGCCGAGCCGAGGGAGTGAACGGCGACGGAGGCCAGCGCGGCTCCGGCGAACGCGAACCACACGTAGACGGCCGGGTCGGAGAGCCCGAGCAGCCCGAGCGCCACGGTGACGCCGAGCGCGGCGCCCTCGTTGACGCCCAGCAGCCCCGGGTCGGCCAGCGGGTTGCGGGTGAGGCTCTGCATGAGCGCGCCGGCCAGGCCCAGCGCGGCTCCCACCCCGATGCCGAGCAGCGTGCGCGGCACCCGCAGCTCGCGCACCACGGTGTGGTCGTTCGAGCCGTCGGGCGCGACGAACGCGTCCACCACGGTGGAGAGCGGCACGGACCGCGCGCCGAGCGCCACGCTCGCCGCCGCCACGAGCACCAGGACGCCCAGCGCGACCACCAGCCCACCGGCCAGCGCGGCGTCCGGCCGCGCCGTCTCCTCAGCCGGGCGCACCCGACCCCCTCTCGTCCAGGCCAAAGTAAGGTAAGGCTAATCTAAAGCCGCACCAGCTAGGCAAGCCTAACCTTAGGAGCTCGTGATGTCGGAACCGGTACTGGCTCGCAGGCGATTCCTCGCAGCCGCGACAGGGCTGACGGCGGCGCTGGCCCTGGCCGCGTGCGGGTCGGGTGCCACCGGAACCGGTGGGAACGCATCGGCCCCGGCGACCGGCATGGCGTGGACGTTCACCGACGACCGGGGCAGGAAGATCGACCGGCCGAAGGCGCCGGCCAGGATCGTGGCCCAGGTCGGCTCGGCTGCCGCGCTGTGGGACTTCGGGGTGCGCCCGGTGGCGGTGTTCGGCCCGCACAGGCTGAAGGACGGCGCCAAGGACCCGCAGGCCGGGAACGTGGACATCGCCAAGGTCGAGGGCCTGGGCAACGTGTGGGACGAGTTCAACGTCGAGAAGTACATCTCCCTCCAGCCCGACCTGCTGGTGAGCAACATGTACGTGAAGGACACGCTCTGGTACGTCCCGGAGAAGTCGAAGGCCGCGATCGAGCAGGTCGCCCCGACCGCCGGCGTCATGCTGCCGGGCAGGAGCGCCACCGAGGTGATCGGCAGGTACGAGGAGCTGGCGAAGTCGCTGGGCGCCGGCATGCAGGGGGTGCCGGAGGCCAGGGCCCGCTTCGAGGCCGCCACCAAGGAACTGGCCAGGTTCAAGGACCTCAAGATCCTCATGATGTCGGGCGGCGCCGACCAGATGTGGGTGGTCAACCCGCCCCAGTATCCCGACATCGTCCACCTGACCCGGAACGGCCTCGACGTCGTCAAGCCGGCCAAGGTCGACGAGGGCGGCTTCTTCCAGACGCTGAGCTGGGAGAACGCCGACACCTACGACGCCGACGTCATCCTCTACGACACGCGCACCCAGTCGCTCAGGCCCGAGGACATGATGAAGAAGCCCACCTTCGCCAAGCTCCCCGCGGTCAAGGCCGGCCAGCTCTACCCGTGGCGGGCCGAGGTGCCCTTCAGCTATCAGGGCTACGCCGCGTTCCTGGAGGAACTGGTGGCCAACCTGGGGAAGGCTAGTAAGCTCCCCTGACCTCGACGATCTCGGCCAGCGGGAACTCCAGGTAGTCGCCCGCCTCCTCGCACCACGCGTCGAGCGCGGCGCCCCTCAGCTCGCCGTGGCTGATCGTGGCGGTCAGGCCACCGGTCAGCGTGATGCCCGCCCGCACGCCCCGGTCGACGACGAAGCCGAGCAGCGACTGCTGCGCGGTCGGCAGCCGGGTCGCCATCCGCCCGATGACGGCCCAGGTGCGGCCGCCCTGCTCCGGGGGGTGACCGGCGGCGGCCAGGCGCCGGGCGTGCTCGTACGGGTCGGGCGCGGGCTCCGCGACGGCGTGGGGGAGCCCGTCGGGGCCGATCAGGTCCTGTGCGTCGGAGATCTCCGCCACCTGGCCGCCGGGCAGCAGGATCAGCTTGCCGTTGCGCGGCTCCTCGGCGCGGGTGCGGCGGATCGCGATCCCCCCGGTGTCGGCCACGGGCAGCGGGGAGTAGCCGTTCTCGCGCAGCGCGGCCAGGGTGCGCTCCGCGCCCTCCGCGCTCACCAGCACCGTGGGGGCGAGCAGTCGCAGCCCCAGCCGGGCCAGCCGGCGGTGCCCGGCGATCTCGGCCAGCAGCGCGGGGTCGGACGCCTGCACGACGCACCCCACCGTGGTCACCGTCACCTCGCCGTGCCTGCGCGCCACGTCGCGCACCAGGTATTCGAGCGGCTGGGGGATCGTTCCGACGGCGGCCAGCTCCTCCAGCAGCTCGTCGGCGTCGTAGCCGCGGTCGAGCGCGCGGCGTACGCTCTCGGTGGTGAACCGCCACACCGAGGCCGCGCCCCGCGACTCGCGCTCGGCCACCCGGTCGAGCAGCGCCGCCAGCTCCGCCGACGGCGGCCCGGTCACCACCGCGGTCAGGTCAGGGCCGAACAGCGCGCTCCGCCGGACGCTGGCCAGCGCCCTGGTGGACGCCTCCACCAGCAGCGGGTCGTGCTCCACCAGCGGCACGGAGTCGTCGTTCTCGTCGCCCGCCCGGTCGGCCAGCCCGGCCAGCGCCCTGCCGAGATCGGTGAGCGAGTCGTTGGCCAGCAGCCCGAGCAGCCGCGCCTCCTCCAGCACGGCCGAGGCGCACTCGGCGAGCAGGGCCTGGTCGAGCAGTGGCGCGTGCCAGTGGACGTCGCGGACGAGGCTGCCGCGGTCGGCGAAGGCCGTGCCCGCGGGCAGGTGCGCCAGCACGGACAGCACGGCCCGGCGGACGCGGGCCACGGCCGCGCCGGCCTGGTCGTCGCCCAGCACCGTGCCGTACTTGCCGTCCACCCGCCGCAGCGACGACCGCTCCATCCGCCACCACGCCGACAGCAGCACGCGCAGCCGGGCCGAGCCCTCGTCGAGCCGCCAGCGGTCGAACCTTTCGGTCGGCACCATGCCGCCCGCCTGCTCGTCCCAGGCCAGCAACCGGGCCACCGCGCAGATCTCCAGCAGCAGGCGCGTCTCGTCCTCGTCGCAGCCGGTCTCCTTGGCGATGCGGCGCACCTCGCGCACGCCCACGCCGCCCGTCTTGAGCAGCGGCAGCGGTGTCTTGGAGGTGTTGTCCAGCAGCGCCGCGCAGCGCTCGACCGCGTGCGGCGCCGCCAGCGTCATCAGGTGGTCGACCTCTTCGGGGTCGATGGGGATCGTGGCCACCTCGGGCGCCTCGGCCGTGAAGGGCGGGTGGTAGCCGGGGCCGCGCAGGCACAGGGCGACCTCGCGCGGCATCTCGGCCACGTGCCAGCTCGGCCGGTAGAGCAGCCCGTGGTCGGCGCTCCACTTCTCGGGCGTGCCCGGCGTGACGAACCTGGCGCCGTCCACGTCGCGTGCCGGGCCGTCCCAGGCGAAGGTGTCGAGCAGGTCGCGGGTGCCCTCGGGAGCGTGCTGGAGCAGCGCCGCCAGGCGGCCCGGGTCGCCGAGCACCTCGCCGACCCGGGCGATGGTGCGGCGCTTGTTGCCGTGGGGCGGGACGCCGAGGCCGCGCGCCAGCGCGCGCAGCGTGTCGTTGCTGACGGTCCAGGAGTTGAGATAGTGGCCGAGCGGCTCGCCGAGGTTGAGCGGGGCGGCCCACCACCGCGACACCGCCTCGGCCAGCTGGATCACACCGTCGCCGTCGGGCCAGGCCAGCGCGTGGTCGTAGAGCCGGTCCAGCCAGGGGGTCGTCTCGTCAAGGGGAACGCCGAGGAACTCCGCCATCCGCTCAGGCGTGGCGTGCGGCACGACCAGGCAAGCCTGCGCCAGCTCAAGACAGGGCAACGGCAGCCTGCGCAGGGCCTCCATCACGGCGAAGCCGTTGCCCAGCCGCTGGGCGAGCGTGTCGAGCCGCCGCGGCCACGGCGCGGCGATGGCGTCAAGCCGGTTCGCGAGAATCCGTCCGAGTCTGTCTTCGTCAAGTGTCCGCAGCCAGCCGAGCAGGTGATCATCCATCGGTCAGCACTCTCATGGGGTCGCGCGCGGGACTCACCGTGAGCCATGACCATCCACGGTAGTGCAGATCACCGACGGTCAGGAGAGGACTGCCCAGACGATCTTTCCCTGGGGCGCCAGCGCGGACCAGCCCCAGCGGAGGCTGAGCGACTCGACGATGTGCAGGCCCAGGCCCCCCGGATCGAGCGGGCCGGGATGGCGCAGCACCGGCACCGAGGCGGCCGGGTCGGTGAACGCGCTGGTGACGAGCGGCCCGCGGCGCACGAGCGACATGTGGACGGGCGGCTCGCAGCCCGGCTCGGCGACGTGCAGGCCGTGGCGGAGCGCGTTGGTCGCCAGCTCGGAGATCACGAGCTGCATGTTCTCGATCAGCTCCTCCAGCTTCCAGGCGGTCAGCGCGCCGGTGGTGAAGCTGCGGGCGGCGTGCACGGAGGAGGGCGTGGGGGGCAGGACGAACGTGGCGCTCGCCGACGGGCCGGGGACCAGCAGGTCGCGCGCCGCCTCCGGCCACCAGCCGAGAGGGGGCCACCAGTCGAACGTGGTCCATTGGCCGGGCGCCAGGGTGGGTAGCACTAGATCATTCTGCGGCAAACTCTCGTGCAGGTGCAAGGGCGAATGCACGTGCAGAGGATGCGTGCAAGCGCTACGGTTGGCCTCAAATGGTGAAAGCGGTGGGAAAGGGGATCTTGGCCGCGGCCCATGATCTTTCGGCCGTGAAGTGACAGACTATGTGTAAGGGAAACAACCAAGGAGCAGCGCGTGTCCATCGATCCGCCCGGTTCAGGTTCGACCGTTCGGCGCATCATGCTGGGCGCCAGCCTCAGGCGCCTGCGTGAAACCAGCGGCCTCACCCGCGACCAGGCCGGATTCCACATCCGGGCGTCCGAGTCCAAGATCAGTCGTATGGAGCTCGGTCGCGTCGGTTTCAAGACACGCGACGTGGAAGACCTGCTCACACTGTACGGCGTCCTCGACGACGCCGAGCGGCGTGCCCTGCTGGAGATGGTCCGCGAGGCCAACACCCCCGGATGGTGGCACAAGTACTCCGCCGTGCTGCCCTCGTGGTTCAGCACCTATGTGGGGCTGGAGGAGGCCGCGAGCTTGATCCGCACCTACGAGGTGCAGTTCGTGCCCGGCCTGCTGCAGACGGCTGACTACGCGCGCGCGGTCTTCCAGCTCGGCAACCCCGACGCCGGTCCCGGAGAGATAAACCGTCGCGTGCATCTGCGAATGCAGCGGCAGGAGCGCTTCACCCAGAAGGACGGCCCGCGCCTGTGGGCGGTCATCGACGAGGCGACGCTCAAGCGGACCATCGGCGGGCGGGAGATCATGCTCGAGCAGCTCCAGCACCTGCTGGAAGTCGCTGCTCTGCCCAACATCACCCTGCAGGTGATGCCCTTCAGGTACGGCATGCACGCCGCTGAAGGGGGCGCGTTCAGCATCCTGCGGTTTCCGGAGTCCGATCTGTCGGACGTCGTCTATGTCGAGCAGCTCTGGGGTGCCCTGTACCTGGACAAGCGTGAGGACATCGACCCGTACCTCACGGCGATGGAGCAGTTATGCGTGGAGAGCACCACGCCCGGGGGCACCGTCGAGCTCATCGGCGGTCTTCTCAGAAAGATGTAGATGAAGCAGACCTACAACGGCATGCCCGCGACCGACCTCAAGCAGGTCGCCTGGCGCAAGAGCCGCTACAGCAACTCGCAGGGTAACTGCGTGGAGCTCGCCCAGCTCCCCGACGGTGGGGTGGCCGTGCGCAATTCGCGCTTCCCCGACGGCCCGGCGTTGATCTACACCCGCGACGAGATCCGGGCCCTGGTGCTCGGGGTCAAGGACGGGGAGTTCGACGGGCTGCTCGTGTAACGGGGTGTTAACCCTCGGCGCGCCCGCTTAACGGGGGCGCGCCGGGGGTGTAATCCTCCCGCCTCGCCGGGCGGACATGATCTGTACATGCTCGACCAGATGACTCTCTATCCGATCGCCGACGACGTGCTCTTCGCACCCGGCGGCAAGGTCGTGATACGCACCTACGGCGTCGCCCCGGTGGCCTCCGGCGGCTCGGTCTCCTACCGCACGTGGGTGACGGGCATCCGTGACCAGCCGCGCTACTGGCACTGGGGCCGCTTCGAGGACGCCGCTTCCGGTCATCGCCAGGTGCTGGAGTGGCTCACCGGCAGGGGTCCGCAACCCTCCCAGGCGGTCGCCTGACCCTGTGCTACGCTCCTTACCGAGCAACCGCTTGGTCAAAGGAGGCGTGGTGCGCCGGGGCATTTACCTTCTCGAAGAGGTCGACTTCCGGCCCATGAACTCGCGCCGCCCCCTGGAGTACCTGACCTGGCTGACCCGCTACAAGCGGGAGGACGAGACCCGCGAGCGGCCCGAACTGACCTCCGGCATGTCGATCCGGTCCAGGGAGATCGACCTCGCCGGCGCCTTCTACGCCGTGGGCATCACCGGCCATCCGCAGTTCAAGGCCGTCACGCTGTGGGAGTGCCACGGCGGCTGGGACGGCGGCTGGCGGCAGATGATGGACATCTACCGGGGCGTGGACGACCGCCTGTTCCTCTCGGACATCGACGACCTGCGCTTCTCGGCGTTCTCCCGGCCCCTCGGCGCCGTGCGCGGCACGCCTTCGCCGGCGGAGGTGGTGCCCGGGGAGTTCTACGTGTTCGAGAGCGCCCGGGTCCGGCCCGGCGCCGCGCCCGGCTACCTCGAGGCCGTGCGCGCCGAACGCGCCCCGCTCCTCGCCGAGCACGGCCACCGGCTGGCCGGCCTGTACGAGGTGCTCTTCTGTGACACCGAGGCCGTCACCCTGTGGGCCGTCTCCCTCGACGACCACCTGGCCACGCTCCGCGCCCGCGACGCCGCCCTGGGCCTCGACGACGAGGTGGAGCCGGACGACCGGTTGCTGCGATGGGACAAGCGGGCCCGCGACTTCCTCGACGGTCCGTGGCGTGAGACCCTCCTCGCCCCCTTCCCGGGCAGCCGCCTCGCCCCCGGCGGCTGACCCGCCGGGCCGTGCCGCGCGGACGTGTGGCGCGTCCGGCGGGACGGGGCGGGG
>NZ_QNFZ01000921.1 GCF_003313395.1 Nonomuraea lactucae | reverse complement strand
CGGCTCCGCCCAGGCCGGTGCGCGAGCCGACCAGCGCCTCGGGCGTGAGCGCGGCCCGCAGCTCCGCGTCGTCGAGCCGCCAGCGGCCTCCGGTGACCTCGGTGGCGGCGCGCGCGATCGCCTCGGCGTCCAACGCGGCGCTCTCCCGTACGGCGTGCCGGACGACGCTGTGCGCGGTGCGGTAGTCGGTGCGGAAGCGCCGCATGAGCAGCTCCGCCAGGTCGGTGGCCTCGGTGAAGCCGTTGTCCAGGGCGCCGCGCATCCGTACGCCATCGGTTTCGAGGGTGCGGATCAGCCCAGCGGTGAGGCGGGTGGCCCGGTGAGCGAGATCGAGGGCCCGTGGGAGCTCGCCGTACAGGTAGATGAAGTTGTCGCTGCGCGCCGACGGCGTCTTGATGACGGCGGTCAGGCCGGTCAGCCGGCCCAGCATGACGCCCGCCGACCCGCGGATGACCGTGAGGGCGTAAGGGTTGCGTTTCTGCGGCATGAGGACGCTCGGGCGGCTGTACGCCTCGGACAGGCGGACGAAGCCGAACTCGGCACTGGCGAAGACCTCCAGGTCTTCGGCGAGCTTGTCCTGGGTGAGGAGCAGGCTCGCGGCCGTGGCCAGGACGTGCATGAACGGGTCGGTCTGCCACATGGCGTCGCGGGTGTGCGTGATCGCGTGGTCGAATCCCATGGCCCGCGCCGCCGCGTCACGGTCGTCCAGGATCCGCGAGCCGTTGGCGGCTCCCGCCCCGGCCGGGCCCGCGTTGACATGGCCGAACTCCGCGATCAGGCGCGCCGCGTCACGGAGGGCGGGGGCGGCGAAGGAGAGCAGGTAGTGCCCGAACGTGGTCGGCTGGGCCCGCTGGAGGTAGGTGTAGTCGGGCATGAGCGTGCCGACGTGCCGCTCCGCCTGGTCGGCGAGGCTCGCGGCCAGCGCGGCGGCGCCGTCGACCAGGTCGAGGATCTGCCCGCGCAACCGGATGCGGAAGGCGGTGCGCACGGCCTCCCGGCGGGTCCGTCCCGCCCGCAGCCATCCGGTGTCGTCGCCGATCCGCTCCGTGAGGTGACGTTCGCGGGAGGTGTACGGCTCGCCGCGGCGGGGGTCGTAGCCGACGGCCTCGGCGGGCACGGCGGCGAGGTCGAGGAGCGCGCCCAAGAGGGGGGCGCGGGCCCGGTCCGGCAGCACTCCCCGGTCGGCGAGCTCGACGCAGTGGGCCAGGTCGGCAAGGCTCAGAGCATCGTGCAGCCAGGGCGCGTCGGCCGCCTCCCACGCGTAACCGGCCGCGACCAGCTCCTCCGCGGGCAGCCCTGTCGTGTTGGCCAGCTCCTCCGCGGGCCCGCCCGTCATGTCGCCGCCCTGCCCAGCAGGTCCAGCGCGGCGGGAAGGCCGCCGGTGTGCCAGAGCACGATGGGACGGTCCGCTCGGGCCCGCAGCCGGGCGACCGCGGCCAGCGCCTTCGTGCCGTACTTGGCGTCGAACAGCACACCGTCGGCGCGCAGCGCGGCCAGCATGGTGTGCACGTCCCGGTCGTCCGCCGCCTCCGCCGCCTCCATCGCGTCGATCAGCTCCCAGTCCGTGACCGCCTCCGGGGTGATGCGCGCGACCAGGCCGAGGATCTCGCCGCGGATCTCGGGCAGTGGCCGGCTGACCGACACACCGTAGACCTGCCACTTGGCCGCGATGGCGGCCCGCCCGGCGAGCAGCCCGGCGATCGACGCCCCTGACCCCACCGGCAGCACGACGACCGCCTCGTCGAAGTCCAGCTGCGCGGCCAGCTCCTCCGCGGCGTTCGCGAAGCCGAGCGCGCCGACGGGCGTGGCGCCACCCCGGGGGATCGCGTAGGGAGTGCGCCCGTGGTCGCGCAGGTGAGCGGCGCGCTCGTCGATGAGCCTGTCGAGCTCGGCTCTGTCCGCACCGGTGTAGAGGACCTTCGCCTCCGAGCAGCCGACCAGGTGCAGGGTGGCGGGCGCCCGCTCCAGGGCCGTCCCGGAGACGAGCACCTCGCACTCCATTCCGCAGACCGACGCCGCCAGCGCGGCTCCCCCGATGAAGTTGGAACTAGGAGAACCCCCTGTGACCAGCACGTCGGCGTCGTGTGCCAGGGCATCGCCCAGGAGGTACTCCAGGGCTCGCGCTTTCGCTCCGGCCAGCCCGAAACCGCTGAGGTCGTCCCGCTTGAGATACATGCCGGCGAACCGCTGGAGCGGCGTGGGCAGCAGGGCCAGGGGACGGCGCGGAGGACTCATGGCGGGGCTTCCGAGGTGCGGCGGGCGGCCTCCGGAGTGCCGGATTCCGGGGCGGCACGGGCGGCTTCCGAGGGGCCGGGGGTGGCTTCCGGGGTGGCGCGGGTGGTTCCCGGGGTGCCGCGGGCGATCACCGCGTCGACCATGGCGACCGCGGTGGCGAGTTCCGGGCGTGCGGTCCAGCGGGCGAGTTCGGCGGGATCGGCCACGCCGCGGGAGGCGAGCGCGGTCACCAGGTCGGCGGGATCGGCCACGCCGCGCGAAGCGAGGGCGGTCACCTGGTCGGCGTCCGACCGCAGGGCCTCGTGCAGCAGGTCCTGGGCACGGTGCTTGCCCAGTCGCCGTGACAGCTCGGCCAGGACGCGTTCCGACGCCCAGCCGGTTCGGCCGAGGTTCTCCGCCATGCGGTCGGAGTGGACGACGAGGCGGTCGACGAGGTCGGCGGCGAGCGCGGCGGCCGTGCCCGCCGCGAGCGCGACGTCGGGCAGCGCCGCCCACTCCGCCTTCCAGGCGCGCCCGTCGCGCTCGTGCCCGCCCGCCATGCCTTCGACCAGGACGCTGGACGCCGCCCTCACGAGCCTGGCGAGCGTGTCCAGGTGCTCGCTGGTCTCGGGGTTGCGCTTGTGCGGCATGGTGATGCTGCCGACGGTGGCCGCCGCCACGGGCTCCGACAGCTCCGCGATCTCCGATCGCTGCAGCTCGTAGACCTCGTTCCCGATACGGGCGAGTGTGGCCGCGACCATGCTCAGCACCGTGCCGAACTCCGCCACGCGGTCGCGCGCCGACGTCCACGAGACGACCGGATCGCTCAGCCCGAGCCGGGCGCAGAACAGCTTCCGCAGTCGCTGACCGTGCGGCTCGAAGAAGCCCAGCACGCCGACCGCCCCGGCGAGCTGGGCCACCGACCAGCGCTCGGCGCCCTCGGAAAGCCGGACGATATGGCGGCCCACCTCGTCGGCCCAGGTCGCCGCCTTGAAGCCGAAGGTGATCGGGGCGCCGGGCTGGCCGTGCGTGCGTCCGCTCATGACCGTGTCGCGGTGCTCGGCCGCCAGCCGCAGCAACGACCTGTGCGCCCGGATCAGGTCGTCCCGGATGAGCCCGCCGACGTCCCGCATCACCAGCCCGAACCAGGTGTCGGTGAGATCCTGGACGGTGGCGCCGTAGTAGACGTACTCCCGCGCGGGCTCGGGCAGCAGCCGTTGCAGCCCGCGGATGAGCCCCAACGTGGAATGCGACGTCCGCCGGGTCTCAGCGGCCACGAACTCGAGGTCGAGGCGCTCCGCCCGGGCC
This sequence comes from Nonomuraea lactucae, assembly GCF_003313395.1. GTDB lineage: Bacteria > Actinomycetota > Actinomycetes > Streptosporangiales > Streptosporangiaceae > Nonomuraea > Nonomuraea lactucae. The sequence continues at coordinate 4,877 of NZ_QNFZ01000921.1, read as the reverse complement.
TGCTCGGCGATCTGCCGGGCCGCCTCCTCGGGGATCAGCCCGAGCTCGGCCTGCGCGGCGGCCAGCGCGGCCAGGATGTCCAGCCAGGTCTGCAGCCGCTCGTCGAAGACGGCTCGGAGCTGCGGCGTGCTCCACAGGTGCGCGTACTCCGCCGACTCGGTCAGACGGGTCGCCATGACGGCTCCCAGGTCCGTGCGACCTGTTCCAGCGCGGTGCGCACCTGACCCAACGTGGCGCCCCACGGCACGACGACCGACCCGTCGCAATGCTCGATCCGGTCCTCGAGCAGGCAGCACTTGGTGAGCGTCGGGACGCGGGGATCGCGGGCCCGCGACCTGGGGCACATCTCGACCGTGGGCGGGCGCTCGCCGTAGAACCACTCGTGAATCTCGCGCGACCGGGCACAGCCGAGCAGGGTCCATTTCCCGGGCTCAGGCCGCTGGTCCAGATAGGCGGTCGGCGCATGAGCGACGGTCACGCCGGACCCGCCGCACGGCAGGAGGTAGCGTTCGGCCGGCGTGCGCGCGGCGAGCTCTTCGAACGTGACCGTATCGGCCACCGGGACGATCGGTGGCAGGTCATCGGCCACCTCGAGCAGGCGCCGCACCTGATCGAGCAGTTTGGGCGGCTCCGGTGGCACGACCTCCTGCACGACCAGTCGCAACGGGGCAGGATGCCCGATGAAGCTGACATGTCCGTACATGCCCTCCACCACAACGGCGGGCACGCCCGGAGCTCGCGAGAGCGCGATCCGCGCCAGCGTGGAGGGCACGGCCACGTCGGCCTCCGGCGCCAGGACGTACGCGCACTCTTCCCGTGGCGCGAGCACCTCGACCGAGCTGATCGGCGAGAACAGCGGCCCGTCCGACTCCTTCTCGACCCGCAGAAGGGCTGTACCGCCCGCGTCGTCGCGGACCACGAGGAACCGCGTGTGCCGGTAGGCCTCTCGTCCGAGAAAGAGCCGCGGCAGGTCGTCCGTCCTGTCGACGCGGGCCACGGAAACGCAGCGGTAGGCGCTCGGCACCATGTTCGGCACCATGTTCGGCGTCGTGAGACTGTGCGACGTCACCCTGGTGTCCGGTGTCATGTGACCGTCCGGTGTCATCGCGGTGGTCGGCGTCGTTCGACGGAGAGGGCGGCGGTGTCCGCTCGCAGTCCCAGCCGGAGGGTGGCCAGCGGGAGCAAGTCGTCGGGCGCGATGTTGGCGAGGTTGACTCCCGGGCCGAACCGGTTGATGAGCCATGCCTGCTGCGCGAGGCGGGGCGCCTCGAACATCACCCGCTCGGCGCCGGCCGCGCTGACGGCGGCGTCGATGATGTCCTGCCGGGGGAGCCCCGACCCGTCGTAGATGCCGACCGTCCCGCTTTCCCGGCCTTCGGTGATCACCCAGGCGGCACCGGCGGCCAGGTCCTCGGCGATCTCCTCCCGCCACTGGCCGGCCGACAGGGCGCCCCTCGGGTCCTTGCGGCCCGTCTCGGCGAACACGGTGAAAGCCTGGCTGGCCTTCTTGATGAGCTCCCGCTTGTCGTCCAGGGCCATCTCGACGACGCCACGGGACACCTCGACGGCATCGAGCCCGGCTCGCTCCGCCCAGGCCAGGCACTCATCAGCCCTGCCCTGCGCCCAGGCGATTTCGAGCAGTGTCCCGCCCAGGCAACTGATGACGTCATGGGCGCGCAGCAGGCGCAGCTTGCGGTCGAGACCGTGGTCGAGGTAGGCGGTGCCCCAGCCGAACTTCCAGACGTCGACGTGCTCGCCGGTGAGCTCCAGCACGCCGGCGACCACATCAGGGGCGAGGCCCTTGTCCAGGACGTGGGTGCGGCCCGCCACGGTGGGTAGTGCGAGGAAACCAGGTCCCACGTTGTCTATGTTACGATTTGTGTTTACTTTCCGACAAGAGGTGGGCTCATGGCCGAGCTCGACGACGTCATCGCGGCAGTGGCCAGCAGCCCGGCGATCCAGGCCAAACGCTCCATCGGCCTGGTGTCCGAGGTGCTCGGCGCCTCCGGATGGGTCGACGGGCCCGGCGATGACGGCGCCGCCGTCGACGTGGGCGGGCGCACGGTCATCGCCTGTGGCGAGGCCCTGTGGCCACAGTTCGTCCGGGCCGACCCCTTCGGCGCGGGCGTGGCGGCTGTCCTCACCAACGTCAATGACGTGGCCGCGATGGGCGGGCTGCCCCTGGGGATCGTGGACACGGTCGTGGCGGACGAGGCCACCGCGCGCACGGCCCTGGAGGGTATGCGTTACGCCTCAGGGCTGTACGACGTTCCGATCGTCGGCGGCCACATCACGGTCTGCTCCGGCGTTCCCCCGTCGATCTCCGCCTTCGCCCTCGGATCCGCGGACGCCCTGCTCTCCTCCACGCACGTCCGCGCGGGTCAGGCCCTGGTCGTGGCCGCCTGTACAGAAGGCACCATGCGGGACGACTTCCCGTTCTTCCCCTCCTTCGACGAACGCGGCCAGGATCTCGCCGAAGACGTCCGCCTCCTGGCCGACGTGGCGCGGAAGGGCCTGGCCGTGGCGGCCAAGGACATCAGCATGGCCGGGCTGGTCGGCTCCCTCGCGATGCTCCTCGAATGGGGCACGTTCGGCGCGGATGTGAGCTTGGAGGCTCTCCCCGCCCCGCGCTCCGTGCCGCGAGCGTGGTGGTGCACGTGCTTCCCGTGCTACGGCTTCCTCCTGACCTGCGAGCCCGACCGGACCGACGCCTGCGTGCGCGCCTTCACCTCCCGCGGCCTGTCCGCCGCCAGGGTGGGGGGCGTCGACGGGACGGGCGTGATCACCCTCAGCGCCGGTGGGCGCTCCCTCCCGGCCTTCGACCTGACGGCTGAGCGAGTGACAGGCCTCACCCGTGCCCCGCACACGCCCGGGCGGGAAACCGCCACGGGTGACCGTCGCCCCACCACCGCGAGGTCAGGTGCGGGCGGTTCCATCCACTGACCGTCGCCCATCACCGCCAGGTCAGGTGGCAGCACCAGGTCAGGTGGCGGTTCTGTCCACGTAGGCCGCGAGAGCGCGGACCCGGTCGGCGTGCTGGTCGTGCCCCACGATCACCGGCGGCTCGTTGTACGGCATGGCGTCCGACGAGCGCCGCAGCTTGATGTACTGGCCGCAGGCGTCGATGGCGTAGGGCTCCATGTCGTCCTGCAACGCCCCGATCACCGTGATCCCGTACGTCTCGCCGATCCGGCGGAACAGGGCCACCGCCTCCCGCCGGTGCTCCTTGCCCAGGTTGCGCCCGAGCTCGTCGAGCACGAGGCACAGGTGGCCGCCGCTTGAGGAGGCGATGGCCGCCGCGCACACCAGCTTGACCGCCTTCTCGTCCATCAGCGCGGTGTTGGCCCGGCGGTTGTACGGAACGTAACCCTGGCCCTCGCCGCGCCGCCACTTGGGCGTCACCCGCCACTGCCAGCGCTGCTCCGGGTCCGCCGGCGCGGGCGGCACCGGGAACTCCAAGGTCGCGCCGTAGCCGCCGTACGAGGTGTCGAGCTTCTCGAACTCCTCTGCCACCCGCGTCAACCTGGCCTTGATCGCCGCGCTCAACGCCGCCCGGTGGACGGCCGTCGACTGCGCCGCCTCCTCCGCGCCCTTGTCGGCCGCCGCCAGGTCACGCTGCCTGGACACGATCTGCGCCTCGATCTGCCGCCGCTGGTGCCGTTCGTACTCCTCCTGGCCGCGCAGGTACGACGCGAGCGCACCGCACACCGCCGCGAACGTCGCCTGCTCCCGCGCCGCGCTGCCGCCCCGCTCCGCCAGCAGGAACCGCAGCTCCTCCGGGATCTCGGCGTCCTCCTCCGGGAACGTGTCGCGCAACGCCTGGTCGAAGTGGCGTTCGGCGACCCGCCACCACTCCTCCGCCGTGCGCGGCCGCTCCTCCTCCGGCAGCGCCCGCAGCCAGTCGCGCGCGGCCTCCACGGTGCCGCCCCAGTCGGCGGTAAGCGCGTCGAGCTTGAGCGCCTCCCGGTCGGCGGCGACCCGCGCCTCATGCTCGCGTGCCTGGGCGCGCTCGCTCTCGTGCCGCTGGCGGCGGCCCTCCAGGCGTTCGATCTCCATGTCGCGCGTGCGGGCGCGGAAGTCCAGCGCCCCCGCCTGCCGCTCCGCCTCGGCCACCGAGGGCGTGACCTCCTCCAGCGCGCCGGCCAGCTCCACCAGCCTGGCCCGCCGCTCGGCCAGCCGCGTCTCCAGCTCGGCGAGCCGCACTCCGGCCTGCGCCCCGTCCAGCCGCCGCTGCGCCTCGGCGACGGCCTCCTCCCCATCGCGTACGGCCTGCGCGGCCGCCTCCTGGGCGTCCTCGGCCCGGTTGAGCCGCTGCTCGGCGGCCTTGATCCGCGCTTCGCGCCCGGTCGCCACCCCCTCGAACGCCCCCACCACGCTCACCCCGGCGGCGCTGACCAGCACCGATCCAGGCAGCCCCTTGAGAACCTCGGCCGCCTCGGCGAGCTGCCCGGCATCGACGATCACGGCGTGCTCGTTGGGCCAGCCCCGCAACGCCACGCCGTCCCCCTGCACCGCCGCCCGTCCGTGGCCAGGGTGACGGGCATGGTCGTCGGCACGGGTACGGACATCCGGCTGAGCGGTGGTCTGGCTGACCGGAGGGGCAGTGGGCTGGGCGGTGGGTTGGGTGGTCGGCTGGCTGGTCGGCTGGGCGGCGGAATGGGCGGTCGGCTCGGGGGTGGTCTGGGCGGTCGGACGGGCGGTGGGCTGGGCGATGGGCGGGGCGGGCGGGTGGCCAAGGTGCCGGGCGTTGAGGTGGGCGTGGTCGCGGGCCTGCTCGGCCACGTCGAGCGCGTCGAGCAGCCCCGTCGCGTGCACTCCGGCGGCGGCCAGCGCGTCGAGCTGGGCCGCGGCCGGGCCGCCCTCGGCGTCGTCCAGGG
>NZ_QNFZ01000923.1 GCF_003313395.1 Nonomuraea lactucae | reverse complement strand
GGACCGGGCGCGCCGGCGACGCCGACCTCGCCGTCGAAGCCGCGCGGGCGGCCACCGCGGGCGTCTCCGACGAGCCCGCCTTCGCCGGGGTGACCGCCGCGGCACTGCAGACCAGGTTCGCGCTCATGGGGAACCTCGCCGACCTGAACGAGGCCATCGAGCTGTGCCGCGAGGCGCTCGACCGGCACACCGGGCACTCCGGCCTGCTCAGCCAGCTGGCGGGCTCGCTCTGGGACCGCTTCCGGCACAACCGCGACATCGGCGACCTCGACCAGGCCATCGAGCACGGCGACAGGGCGCGCGAGGCCATCATTCGCGGCCCGGACGGCCGCCCGGCCGACCACCGCGCGCCGGCCAGGCACCTGTACAACCGGGCCGGGATGCTGTGGAACCGGTTCGAGGAGACCGGCGACCTCGACGACCTCGACGAGGCCATCGCCGCCAACAGGACCGCCTTGGACATGCTCCCGGCCGGGCACCCGCACCGCAGGCTCATCGCCGGTGGGCTGAACATCCTGTACGCGGCCCGGTTCGGGCACGCCGGCGCGCCCGAGGATCTGGCGTCAGCGCTCGACAGCGGGCTGGCGGCGCTGTCGTCGACGCCGGCCGACGACGCGCTCCGGCCCGGACGCCTGCACATGATCGGCATGGCGTACCTGGGCAGGCTGGCCGGGACCCGGGGGCGGCACGACCTCAACCAGGCGCTCGCCGCGATCCGGGAGTCCGTCGAGACCACTCCGGACGACCACCCCAACCTCTGCGGCAGGCTGTCCTCGCTCGGCATGGCCCTGAGCGTCAAGTACCAGTTGCAGGGCCGCTCCCCTGACAGGGACGAGGCGCTGGCCGCCATGCGCCGCGCGGTGAACGTGCCCACCGCGCCGACCGCGGTGAGGGTGCACGCCGCCCGGCAGTACGGCGACTTCGCCCTGCGCACCGGCGCCGCCTCCACGGCGCTCGACGCCTATCGCTACGCGATCGACGAGCTGCTGCCCCGTCTGGTGTGGCGCGGCCTCGACCGGCGCTCCCAGCAGAGCCTGCTCAAGGACGTCGCGGGCCTGGCCGGTCAGGCGGCGGCCGCCGCGCTGGCCTGCGACTCGGCGGACGAGGCCGTCCGCCTGCTGGAACAGGGCAGGGCCGTCCTGTGGGCGCAGATGGTGGAGACCCGTACCGAACGGACCAGGCTCCGCGAGGAGCACCCCGGCCTCGCCGCGGAGTTCGACGAGGTGTGCGAGATCCTGGAGGCGTCCGCCGAGCCCTCGGTGGGGCGGCTGGAGGTGCGGCGCGACCTTGCTGACCAGCGCAGGCGCGCCGCCACCCGCTTCGACGGCCTGCGCGACCGGATCCGCGCGCTCCCGGGGTTCGCCGGATTCCTCCGGCCGGTCCCGTTCTCGGCGCTGCGGGAGGCCGCGGCCGAGGGCACCATTGTGATCGTCAACGTGGACGAGTCCCGATGCGACGCGCTGCTGCTCCGCAGCGACGGCCTGCGCGCGTTGCCGCTTCCCGGCCTCACCCGCGAGGAGGCGTCGGCGCGGGCGGACGCGTTCCGCCGGGCGATGTCCAGGCTGGGCGAGGGTGGCGGCGACCCGGGGGCGCGCATCGCGGCTACGCAGACCCTGCGGGCCACTCTGGAGTGGCTGTGGCAGCGCGTCGCCGGTCCGGTCCTCGCCGGACTGCTGCAGGAGCCGGCCCCCGGCGAGCGTGCGCGGGCCGGGACGACCGGGCCCGGCTCGCCACCGCGGATCTGGTGGTACCTGACGGGGCCGCTGGCCGGGATGCCCGTCCATGCCGCCGGAACCGGCGAGCGATGGGTGGGAGACCACGTCGTCTCCTCCTACACGACCACGCTCCAGGCCCTGATCAGGGCCAGGACCAGCCCGTCCGGCCCATGCCGCGCCCTCGCGGTCGGACTGCGCCGGACCCCCGGCGGCTTCCCCGAACTGCCCGGCGTGCCGGGCGAGCTGGAGACCGCCGCCGAACTGCTCGGCGCGACCGTGCTCGGCGAGGAGAACGCGACATGCGAAGCCGTGCTCCGGGCGATCACCGGCCACTCATGGGTCCACCTGGCCTGTCACGGCCGGCAGGATCCCGCCGACCCGTCCACCAGCCATCTCGCCCTGCACGACGGCTCCGTCACCGTCCTGGACGTGTCGCGGCGGCAGACGCAGGGAGCGGAGCTGGCCTTCCTGTCGGCCTGCGAGAGCGCCCAGGGCGATCTGGCCCTGGCCGACGAGGCCATCCACCTCGCCGCGGCCTTCCAGCAGGCCGGCTACCGCCACGTGATCGGCACCCTCTGGACGCTCCAGGACTCGACCGCGGCCGGCGTCGCGGGTGAGGTCTACCGCGCCCTCTGCTCGGCGGGCGCGCCGGACTCCGGCCGGGCGGCGTACGCGCTGCATGAGGCGGTACGGCGCCTGCGCCTCGCGTCTCCCTCCGCACCGGTCCGCTGGGCCACGTACCTCCATCTCGGCCCTTGACCGCCCGGAGACCGGCCCCACCACCTCCCGGCCTGCTGGGAACGGGTAGCCGAAGCGGCGCGAGCATGGAAACGACAGTGGGCTGGACACGGCGGTGGCCCGGACGGGATCGTCCGGGCCACTCCAGGGTCGGTCGGCGTGACCGAAGCCGTCAGTGCGACAGGGACCGGTCGTCGTCTCCCTTTCCGATGGCGGCGTGCTCCTCCTCGTGGCCGTGGGCCTCCTCAAGGGGGATCTTCTCGCCGCCGTACGCCTTGGACATGCGCCCGCGCAGCTTGCCGAGCGGGCCGCGCATGCCCTTGGGCGGGATGCCCGCGCGGTCCTCCGCGACCGGCAGCGTGAGCACGGCCTCCTTGCCCCGCACGTGGGCCTCGATGTCGTCCGCCGGAGCCGTGTGGACCTCGATGAACTCGCCGTGCGGCAGCCTCTTGATCACGCCAGACTCGACGCCGTGCGAGATGACCCCGGAGTCCTGGCGCTGCAGGCCGAGGCAGATCCGGTAGGTGATCATGTAGGCCAGCGCCGGGCCGAGGAACACCAGCACGCGGCCGGAGTACGTCGTCCAGTTGAGGTTGACGTGGAAGAACGCCGAGATCTCGTCGTTGGCGCCGAGCAGCCAGAGCACGCCGTAGAACGTGATGGCGGACATGCCGATCGAGGTGCGGTGCGGGTTGTTGCGCGGGCGGTCGGCGACGTGGTGCTCGCGCCGGTCGCCCGTCACCCACTGTTCGAGGAACGGGTAGAGCGCGAGGCCCGTCATGATGATGCCCATCGGCACCAGCGCCGGGATGATCACGCTCAGCGGCAGCGTGCCCGCGTGGGCCGTGCCGAACATGTTGATCTCCCAGGCCGGCATGATGCGCAGGGCGCCTTCGAGGAAGCCCATGTACCAGTCGGGCTGCGAACCGGCCGAGACGTCCGCGGGCGTGTACGGACCGAAGATCCAGATCGGGTTGATCTGGGCGAACGTCGCCAGACCGGCGACCACCGCGAACGTGAACAGGAAGAACGCGCCCGCCTTGGCCATGAAGGCCGGGTAGAACGGCGCGCCCACCACGTTGTGGTTGTTGCGGCCCTTGCCCGGCATCTGGGTGTGCTTCTGCACCCACATGAGCACCATGTGGGCCGACACGAGCGCCAGGATGATGCCGGGGATGAGCAGGATGTGCAGCGAGTAGAACCGGGAGATGACGTCGTGCCCCGGGAACTCCCCGCCGAACAGGAAGAACGTGATGTACGTGCCCACCAGCGGCAGCGAGATGGCCACGCCCTCGGTGATCCGCAGACCGGCGCCGGAGAGCAGGTCGTCGGGGAGGGAGTAGCCGGTCAGCCCTTCCAGGAGGGCCAGGGTCAGCAGCAGGACGCCGATGATCCAGTTGAGCTCGCGCGGCTTGCGGTAGGCGCCGGTGAAGAACACCCGCAGCATGTGCACCACCATGCCCGCCACGAACAGCAGGGCGGCCCAGTGGTGCATCTGCCGCATGAGCAGGCCGCCGCGCACCTCGAAGCTGATCTCCAGCGACGAGGCGTACGCCTCGGACATCAGGACGCCCTTGAGCGGCGCGTACGGGCCGTCGTAGGGGATCTCCAGCATGCTGGGCTTGAACCAGAGCGTCAGGAACGTGCCGGTCAGCAGCAAGATGATGAACGAGTAGAGGGCGATCTCGCCGAGCAGGAACGACCAGTGGTCGGGGAAGATCTTGCGCAGGTTGCGCTTGAGGAAGTTGCCCGCTCCGATGCGGTCGTCGAGGAACGACGCCGGCGCGCCGACGGCCTTCGGGACCGTTGTCAGGTCGTCGCTCATGCCTGGCCTCCCTTGGACCTGGCCTCAGCCTCAGCGTCGCCGCGCTCCCAGTAGCTGGGACCGACCGGCACGTTGAAGTCGCCCTGCGCGATGAGGTAGCCCTGCTCGTCGACCGTGATCGGCAGCTGCGGCAGCGGCCGGGCGGCCGGGCCGAAGATGACCTTGGCGCCGTCGGCGGCGTCGAACGTCGACTGGTGGCAGGGGCAGAGGATGTGGTGGGTGGTCTGCTCGTACAGGGCCGCCGGGCAGCCCACGTGCGTGCAGATCTTGGAGTAGGCCACGATCCCGTCGTGCGTCCAGTTCTTGTTGGTGCCCGACTTGATCTCATCGGGCCGGAACTTGATCAGGATCAGCGTGGCCTTGGCGAGGGCGGTGAGGTCGTGCTGGTAGCCCTCGGGCACGACCGACAGGATGCCGCCCGGCGAGTTGAAGTCGGCCGCGCGGATCGGCTGGCCGGTGCCCTCGACGAGGAGGCGCAGCGGCTTGCCCTCCTTGGTCTTCTCGCCCCAGACGGTGTGGCGCAGCGTCTCGTTGAACTTGGAGGCGGGCATCTTCGCGTTGTCGAGGTCGCGCAGCAGCACCAGCGGGAGCAGGCCCAGCGGCGCCGAGGCCAGCAGCAGCGTGCGGCGCAGCAGCGGGCGCTTGACGAACCCGCTCTCGTTGGCGCCCCGCACGAAGGTGTCGGCGACGACCTCGCGGGTGTCCTCGCCGGAGGCCATCGGGTGGCGCTCCTGGATCAGCGAGTATTTCGGCATGATCTGGCGGACCCAGACGACGATGCCGGCGGCCAGCCCCAGCAGCGCCAGCGTCAGCGTGCCGCCGAGCGCCAGGTTGGAGATCCCGGTCGAACCCAGGCTGCCGACCTGGAACACGACGTAGGAGAGGATGAAAGCGATGGCCGCGACGAACGTGACCGTGAAGCAGAGCGCCACGATCCTCTCGGCCTTGCGCGCCTTGTGCTCGTCCGGGAAGGTGACGCCCGGCTCCTCGGCCCGGTCCACGGCGCGCTCCCCGTCGCCGAGCACCGAGGTGCCCGGCGCGGGGGTGCCGATGACGCGCCTGGGAACGCGCTCGTCGACCTGCTCGATGTCCTGCTGGTTGTCTGTCATGACTTCTGTCGCTTCTTCGCGGTGATCCAGATGGCGGCGAGTGCGAGGACGCTGATGCCCACGATCCACCCTACGAGTCCCTCGGTCACGGGGCCGATGCGGCCCAGACCGAAGCCTCCCGGGTCCTTCTGCTCGCGCACCTGGGTGATGTAGGCGATCATGCTGCGCTTCTCTTCGGGCGTGATCGTCGTGTCGTTGAAGACGGGCATGGCCTGCGGCCCGGTCACCATCGCCTCGTAGATCTGCTCGGGGGTGGCCTCGTCCAGGCCGGGCGCGTACTTGCCGCGCGTGAGCGCACCGCCCGCGCCCGCCCAGTTGTGGCACTGGATGCAGTTGGCGCGGAACAGCTCGCCGCCCTTGCCGGCGTCGCCGAGGTGGGGGTCGACCTGCTCCTTGGTGGGCACCGTGGGGCCGCCGCCGAGCGACTGCACGTAGGCCGAGATCTGGCGGATCTTCTCCGGGGTGACCCAGCCGGCGAGCGGCTTGCGCGGCATCTGGGCGCCGGGGTTGGCGGCGGGCATGCGGCCGGTGCTCATCTGGAAGTCGACGGCCGCGGCGCCGACGCCGACCAGCGTGGGACCGGTGGTGGTGCCCTGCGCGTTGGGGCCGTGGCAGCTCGCGCAGTGAACCTGGAACAGGCTCCTGCCCGCCTCGACGTCGTCGATCCTGCCGGCCGCGAGCGCCGCGTCGGCCGGCCTGCTCGCCTGCACCAACGCGGCGTATACCGTCCCGACCAGCGCCAACGCCAAAATCAGGACGGCGTATCTCGCGAGGGGATGCCGCCGCCAAGCGGTGATCCTAGTCACAGAGATCCCGTTCCTTAACGAATGATGTAGATGGTCGCGAAAAGACCGATCCAGACGACGTCGACGAAGTGCCAGTAGTAGGACACGACGATCGCGCTGGTGGCCTGCTCATGCGTGAAGCGCTTCGCGGCGTACGTGCGTCCCAGCATGAACAGGAACGCGATCAGGCCACCGGTCACGTGCAGGCCGTGGAAGCCCGTCGTGAGGTAGAACACCGAGGTGTAGGCGTTAGCGGACAGGGTCGCGCCCTCGCTCGCCAGCTCGCCGTACTCGTACAGCTGACCGGCGACGAAGACCGCGCCCATCAGGAAGCTGACGACGTACCAGAAGCGGAGCTTGCCGACCTGCCCCTTCTCCGCGGCCCACACGCCCAGCTGGCACGTCACACTCGACAGGACCAGGATGATCGTGTTGACCGTCGCGAACGGGATGTTCAGGTGAGCGCCGTGCTCGGAGGAGGCGCCCTCGCGCAGCAGTGCGGGGCCCCACTCGAAGCCGTTGCCCACGCTCACCGACCGGATGGTGAAGTACATCGCGAACAGCGCCGCGAAGAACATGAGCTCAGAGGACAGCCAGACGATCGTCCCGACGCTGACCAGGTTGGGTCTGCGGGACGAATGGGCTGTCGTCGTCGAAGTTATTGCGGATGCTGTCGCCACGGGCAGCATTATTGCGGCTCTGGTGGTCGGTCCGGCGCACGACCCCCCGTTAGCGGGGGACCGCAGGCCGGCGACCTGGGATAATCACTGCAAATCAGCTGCTGGACGCGGTGGCCTGGGATAGCACGCCGCCGCACCGGTACGATCCCAGGTGACCATACCGCTTCGACCGATAGCGAGCGCGACCGTGAGCACCGACGACACGATGAGGGTCCTCGTCTACAGCGACGACGCCGCCACCCGTGAGGAGGTACGGCTGGCGCTCGGCCGGCGACCCGCGGCCGACGTGCCCCTCGTGGAGATCGTCGAATGCGCCACCGAGCCCAAGGCGCACCAGTGGCTCGGCTCCGGCGAGATCGACGTGGCCGTGCTCGACGGCGAGACGCAGCCCGCCGGCGGCATGGGCGTGTGCCGCCAGGCCAAGGACGAGGTCTACGACTGCCCGCCGATCTGCCTGATCATCGCCAGGCGCGACGACCGCTGGCTGGCCGAGTGGTCCAGGGCCGACGCCGTCGTGCCGCAGCCGCTGGAGCCCATGGTCCTGGCCGACACCGTCGCCGACCTCATGCGCCGCCGTTCCTCGACCCGACTCAACGCTAAGTAGGTGCCTCCCGTGGATGCCCGGACGACCTGGCCAGCCCTCCTGTCGGCGCTCCTCGCCGGCGAGCACCTCTCCGCTGACGAGACCGCCTGGGCCATGCGGGAGATCATGTCCGGCTCCGCGACGCCCGCGCAGATCGCCGGCTTCGCCATCGCGCTGCGCGCCAAGGGCGAGACCGTGGCCGAGGTGGTCGGCCTGGCCCGCACCATGCTGGAGCTGGCCACGCCGCTGAGCGTGGAGGGCCCCGTGGTCGACGTGGTCGGCACGGGCGGCGACCGCGCGCACACGGTCAACGTCTCCACGATGGCCGCCATCGTGGCCGCCGCGGCGGGCGCCCGCGTGGTCAAGCACGGCAACCGGGCGGCCTCGTCCTCCTGCGGCGCCGCCGACGTCCTGGAGCACCTGGGCATCCGCCTCGACCTCACCCCGGAGCAGACCGCCCGGGTCGCCCGGGAGGCGGGCATCGCGTTCTGCTTCGCGCCCGTCTACCACCCCGCGCTGCGCTTCGCCGGCCCGCCGCGCAAGGAGATCGGCGTGCCGACGGTCTTCAACTTCCTCGGCCCCCTCACCAACCCCGCCCGCCCCGCCGCCCAGGCCATCGGCGTCTACGACTCCGCCATGCTGCCCGTGCTCGCGGGCGTCTTCGCCGAGCGCGGGGTGTCGGCGCTGGTGTTCCGCGGCGACGACGGGCTCGACGAGCTCACCATCGCCACCACCTCCACGGTGTGGCTGGTCAGGGACGGCGCGGCCACGCAGACCGTCTTCGACCCGGCCGTGCTCGGCATCCCCCGCGCGGACGCGGGCGCCCTGCGGGGCGGCGACGTGGCCTTCAACGCGCAGGCGGTCCACGACCTGGTGGGCGGCAAGCCGGGGCCGGTGCGCGACGCCGTCCTGCTCAACGCCGCCGCCGCGCTGGTGGCCCTCGACGGC
>NZ_QNFZ01000924.1 GCF_003313395.1 Nonomuraea lactucae | reverse complement strand
GACGCCGTGCGCTGCTGGCCCGCCTGGTGCCGCGCCCGGTGCGCGTCGCCCGGCAGGGCGGCCTGCTCGCTCGCCGGCGGCGTGCCCAGAACGCCGTGGTGGCGCTGGGCTTCGTGCTCGTGCAGGTGCTGGTCTGGCTGGTCTGGGGCTCGCCTCTGGTGAGTTTCGGCGCCGTCGTGCTGTCCCTGCTGCTGATACCTGTTGTCGTGACCCTTGCCTTCGACCGGAGGATCTGATGTCTCTCATACTGCTCCCCGCCGTGGACGTGGCGGACGGCCAGGCCGTCCGGCTGGTCCAGGGTGAGGCCGGCACCGAGACCGGCTACGGCGAGCCGCTCGCCGCGGCGCTGGCCTGGCAGGAGGCGGGCGCGGAGTGGATCCATCTGGTCGACCTCGACGCCGCCTTCGGCCGCGGCTCCAACCGTGAGCTGATCACCGAGGTGATCGGCCGGGTGGACGTGAACGTGGAGCTGTCCGGCGGCATCCGCGACGACGAGTCCCTGGCCGCCGCGCTGGCTACCGGCTGCCGCCGGGTGAACATCGGCACGGCCGCCCTGGAGAACCCCGACTGGTGCCGGAAGATCATCGCCGAGCACGGCGACAAGATCGCGGTCGGGCTGGACGTGCGCGGCACCACCCTGGCGGCGCGCGGCTGGACAGAGGAGGGCGGCGACCTCTGGGAGGTGCTGGACCGGCTGGAGGCCGACGGCTGCCCCCGCTACGTGGTCACCGACGTCACCAAGGACGGCACCCTGCGCGGCCCCAATCTGGAGCTGCTGGAGCAGGTGTGCGCCCGCACCGACCGGCCGGTCGTGGCCAGCGGCGGCGTCTCGTCGCTGGACGACCTGGTCGCCCTGTCCACCCTCGTGCCGCTCGGCGTGGAGGGGGCCATCGTGGGCAGGGCGCTCTACGCCCAGGCGTTCACTCTCGAGAGCGCGCTGCTCGCGGTGCGCGGTCAGTCGTAGGAGGGGCCGTGGGGGGCAGTACGAGCATGGAAAGCACCGGTTCGCGGGTGTTTTCCGGAGGCATCTGGGAGGAACGCTACGGTTACGCCCGTGCGGTGGTCGTGGGCGACAGGGTCATCGTGTCGGGCTGCACCGCCACGGTGGACGGCGAGGTGCGCCACGTCACGGACCCCTACCAGCAGAGCGTCACCGCGATGGGCATCGCCATCGAGGCCGTCGAGCTGGGCGGGCTGACGAGGGAGGACGTGGTCATGGTCCGCTACTACGTGGTGGAGCAGCGCCACTTCGATCCGGTGGGGCACGCCATCGCCGAGATTTTCGGGCACGTCCGGCCGGCGTGCACGGGCGTGCGGGTGGCCGGACTGGTCGACCCGAGGATGCTGGTCGAGATCGAGATCGAGGCACTACGGGCATGACGGTAGCCGTCAGGGTGATCCCCTGTCTGGACGTGGACGCGGGCCGCGTGGTCAAGGGCGTCAACTTCACCAACCTCCGCGACGCGGGCGACCCCGTCGAGCTGGCCAGGCGCTACGACGCGGAAGGGGCCGACGAGCTCACCTTCCTCGACATCACCGCCTCCTCCGGCGAGCGCGAGACCATGCTGGACGTGGTGCGCCGCACCGCCGAGCAGGTCTTCATCCCGCTGACCGTGGGCGGCGGCATCCGCTCGGTCGAGGACGTCGACCGCCTGCTGCGGGCGGGCGCCGACAAGGTGTCGCTCAACACGGCGGCCATCGCCAGGCCGGAGCTGCTGACCGAGGCGTCGCGGCGCTTCGGCGCCCAGTGCGTGGTGCTGTCGGTGGACGCGCGCAGGGCTCCGGGCACCCCGAGCGGCTTCGAGGTGACCACGCACGGCGGCCGGCGAGGCACGGGCATCGACGCGGTGGAGTGGGCGGCCCGCGGCGAGGAGCTGGGCGTCGGCGAGATCCTGCTCAACTCGATGGACGGCGACGGCACGCTCGACGGCTACGACCTGGAGATGCTGCGCGCGGTCAGGGCGTCGGTGCGGGTGCCGGTGATCGCCAGCGGCGGCGCGGGGCGGCTGGAGGACTTCCCGCCCGCGGTCGAGGCGGGGGCGGACGCCGTGCTGGCGGCGACGGTGTTCCACTTCGGCACGCTGAAGATCGCCGATGTCAAGGAGACGCTCCGCCGCGCGGGCCACCCGGTCCGCTAGCCGCCCTCCCGTGCGGCTCTGGAGGGCGGGTCAGAAGACCCGCATGTGGTGGAAGAGCTCGTAGGAGGGGTCCATGCCGGAGAACGCGACCGCCTCCGACCGCTTGACCGCCAGGTAGGCGGTGCGCCGCAGCGGGCCGAGCGCCTCCATGAGCATCTCGTCGGCCTCCAGGGCGTCCAGCGCCTCGTCCAGCGAGGCGGGCAGCCGCTGGTAGCGGCCGGGGCGGGTGTCGGGGTCGACGTCGACCGACTCGCCGGGGTCGAGCTTCCGGCGGATGCCGTCGAGGCCGGCGTGGATCACCGCGCCCAGCGACAGGTAGGGGTTGGCCGAGGAGTCGGAGGGCTTCAGCTCCAGGTTGGGCTCGCCGGTCTCGCCGAGCGGTGAGCAGATCCGCACGGCCGCCTCCCGGTTGTCGGGGCCGTGCACGGCGTACGCGCTGGACCAGGCGCGGGGCGACAGCCGGCGGAAGCTGTTGACGCTGCCGCAGGTGAGCGCGGTCAGGGCGGGCAGGTGGGCGAGCAGCCCCCCGATGAAGCACTCGAGCACCTCGCCGCCGTCGGCGAACACGTTGTGCGTGTCGTCCCACAGCGACAGGTGCAGGTGGGCGCCGTTGCCCGCCTGGCCGGCCAGGGGTTTCGGGGCCAGCGTGGCCCACATGGCCATGCGCATGGCCACGCCGCGCACGGTCTCGCGGTAGAGGACGTGGTTGTCGGCGGCTCGCAGGGCGGCCGCGTGCCGTACCGACAGCTCCTGCTGGCCCGGCCCGAGCTCGGGGTGGTAGTGCTCGACGCGCAGCCCCTGCGTCTCCAGGGCCCGGACGAGCTTGATCGTGTAGTCGTGGGCGGTGTCGAACCCGGTGCCGGCGTAGCAGAGCGAGTCGTCGATCGGCACCAGCCGGTCGGGGCCGCCCGCGGGGTCGGGCAGCCGCCGGCCGAGCGTGAACTCCGGTTCGAACGCGGCCACCAGCGTGTAGCCTTCGGTCGCGAGCTCGGCGACCGCGTCCTTGAGGAAGGTGCGCGGGCAGGCGTCCCAGGGCGATCCGTCGAGCCGCCGCAGATCCGACAGCATCGCGGCGGCCCCCGGTGCGTGGGGGAGCGGGACGTACGTCGCGGGGTCGGGGACGATGCGCACCTCGCCCACCGGACCCATGTGCTCGACTTCCTGCAACTGGTCGAGCATGTTCATCGCCATCATGGCCACCGTGTGCCCGATGCCCGTGGTGAGGCGCTCGGCCAGCCTGGACCTGGATGCCGCCTTGCCGCGGATCACCCCGCCATGATCGGCGTAGAGGAAGCGGACGAGTTCGACGCCTTCGAGCTCCGCCCGTTCGAGGATGCGCCGAACGTGGGGGTCGGGCTGGTGAGACTTGGCGGCGGCCGGGCGATCTGTCATCCTGCCTGCGTAACACGATCCGCGACGCTGGGGAAGCGTCTAACGCAGGCAGCAGCCCAGCTCAGGTGAGAACATTGGTAAAGAAGACGGCGAGCTGGTTGGCTCCTTGGACGATCCCGTCGAACACACCGTTGACCGCGGACGCGGCCTGGGCCGGCCGGGTGAACAGGTAGAAGATCACGAACGCCACAAGAACGTAGGTTGCTACCTTCTTGACCTGCATGGGGGCCTCCTGCAGTCACATTCCCAGCCGTTTATACCCGGATCTGGGCGATCACTGGCATCTTCTATGAAGATGTTCTTGATCCTAACCGGGGGGCTTGTTTCTCACGCCATGGTACGGCCTTGAGCCTCTCTTGACGCGGGCTCTGCGCCCGAATTCTCCCGATACGCCAGCCGCAGCAGGAGGTAGACCGGCAGCCCGATCGGCGACAGCAGGATCGTCAGCACCATCACGGGGCCCATGAGCAGGGGATGCACGCCCCGCTCCCGGCTGTCGAGGTAGATCCACCGGCCGAGGAACAGGTCCCACGCGATGATCTGCGCCCAGAGCGCGGCGAGGGCGGGAGGGCTGCCGACGAGCGCTCGCAGGCCGGCCAGCGAGGGTGAGGTCACGACCGGCCAGAAGTCGGCGATCAGGGGCACCATGAGCACCAGGTTCACCGCCAGGCTCGGCAGCACGATGAGCGGGGAGGCCGCCACCCGCCGGGTGACCGACCAGGTGGGCGCGAGGATCATCAGCGCCCAGAACGGGAAGGCGAGGTAGAAGCTCAGGTCGAACAGGATCTCGGTGCTCATCGGGTGGCCTCCGCGCGCGAGGCCCTGTCCGCCGCCGGTGTGGCGTCCTTGGGGGCGCGGATCGAGGCCGCCGCCGCGATGAGCGCCGCCAGGAGGAGGGCGGACGCGGCGGCCAGGGTGACCCCGTCGGGGCGGATCAGCGGCTGGCCGCGCAGGGCCTGCCAGGTGGACAGCGCGAACACGCCCGCGTACAGGCCGCCCGCCGTGAGGGTGAGGCG
Organism: Nonomuraea lactucae; assembly: GCF_003313395.1. GTDB lineage: Bacteria > Actinomycetota > Actinomycetes > Streptosporangiales > Streptosporangiaceae > Nonomuraea > Nonomuraea lactucae. Next base: position 3,811 of record NZ_QNFZ01000924.1, on the reverse strand, counting down.
CAGCCGTACCTGCTCGTGGGAGAGGACGGGCAGGCGGCGGGACAGGGCCGTCAAGGCGAGGGGGAGCAGCGACAGCAACTGCAGGGCGTGCATGCCGATGAAGTGCGGCGCCCGCAGGTCGCCGCCGACGGTGCTCCAGCCCAGCAGCGGCAGCCCGGGTCCGCCGTCGGGCAGGCCGACCGTGTGAGCGCCGATGATCCCGCCCGCGGCGCTCTGGCCGGGGCGTGGACCGGTCATGAGGCCGCCGGTCGCCAGCCCGAGGGTGGAGATCACCAGGCCGAGCCGGACGCCCCAGGTAGTGGGCCGGTCCGCCTGGCGTTCCAGCAGCACGGCGACGGCGGCGACGATGTTGGCGACCATGAGCGCCAGGATCATCATCCCCATGACGCTGAAGAGGGTGGCGTCCAGAGGGGTGGAGACGTTGAAGTGGCTGCGGCGCACGCGCGCCGCCTGGAAGACGATGACGGCGACCTCGGCCACGCCGGCGACCGCGAGCACGGTGCCCGCCCAGCGGGCCCAGCGGCGGTCCCGGCGCAGCAGGGAGAGGAGCCAGGCCCAGGTGAAGGAGTAGAGGCCGATGGAGAGGGCGAACTTCAGCGGCTTGGCCCACAGGGGCATGCCGTCGAGCGTGCGGTCGTCCACGGCGAGCGGGACGATCAGGGCCACGGCCAGGAGCGCCATGGCTCCGGCCGCGAGCATGAGGGGGCGGTGCCAGCGGAGCACGGGGGATCTTCCTTCCAGATAATGGATAGTGGATAGTGCTACTTACCACTATCTATAGCTAAACTTTCCACTAGCCACAAGAGGGGAGTCGCCGGCGTGCGAATGGCGGAGCTCAGCGCGGACACAGGAGTCCCGGTGCCGACGATCAAGTACTACCTGCGTGAGGGCCTGCTTCCTCCTGGCCGGCCCGTGGGCCGCAACCAGGCCGAATACGGTCCCGCGCACGTCCGGCGGCTCAAGCTCGTGCGCGCGCTGATCGAGTACGGCGGTCTCAGCATCGCCACCGCCCGGGCCCTGGTCGAGCACCTGGACGACCCCGGGATCAGCAGCGGCGACCTCCTCGGGGTCGCCCAGCTCACGGTGAGCGCCCAGCACGAGCCGCCGCCGGGTCCGGGCAGGGACGCGGCCGAGCGGGTCGTCGAGGATCTCCTCGCCCGCATGGGATGGCACGACCTGAGGGAGCATCCGTCGCTGCCCACGCTCATCGGCGTGGTGGTCAGCCTCAGCGAGCTCGGCCGCGAGGACATGCTCCCCGTGCTCGACGACTACGCCGCCGCCGCCGAGCGCGTCGCCGTGGCCGATCTGACGGTCGTCGGTGACCTGGAGGACAGGGAACGGGCCATGGAGGTCGTGGTGCTCGGCACGCTCCTGGGCGACGCGTTGTTCTCGTCGCTGCGCAGGCTCGCCCAGGCGCACGTCACCCGGCGCCTCCACGGGCCGCCGACGGACCCGGACCGATGTGACGAGTGGCGGCCCTCCGCCTCCGGCTAGGCGGCCCTCCGCCTCCGGCTAGGCGGCCCTCCGCCTCCGGCTAGGCGGCCCTCCGCCTCCGGCTAGACGCCGAGGCGGGCGCTCTTGAGCCGGGCTATCGAGTCGGGGTCGCCCCTCAGCTCCACCCTGGCGTGCGCCTGCCGCCCGAAGCAGAACAGCAGCAGCTCGGGCGCCCGTCCCGTGACCTCCACCTTGGGGCCGCTCTGCGCCCCGCCGAGCGCCACGCCGCCGCCCAGCCGGTGCAGCACGACGCCCACCGGCGATCTGCGCAGCATCACCTTGCCCCCGGCGGAGACCCGCTCCCAGATGAGCCTCTCCAGGTCCTCGGGCAGCTCGCGCGGCTCCCACGAGGGCTGGGCGCGGCGCACGTCCTCGTGGTGGACGAGCAGCTCCACCATGTTGAACGGCCCGTCCAGGAACGGCAGCAGGCCGTAGACGCCACCCGGTCTGCGAAGCAGGCCGACCAGCTCGGGGTAGGGGTGCTTGGCCTTCAGTCCCTTCTGGACCGACGCGGTGTGCCAGGCCAGCGGCTTGAGCACGACGCCGGGCAGCGCGTCCGGCCTGCGTTCGCGCAGCACCAGGTGGGCGGCCAGGTCATAGGTGGTCCACCCCTCGCACAGGGTCGGGGCGTCCGGGCCGAGCCGGTCGAACAGATCGCAGAGGGCGGACCGTTCGCTCGAAGCGTGAGTCACGTTCAGAACCCTACCCACGGGAATATCGTGCTGATCCGCAGTGATTAGGGACTTATAGCGCATATTGGAAATCCAGCTGGTACAGAAGGGAATCCTGCGAGTGGCGAGCAAGGTCACCTCGGCGGTCATGCGTCAGGGGCTCCACGTTCTCGGGGTCGCCGTCCGCGCGGAGAAGGCCGTGTTCGCGTCGGCCGTACTGGCCAGCGCCGTCTACGGAGGCATGACCGTGGGCTCGGCGTGGGCCCTCGGCTGGGCCACCGAGAACGTCGTGCTGCCGGCCTTCGAGCAGGGCCGCACCACCGCGGGCGCCGTCTGGACCGCCGTGCTGTTCATCATGGGCGCCGCGCTGCTCAAGTCCGCCGGCGTCGCCGGGCGGCGCATCCTGGCCGGGGTCATGCAGTACCGCATGCAGGCCCGCTCGCGCCGCGACGTCACCAAGCAGTATCTGCGGCTGCCGCTCGCCTGGCACCATCGGCACCCGACCGGGCAGCTCCTCTCCAACGCCAGTGCCGACGCCGAGGCCGCCTGGGCGCCGCTCGCGCCCCTGCCGATGGCCGTCGGGGTGATCGTCATGCTGTTCACCGCGGCCGTCGCGATGCTCCTCACCGACCCGGTCCTCGCCCTGGTCGGGTTCCTGATCTTCCCGGCCATCGCCGTGCTCAACTTCGTCTACCAGCGCAGGCTCAGCCCGCTCGCCACGCGCGCCCAGCAGTTGCGCGCCGAAGTCAGCGAGATCGCGCACGAGAGCTTCGACGGCGCGCTCGTCGTCAAGACCCTCGGCAGGGAGTCGCTCGAGACCGAGCGGTTCCGGCGCCGCGCCCACGAGCTGCGCGACGCCAACATCGCCGTCGGGCGGGTCCGCGGCCTGTTCGACCCGATGCTGGAGGCCCTGCCCACGCTCGGGGTGCTCGCCGTGCTGGCCGTGGGCGCGGTGCGCCTCACGTCCGGCTCCATCGACCCCGGCGAGCTGGTGCAGGTCGCGTACCTCTTCACGCTGCTCGCCTTCCCGATCAGGGCGCTCGGCTGGGTGCTGGCCGAGCTGCCGCGCAGTGTCGTCGGCTGGGAGCGGGTGCGCGCCGTGCTGGAGGCGAAGGGCTCCATGGAGTACGGCCGGACCCGCCCGCCCGCCGCGGACCTGGAGGCGGCGCGCCTGGAGGTGGCGGGCGTGTCCTACTCCTACGGAGCCTCCCCGGACGGCGGCGGGTCGGACGGCGCCGGAAAGGTGCTGCGCGGAGTCACCTTCGACGTGCCGCCCGGTCGCACCGTGGCGCTGGTCGGGCCGACCGGGTCCGGCAAGTCCACGCTCGTCCAGTTGCTCGCCCGGCTGGTCGACCCCGCGGCGGGCAAGGTGCTGCTCGACGGCGTCGATCTGCGCGAGCTCCCGTACGGCGGCGTCTCCGAGTCGGTCGCCCTGGTGCCGCAGGAGACGTTCCTGTTCGACGACACCGTGCGCGGCAACGTCACCCTCGGCCTCGACGCGGGCGACGAGGACGTGTGGGCGGCGCTGCGGCTCGCGCAGGCGGACGGGTTCGTCGCCAGGCTGCCCGAGAGCCTCGACACGCGCGTGGGGGAGCGCGGCGCGACCCTGTCGGGCGGCCAGCGCCAGCGGCTCGCGCTGGCCCGCG
>NZ_QNFZ01000918.1 GCF_003313395.1 Nonomuraea lactucae | reverse complement strand
GTACTCCCGCGTCCTCTACTCCCGCCCCCCGTACTCCCGCCCCCCGTGCCTCCGCCTCCCGTACCTCCGAGGGGTCCACCGCCCCCGGCACCCCCGCGCCCGAATCCCGCGCACCCGCGCCTCCGAGAGCCCTCAGTCCTTCCGAGGCGCCCGCGACCGCCGGGCCGGGGGCCGTGCGGCCGGTCATCTCGCCGGTGGTCCGGCGGCTGGCCCGGGACCACGGGATCGACCTCGCCGCCCTGCCCGGCTCGGGACCGCAGGGCCTCGTCACGCGCAAGGACGTCGAGGCCGCCATCCGCGCCTGGGACGCCCCCCAAGCGGACCCGACCCACACGGACGCGACCCACACAGACGCGACCCACACAGACGCGACCCGCAGAGACGCGACCCACGCTGACGCGACCCGCACGGGCGCGGCGCTGGGGAGGCCCGGAGGCGGCCGGATACCGTTGCGCGGGCTGCGCCGGGTCGTCGCCGACCGGATGGCGCGCTCCCGCCGGGAGATCCCCGAGGCGACCGTCTGGGTGGACGTGGACGCGACCGCGCTGCTGGAGGTCAAGGCCGCGATCGACGGCGTCTCGCTGCTCGGCCTGCTCGCCCGCTACTGCGTGCTGGGCCTGCGCCGCCATCCCCTGCTCAACGCCCGGGTGGACGCCGAGCGCGACGAGATCGTGCTGAACGAGGACGTCAACCTGGGGTTCGCCGCCCAGACGCCGCGCGGCCTGGTCGTGCCGGTGGCGCACGGGGCCCACGCGATGAGCGCCCGGGCCCTCACGGCCGAGGTGGGCCGGCTCGCCACGGCGGCGCGCGAAGGGGTTCTCACCCCGGGCGAGCTGGCCGGGGGCACGTTCACGCTGAACAACTACGGCCGCTACGGCGTCGACGGCTCCGCGGCCATCATCAACTATCCCGAGGTCGCGATCCTCGGCATCGGCCGGATCATCGACCGGCCGTGGGTGGTGGACGGCACGCTCGCGGTCCGCAAGGTGGCCGAGCTGACCCTGGCCTTCGACCACCGGGTCTGCGACGGCGAGGACGCCGGAGGGTTCCTCAGGTACGTGGCCGACTGCGTCGAGAACCCCCTCAACGCCCTGGGCGACCTGTGAACGCGGCGTCAGGCAGGCGAGGTGGGGGTGGCGCCGGCCTGCCGGAGCCCGTCGAAGGCGATCTTGCAGACGGCGTCGGCCAGGGCCTCGGCGCCCAGGCCGCCGCGTGGCCGGTACCACTCGGTCAGGGAGTTGACCAGGCCGAACAGCAGCCTGCTCGTCACCGCGGGGTCCACGTCGGGCCGGATGTCGCCCTCCGCCTCGGCCTGCTGGACCAGGTCGGTGACGATCCGGTCGAACTCGCGGCGGCGTGCGAGGGCCGCCCGCTCCACCTTGGTGTTGCCGCGTACGCGCAGCAGCAGCGTGACGAACGGCAGCCGCTCGACCAGCACGTGCACGCTGCGCCGGATGAGGACCTCGAGACGGTCGATCGCCCTGCCGCCCATGGCCGACGTCTCGCCGGCGGCCTCGAACAGCCCGTCCAGGGCCCGGTCGACGGCGATGCGCAGGAGCTCGTCCTTGCCGGCCACGTGGTGGTAGATCGCGGACTTGGTGATGCCCAGCCTGCGCGAGAGGTCCTCCATGCTGGTGGCCTCGTAGCCGCGCTCGTTGAACACCTTGACCGCGACGGACAGCAGGGATTCGAGGTCGTAGCCGGGGCGGCCGCGCCGCGCGGGTGTGGTTCGGGTGGATGGCACGGTAACGAGTATCCCAGCAGCCTCGCGCGCCTTGAAAACCGACCGAATGGACGGTTGATAATAGGGGGTCGTGCCCGGCGCCTCGCCGCCACCCGCGCGCCGGCGCGGCTGACGGGAGGAGCACGGGTGACGGGAGGAGCACAGGGATGACGGAGTTCGAGACGCTGCTGGTGGACGAGCGGCCGGACCGGGTGGTGGTGACGCTCAACCGCCCCCGGGCGCGCAACGCCCTCGACCTGGCCATGGTCCGGGAGCTGCACGAGGTCTGCGAGGCGCTGGAACGGCGCCCCCGCCTGCTGCTCCTCACCGGCTCGGAGGGGGTCTTCGCCGCCGGAGCCGACATCGGCGAGCTGCTCCAGCGCGGGCGGGAGGAGGCGCTGCAGGGCATCAACAGCAGGCTGTTCGACCGCATCGCCCGGCTGCCGCTGCCGACCCTGGCCGCGGTGGACGGCTACGCCCTCGGCGGCGGCGCGGAGCTCGCCTACGCCTGCGACCTCCGGCTGGCCACCCCCGAGGCCGTCTTCGGCAACCCGGAGCCGGGACTCGGCATCATCGCCGCCGCCGGCGCCTGCTGGCGGCTGGCCGAGCTGGTGGGCAGGTCGGTGGCCAAGCAGGTGCTGCTCGGCGGCAGGTGGCTCACCGCCGCCGAGGCCGAGCGGTTCGGGCTGGTCGGCGAGGTGGTGGCGGCCGAGGAGCTCTCCGCCCGCGCCCACGCGCTGCTCGACCGGATGGCGAAGTCCTCGCCGGGGGCGCTCCGGCTGACCAAGCTGGTGCTGGACGCCCCGGGCGCGCACCCGGTGGCGGACGACCTGGCGCAGGCCGTACTCCTGGAGAGCCAGGACAAGCACGAGCGCATGACGGCGTTCCTGGAGAGAAGGCGGTCCTCGTGAACGCGGAGCGCACCACGGTCGGAGTGATCGGCGGCGGGCGGATGGGCGCGGGCATCGCGCAGGTGTTCGCCGCGGCCGGTTGCCTGGTGACGGTCACCGAGAACGACCCCGAGGCGGTCGGGCGCGCCCGCGAGCGGGTCGCCGACGGCCTGCGCAAGGCGGCCGAGCGCGGGAGGCTCACCGGCGCTCCGGGCGAGGTGCTGGAGCGCGTCCGGTTCGTCACCGGCGTCGGCGAGCTGCCCCCGGACGCCGACCTCGTCGTGGAGGCCGTGCCCGAGCTGCCCGAGCTCAAGGCACGGGTCCTCGCCGACGCCGAGAAGGCGGTCGGGGAGGGCGCCGTGCTGGCGAGCAACACCAGTTCCCTGTCGATCGGCGAGCTCGCGAACGCCCTCCGCGAGCCGTCCCGCTTCATCGGGATGCACTTCTTCAATCCCGTCCCCGCCTCCCAGCTCGTCGAGATCGTGGTCGGCGCGCGGACCTCGGCGGCGACGCGGGAGGCCGCGCTGCGATGGGTGGAGCTGCTGGCCAAGAGCCCCGTGGTCGTGAAGGACTGGCCGGGGTTCGCCACCAGCAGGCTCGGCGTGCTGCTCGGGCTGGAGGCGATCCGCATGCTGGAGGAGGGGGTCGCCGACGCGGAGTCGATCGACCGGGCCATGGAGCTCGGCTACCGGCACCCGATGGGGCCGCTGCGCTCCACCGACCTCGTCGGCCTCGACGTGCGGCTGGCGATCGCCGAGCACCTGCACCGCACCCTCGGCGAGCGCTTCGCCCCACCGCGCCTCCTGCGTGACAAGGTCGCCCGCGGAGAGCTGGGCCGCAAGAGCGGACAGGGCTTCTACACGTGGGAATGACGTACGCAGGAGAGCGTATTCTGAACGAACGGACGGTAGGTAAATCAATGGCGAGGAGGTCGGTCGATGGCACCGCTGCGTAGTTATGTGGCCGGTTCGTGGCACGTTCCGCAGGACGAGGGCGCGCCGCTGCTCGACGCGGTCACGGGGGAGGAGGTCGCCCGGGTCTCCTCCGCCGGCGTCGACTTCGGCGCCGCGCTCGCGTACGGCCGCCGCACCGGCGGGCCGGCGCTTCGCGAGCTGACCTTCCACCAGCGCGCGGCCCTGCTCAAGTCCCTCGCCTCCCACCTGCGGGAGCACCGCGAGGAGCTGTACGCGCTGTCCGCCCGCACCGGCGCCACGCTGGGCGACTCGAAATTCGACGTCGACGGCGGCATCGGCGTGCTGTTCTCCTACTCCAGCAAGGGCAGGCGCGAGCTGCCCAACGACACCGTCCACCTCGACGGCGCCATGGAACCGCTCAGCAGGGGCGGCTCCTTCGCCGGGCGGCACCTGTACACCCCGATGCGCGGTGTCGCGGTCCAGATCAACGCGTTCAACTTCCCCGTGTGGGGGCCGCTGGAGAAGTTCGCCCCGGCGTTCGTGGCCGGCGTGCCCTCGCTGATCAAGCCCGCCAGCCAGACGGCCTACCTGACCGCGCGGCTCGTCGAGCTGATCGTCGAGTCGGGCATCCTGCCGGAGGGGTCCCTGCAGTTGGTGTGCGGGAGCGCCGGAGACCTGCTCGACCACCTGACCGAGCAGGACCTGGTGTCCTTCACCGGCTCGGCGGCCACGGCCCAGAGGCTGCGCACCCATCCGGCGGTCACGGCCCGCTCCGTGCGCTTCAACGCCGAGGCCGACTCGCTCAACTGCTCGATCCTCGGCCTCGACGCCACGCCGGGCAGCGCCGAGTTCGACCTGTTCGTCAAGCAGCTGGTGACCGAGATGACGGTCAAGGCCGGGCAGAAGTGCACCGCGATCCGCCGCGCGTTCGTCCCCGCGGGGCTCCTCGGCGACGTCGCCGAGGCGGCCGCCGCCCGGCTGGCCAGGGTGAGAGTGGGCAACCCGGCCAACCCGGACGTGCGCATGGGCGCGCTGGCCAGCCTCGGGCAGCGCGAGGAGGTACGGCGCTCGCTGAAGGCGCTCCTCCAGGCGGGTCAGGCGGTGTACGGCGACGCCGAGCGGGTGGACGTGGTCGACGCCGATCCGGAGCGCGGGGCGTTCATCTCGCCCGTGCTGCTGCGCGTGGACGACGCCGCCCTGCCCGAGCCGCACGAGGTCGAGGCGTTCGGCCCGGTCAGCACGCTGCTGCCGTACACCTCGGCCGGCGAGGTGGTCGAGCTGGCCGCACGCGGCCAGGGCAGTCTCGTCGGCTCGATCGTGACCGGCGACCCGGACTTCGCGCGGGAGGTCGTCCTCGGCGTCGCCCCCTGGCACGGACGGCTGCTCGTGCTCGACTCCGAGGCCGCGAAGGAGTCGACCGGGCACGGCTCGCCGCTGCCGGCGCTCGTCCACGGCGGTCCCGGCCGCGCGGGCGGTGGCGAGGAGATGGGCGGCATCAGAGGCGTGCTCCACCACATGCAGCGCACCGCCGTCCAGGGCAGCCCGGACATGCTGACCAGCGTGACCGGCCGGTGGCACCCGGGGGCGGGCAGGTCGGTCGGCGAGGTCCACCCGTTCCGCAAGCACCTGGAGGACCTCCGGCCGGGCGACACGGTGGTCGGCGGGCCACGCCCGGTCAGCCTGGCCGACGTCGAGCACTTCGCCGAGTTCACCGGCGACACCTTCTACGCCCACATGGACGAGGACGCCGCCAAGGCCAACCCCTTCTTCGACGGCCGGGTGGCCCACGGCTACCTGATCGTGTCGCTGGCGGCCGGCCTGTTCGTGGACCCCGATCCGGGCCCCGTCCTGGCCAACTACGGCCTGGAGAACCTCCGCTTCCTCACTCCGGTCTACCCCGGCGACGAGCTGACCGTCACGCTCACCGCCAAGCAGATCGACCCGCGCGAGGACGCCGCGTACGGCGAGGTCCGGTGGGACGCCGACGTGACGAAGCAGGACGGCTCCTCGGTGGCCAAGTACGACGTGCTGACCCTCGTCGCCAAGCGCGAGGGCTAGCGGGCGAGCGGCGGGCGCCCGTCCGGACTTGCGGGACGGGCGCTCTCGCCGCACACTATTACTGAACGAATGGTCGGTAGGGAAATGGTGGTGGCAGTGACGGCGGCTGAAGAGACCAGGGAGTTCGAGGAGCACTTCGACCGGACCATAGCCCGGGAGCAGCGGATCGAGCCGCGGGACTGGATGCCCGGCGGCTACCGCAAGACGCTGATCCGCCAGATCTCCCAGCACGCGCACTCGGAGATCATCGGGATGCAGCCGGAAGGCGAGTGGATCACCCGGGCGCCTTCCCTGCGGCGCAAGGCCATCCTGCTGGCGAAGGTGCAGGACGAGGCCGGGCACGGCCTGTACCTGTACTCGGCGGCGGAGACCCTGGGAGCCGACCGCGACGAGCTGACCGACATGCTCATCGACGGCAGGCAGAAGTACTCCTCGATCTTCAACTACCCGACGCCGACCTTCGCCGACGTGGGCGTGATCGGCTGGCTGGTGGACGGCGCGGCCATCTGCAACCAGGTGCCGCTCTGCCGCAGCTCGTACGGCCCCTACGCGCGGGCGATGATCCGCATCTGCAAGGAGGAGTCCTTCCACCAGCGGCAGGGCTACGAGCTGCTGATGACGATGACGCGCGGCACCACGGCACAGCGGGCCATGGTGCAGGACGCGGTCGACCGCTGGTGGTGGCCGTCGCTGATGATGTTCGGCCCGCCCGACGACGCCTCGCCCAACAGCGCCAGGTCCATGGCCTGGAAGATCAAGCGGCACAGCAACGACGAGCTGCGCCAGCGGTTCGTGGACATGACCGTCCCGCAGGCCGAGGCGCTCGGTGTCCGGCTGCCCGACCCCGACCTGCGCTGGAACGACGAGCGCGGCCACCACGACTTCGGGCGGCCCGACTGGGACGAGCTCAAGCGGGTGATCAGCGGCGACGGGCCGTGCAACGCCGAGCGGATCGCGGTCCGCCGCGCCGCGCACGAGGACGGCGCCTGGGTCCGCGAGGCGGCGGCCGCCCACGCGGCCAAGCAGGCGGAGCGGGCGAGAGGAGCGGTGGCATGAGCAGTGACATGAGCAGTGACATGAGTAGCGGCGTGAACGGTGACATGAACGGTCGCGTGAGCGGCGGCGAGGGCGACGGGGTTCGCGCGTCGTGGCCGTTGTACGAAGTCTTCGTGCGCGGCAAGCGAGGGCTCAACCACGTGCACGTGGGCTCGCTGCGGGCCGCCGACGACGAGACGGCGCTGCGCCACGCCCGCGACCTCTACACCCGGCGCAACGAGGGCGTGAGCATCTGGGTGGTGCGCTCCTACCACATCACCGCCTCCAGCCCGGACGAGAAGGACCCGTTCTTCGCGCCCAGCGGTGACAAGGTCTACCGCCACCCCACCTTCTACGAGATCCCCGACGACGTCCCCCACATGTGAGGCCGAGATGTCCGACAACCCCTACGAAGCACTCAGCGGCGAGGGCGACGCGCGCTGGGCCTTCGGCACCGGCTTCACCGACCCGCTGGCGGGCGTCGACACCGGCGTGCCGGACGGCGTGGACGGCTCCGACCTCGCCACGTACTGCCTGATGCTCGGCGACGACGCGCTGATCATGTCGCACCGGCTGCAGCAGTGGTGCACCCGCGCGCCCGAGCTGGAGGAGGAGGTCGCGCTGGCCAACATCGCCCTCGACCTCCTCGGGCAGGCGAGGCTGCTGCTCGCCCGGGCCGGACAGTCCGACGGGAGCGGCCGTGACGAGGATTCCCTGGCCTTCCTGCGCGACGCGCCCGAGTTCCGCAACGTCCGGCTCGCCGAGGAGGCGAACGGCGACTTCGCCAGGTCGATGGCCCGGCTGCTCGTCTTCGCCGTGTGGCGGCTCGCGCTGCTCGACCGGCTGGCCGGCTCACGCGATCCCGTGCTGTCGGCGGTGGCCGCCAAGGGCGTCAAGGAGGTCACCTACCACCGCGACTACGCCGCGGGGTGGGTGGTGCGGCTCGGCGACGGCACGCCGTACTCGCGCGAACGGATGCGGGAAGGACTGGAGGCCGTCTGGCCGCTGGTGACCGAGCTGTTCACCCCGCACGAGGTGGAGTTGCGGCTCGCCGCGGCCGGGGTGGCGGTGGACCCGTCGGAGCTGCGTGCCGAGTTCGACGCCGTCCTGGACCAGGTGCTGGGGGCCGCGGGCCTCGCCCGGCCGCGAGCCGTACCCGGGCTCGGCGGGCGGGCCGGGGGAGGGAACGCCCGCGGGCGGCACGGCGAGCACACGGCCGAGCTCGACGACGTGCTGGCCGAGATGCAGACCGTGCCACGCGCGCTGCCGGGTGCGACATGGTGACGGCGGATCGGCGGGAAGCGGCTCGGCAGGAGGCGGATCGGCGGGAGACGGCCCGGGTGGTGGCCGAGAGGGTGGCCGACCCGGAGCTGCCCATGCTGACGCTGGCCGACCTGGGCATCCTGCGCGCCGTGGAGGAGGGCGAGGACGGAAGGGTGGTCGTCACCGTCACGCCCACCTACAGCGGATGCCCGGCGATGGGGACGATCCGCGCCGATCTCGCGACGAGCCTGCGCGCGGCCGGGTTCGCCGAGGTGGAGGTCCGGACCCGGCTGTCACCGCCGTGGACGACCGACTGGATCACCGAGACCGGGCGCCGCAAGCTGGCCGAGGCGGGCATCGCGCCGCCCGGCCCGGCGCCGGTGCGCGGCGAGGGGCCGGT
>NZ_QNFZ01000920.1 GCF_003313395.1 Nonomuraea lactucae | reverse complement strand
GACGTCGGCGGGCGGCCCGGTCGGATTTTCCCACACGCGCCACGTCCCGAAGGGGCCTAGAAGTCTACAATGTAAAGGCCGGCAGTTGAGATAAAACCCACACAAACACCACCCCACAACCCACTCAACTGCCCGGGAAGCCCTGAGCGTGGCGGGTGGCGTTGGCGTGGATGGCCAGGCAGAAGTAGGCGGCCAGCCCCGGCACCGAGGCGTCGAAGGTGGCGGTGAACCGCGGATCCGCCACGTACATCTCGCCCAGGCAGCGGTGGATCTCGAACGAGCAGTCGTAGAACCAGCGGGAGATGTGCCCGCGGTGCCGCTCGGCGAGGTCCATCGCCCGCTCGCCGTCCGCGGGCAGCCCCGCCTTGAACGCCGCCGCCAGATCGTCCATCAGGCCGGCGCCCTCGTCCTTGATCTGCAGCCAGTCGGCCTTGGTGTACACGGCGACGCGGCGGCGGCTCTCGGCGTACGCCTCGGTGCCGCCCCAGCGCCGCTCGACCTCGGCGTCGTAGTCCTCGGGCCGGAAGTCGCCGAACACCTCGAAACGCTCCTCTGGGGTGAGTGCGATGTTCATGCTGCGGGCCTGCATGGCCCGCTCCACCGCGGTGATCATGTCGCGGAGCCGGTCGGACTCGCGCAGGAGCAGTTCGTGCTGGCGGCGCAGGTGGGTCATCTCGTCGGCGCGGGGGTCGTCCAGGATGACGGCGATCTCGTCCAGGGGGAAGCCGAGCTCGCGGTAGAGCAGGACCTGCTGCAGGCGCAGCAGGTCGTCGTCGGTGTAGCGACGGTAGCCGGCACGGGTGCGCTCGCTGGGGCTGAGCAGGCCGATCTCGTCGTAGTGGTGCAGGGTCCGCACGGTCACCCCGGCCAGCCGGGACACCTGTCCCACGGAGAGGCTCATGCCGCCAGCCTGCACTCTCACGTGGCGTGAGGGTCAAGCGCCCCGTACGGGCTGGACGCTCCCATGGTGGGATCGACCATGCTGGGGGCGTGGACGAGGATCTGCTGCCGATCGGCCAGTTCGCCCGGCTCGGCCGGTTGAGCGTCAAGCAGTTGCGGCACTACGACGAGCTGGGGCTGCTGGCGCCGGCGTACGTGGACGCCGGCACGGGCTACCGCTACTACCGCGCCTCCCAGGCTCGGGTGGCGCTGTCGATCGGGTTGCTGCGTTCGCTCGACGTGCCGCTGACGGTGATCGCCGAGGTGCTGGCGGGTGCGGCCGGTGCACTGGACTCGGTACGCGACGGGCTGGAGGCGGAGCTCGCCAGGCGCCGCCGTACGTTGGCTTCGCTCGAACGGGTGATGACCGAGGGGCTGCCGTCGTCCCGGGTGCGCGTGGTGACCGAGCCGGCGCGCCGCGTCGGGGTGGTGCGTGAGCGTGCGGCGTCGTGGGCGGATGTCTCGCGGGCGACCTCGGCGGGGGTGGCGCGGCTGATGGCCCTGCTGCCCGCTGGCGACAGGCCGGACGGGCCCGGCCGCGCGGCGGAGGTGGCCGTGCCGGGCCAGGGGGCGGTGGTGCAGCTGATCGGGCTGTTCCCCGTGGACCTGGACGATCCCGTGGAGGTGGCGGTCGCGCTGGTGCTCGGCCCGGGTGCAGTGCGGAGCCTGCCCGGGGGAGTGGCGGTCGAGGTGCTGCCGGGTGGGGCGTTCGCCTGCGCCACGCACGTCGGCCCGTACGACCAGATTCCCCTGACCGCGCACGCGGTGCTGGCGTGGTGCGCGGAGCGGCGCCACGAGGTGCGCGGTCCGATTCGCGAGGCGTACGTGTCGAACCCGGCCGTGACGCCGCCCGACCAGCTCGTCACTCATCTCATGATCCCTCTGGAGGAACGATGAGCGGATCCGGGTGTCATGGAGCGGGCGCGGGAGGCCGCTCGCCCGTCTGGGCGGGTGGCCGGGGGTCAGGGGAGGGTGAGGACGCGCGGGCCGTCGTCGGTGATGGCGACGGTGTGCTCGGCGTGGGCGGCGCGGCTGCCGTCGGCGCTGTGCAGGGCCCAGCCGTCGGCCGCGGTGTGGTAGCGGTCGTCGCCGCCCGCGATGAACATCGGCTCGATGGCCAGGACGAGGCCGGGCCGCAGGGGCAGGCCGCGGCCGGGACGGCCGTGGTTGGGGACGTGGGGGTCCTCGTGCATGCGGCGGCCGATGCCGTGCCCGCCGAAGTCGGTGGGGACGCCGTAGCCGCCGGCGGTGGCGACGGAGGCGATGGCGTGGCCGATGTCGCCCAGGCGGTTGCCGGGCGTGGCGGCCGCGATGCCGGCGCGCAGGGCGGATTCGGTGGCGTGGATCAGGGCGGCGTCGCCGTCTCGGGGGTGGCCGACGGTGAGGCTGACGGCCGCGTCGCCGGTCCATCCGTCGAGGTGGGCGCCGCAGTCGACGCTGAGGAGGTCGCCGTCGCGCAGGCGTTGGCGGCCGGGGATGCCGTGGACGATCACGTCGTTGACGGAGGCGCAGATCACGGCGGGGAACGGGGTGGGGGCGAAGTGGGGCTGGTAGTGGAGGAAGGTCGGTCTGGCGCCGGCTTCGGCGATGACGGTGGCGGCGATGTCGTCGAGTTCGTCGAGGCGGGTGCCTGGTGTGGCGTGCTTGGTGACGGCCTGGAGTGCTTGGGCGACGACGCGCCCTGCTTGGCGCATCGCGTCGATCTCGGTTGCTGTTTTGAGCTCTACCATGGCGATAACTATACCGGTATTTTTATTCGGCCTATAGACTCGGCCGCATGGTACGACCGCCGCTCACCCCCGAAGAACGCCTCCGCGGCGAGCAGCTCGGCGTGATGCTGCGCCAGGCCCGAGGCGCGCGCAGCATCGTCGAGGTCGCCACCGCGGCGGGCATGTCGGCCGAGACGCTCCGCAAGATCGAGACCGGCCGCATCGCCACGCCCGCCTTCTTCACCATCGCCGCGCTGGCCGACGTCCTCGACGTCTCCCTGGACCACCTGGCCGTCCGCGCCGTCCCGGCCACCCCAGCGATGCCGACCTGACCCCGCCCTCGCGCGCCCTGCTGGTCGCCTGCCGCAAGGCCGCGCTCGGCGTCGGTGAAGTAGGGGCGTCCTGCCATGACGCCACGGCGGTGACGCGCTCCTCTGTCTCGATCAAGCCGTTCCGGCCGGCTGAGCGAGGCGGCCGGTCCAGATCCAGACGAGCTGAAGAACGCTCAGGCCGAACATCAGGACGCCCAACGGGACGTGCAGGGTCTTCACATGCGCGATGCCCAGCGCTATCTGCGCCAGCGCCAGCCCCAGGAACCCCACCGCGTACAGGATGGGCCTGGGAGAGCCGCAGCCCGGCCGCCACACCAAGATCGCGACAACCAGGTGCACCAGTGCCACGACGAACACCCCGTACGCCCCGGCGCTGTGCAGAGCCCCACCGCCGGGTGAGGACAGCAACAGCCCCGCGCTGATCGCCTGGACGAAGACGGCCACGGTCTGCAGCGTGATCACGAAACGCAAGAAGATGAGGTTGCCCTGCTTCGTCGTCGTGCGCGTGGACATGGCGAGGTTCTCCCTTCCCGATCTCAGCGAGGGTTGTCTGAGACTTGTGACCCGGTGTCCCAGTAGTCCGACGACGCAACTGCTGGGAATGTGAGGCGACGCGCCGACCTCACAGTTCGGTGCGATGTCTCGTCGAACCGGTGAGGACGGATGCGAAGAAGGAAGTCGGGGACACCATGACCACCCAGTCCGAGCCAGGACCCCGCCGGCCCGATCCGAGCCTGAACGCGATCATGAGCGAGCGGCGCCAGCTCATCAACCTCACCTACCGGCTGCTCGGCTCCCTGGCCGACGCCGAAGATGTCGTACAAGAGACCTACGCCCGCTGGTACGCCATGTCCCAGCAGCGACAGGAGGCCATCGGATCCCCCGGCGCCTGGCTGACGACGGTCGCCAGTCGCATCTGCCTGGACCTGCTCGGCTCGGCACGGGCCCGGCGGGAGCGCTACGTGGGCGAATGGATCCCGGAGCCGCTGCCCGATCGCACGGAGTGGATCAACGGGCGGTCGGGCGGCATGGCCGACCCGGCCGACTCGGTCACTCTCGATGAGTCGATCAACATGGCCTTCCTGGTCGTGCTCGAGTCGATGACCCCGGCCGAGCGTGTCGCCTTCATCCTCCACGACGTCTTCCGGTATTCCTTCGCCGAAGTGGCCGAGATCGTCGGCCGTACGCCGGCCGCATGTCGCCAGTTGGCCTCCTCGGCCCGCCGTCGTATTCGCGCGTCGCAGGCTCCTGCGGCTCCGGCGGCCCGGCAGGCCGGCCTCGTCAGGGACTTCAAGCAGGCATGGGAGGCCAAGGACATCGACGCCCTCGTCGGCCTCCTGGACCCCGGCGCCACGATGATCGCCGATGGCGGCGGCCTGGTCGGCGCCGTGCTGCGCCCACTCGAAGGCGGCGAGCAGATCGCCCGCTACATCCTCGCCCTCGCCGACCGGGCGCCCGACCTGACGATCTTGGAGCGTACGGTCAACGGTCAGCCCGGTCTGGTGGCCCAGCACGACGGCGTCACCGTGACGGTGGCGGCGTTCGACGTTCCGGGCGACCGGATCAAGCGCATCTGGGCGGTACGCAACCCCGAGAAGCTCTGGCCTTGGACGGTGGGGTCACAGCACTAGGACCAACCCCGGAACCCAACACCGGGCAGGGATCCGGCATCCGAGTGTCACTGTGCGGGGTCCGGGCCGCGCAGCAACGGATGCACGCGCATCGCCACCTCCAGCTCGCCCGGCAGCTCGTCGCGGTAGCGGCCCAGCGTCGACAGGTCACTGTGCCCCAGCACCCGCCGCACGGCGTCCATGTCCACCGCGTCCGCCAGCAGATGAGTCGCCGTGGTGTGCCGTAACCCGTGCGGCGTCACCGAGCGCCGCTGCGCCGGGTCGACGCGCGCCTGCACCCGGTCGATCACCGCCTGCACGTCGCCCCGCGCCAGCCGCCTGCCCCGCCAGGACAGGAGCAGCGCCTTGTCGGGCGACGCCGCGCGGCCCCGCGCCAGGTAGGCGTCGAGCGCTCCGGCGACGACGGCCGGCAGCGGCACGTCGCGGGTGCGGCCGCCCTTGCCGAAGATCCGCCAGTAGCGCACCCCGTCGTTGGTGAAGAAGTCCTCGACGTTGGCCCGCACCAGCTCCGACACCCGAGGCCCCATCGTGGCCAGCAGCAACACGACGAGCGCGTCGCGCAGCTCCGTGCGCTGGTCGCGCCTGCCCTCACCGGGGGAGCGCTCCAGCGAGCGGGCCGCTCCGACCAGCCCCTGCGCCTGCTCGCGGGTCAGGGCACGCCGTTCGGGGCGCAGCCCGCCGCGCTGCCTGGCCGTCACCGTGGAGGCGGCCATCGGGTCCACCTGCACCCATCCGGCCAGCGTGGCGTGCTTGAACAGCGCCGAGATCGAGCGCCGGAACCGCGCCTGCGACGACGGCGACTGCCCCACGGACGAGCCCACGGATGATCCCACGGACGCTGCCGGCGGCCGCTCGGACGATGACGGCGGCTGCCCTGTGGTGGAAGGGCGCCGCCCGTCGGGCTTGCGGGCGAACGCCAGCAGGATCGCGTCCACGTCCTCGCCCGTCAGGTCGTCCAGCACCTGGTCGGCGCCGGCCAGCGCCACGAACGTGGCCGCGTCGCGCGCGTAGACCTCGGCCGTGGCCGCCGACAACCCTCCGGTCAGGGTCCTGGCCCGGACCAGCTCCACATAGCGGTCAGCCGCCTCCGCCACCGTCACCCGATCGAGCTCCGCAGGCCGCACCGTCCCCCCTCGCCTCGCACGCACACAAGATCCGAGAAGAAGGTAGCGGCCCCCACCGACAGAAACCCGCCGGCGCCGGAAACCGGGGGGTCAGATGTCGCGGAAGGTCTCGATCCGCGCCCCCAGGGCGTTCAGCCGCTCGGCCAGGTCCTCGTACCCGCGGTTGATCACGTACACGTTCCGCAGTACGGATGTGCCCTCGCCCGCCATCATGGCCAGCAGCACCACCACGGCCGGCCGCAGCGCGGGCGGGCACATCATCTCGGCGCTGCGCCACCGCGTCGGCCCCTCCACCAGCACCCGGTGCGGGTCGAGCAGCTTGACCGACGCGCCGAGCCGGGTCAGCTCGGTCAGGTAGATGGCGCGGTTGTCGTAGACCCAGTCGTGGATGAGCGTCGAGCCCTGCGCGGACGCGGCTATGGCGGCGAAGAAGGGCACGTTGTCGATGTTCAGGCCGGGGAACGGCATCGGGTGGATCTTGTCGATGGGGGAGACCAGCTTGGACGGCCGCACCGTCAGGTCGACCAGGCGGGTGCGGCCGTTCGCGGCGGGGTACTCGCGGCCCCGGTCGTGGTCGAGGCCCATCTCCTCCAGCACCGCGAGCTCGATCTCCAGGAACTCGACGGGCACCCGGCAGATCGTCAGTTCCGAGGAGGTCACCACGGCCGCCGCCAGCAGGCTCATGGCCTCGACCGGGTCCTCCGACGGCGAGTAGTCGACGTCCCGCTCGATGGAGGCGACCCCGTGCACGGTGAGCGTGGTCGTGCCGACGCCCTCCACGCGCACGCCGAGCTGCTCCAGGAAGAAGCACAGGTCCTGCACCATGTAGTTGGAGGAGGCGTTGCGGATCACCGTCACCCCGTCGTGCCGGGCCGCGGCCAGCAGCGCGTTCTCGGTGACGGTGTCGCCGCGTTCGGTCAGCACGATGGCCCGCGACGGTGACACGCGCCGGTCGACGCGCGCGTGGTAGAAGCCGCCGGTTGCGGTGATGTCGAGGCCGAAGTGCTTCAGCGCCGACATGTGCGGCTGGACCGTGCGCGTGCCCAGGTCGCAGCCGCCCGCGTACGGGATCTGGAACTGCTCGGTGCGGTGCATCAGCGGCCCCAGGAACATGATCACGCTCCTGGTGCGGCGGGCGGCCTCGGTGTCCATCGCCTCCAGCTCCAGCCGGGCCGGCGGGACGATCTCCAGGTCGTTGCCCTCGTTGATCCAGCGGGCCCGCACGCCGATGGACGCGAGCACCTCCAGGATCCGGTACACCTCCTCGATGCGGGCCACCTTGCGCAGGATCGTCCGCCCCGAGTTGAGCAGCGACGCGCACAGCAGCGCCACGCACGCGTTCTTGGACGTCTTGACGTCGATGCTGCCCGACAGCCGCCTGCCGCCGACCACCCGCAGGTGCATGGGCCCGGCGTAGCCCAGTGAGACGATCTCGCTGTCCAGCGCCTCCCCGATGCGGGCGATCATCTCAAGACTGATGTTCTGGTTGCCGCGCTCGATGCGGTTGACGGCGCTCTGGCTGGTCGCGAGCGCGTCGGCCAGCTGTAGCTGCGTCCATCCGCGATGCTGCCGCGCGTCCCGGATCAACCGGCCGATCCGTACAAGGTAATCATCTGCCACAAGAGCAGACCATATCTCACATATGAGATCGGATCGCGCCAGCCACTCCCGGCGCGCCGTCAGAATGTCCAGGAGCCGCCGCAAAGGTCCCGCCGCGCGTCAGTGCCGAGGCGGGGGAGAGCCTCCGCCGGCGCCCGCTCGGAAAACACCCCGGCACCGTCATGCCGCAAGGGACGCTCCCTGCCCAATTACGCGATACGGACGTCCATGTTCTGGCCTTATCGCACCACACATTAATCGCCGCGAATAACGCCGGCGTCTCATCGGCGGAGCCGGATCCGCATCCGAAACCCCGTATCCCCCCGGTCGAGGAAAAGCAGGCAACCGCATGTCAGGGCCAGTGCGACAGCGTCCGCGGCCCAACAGCACGCCATCCTAAAGGCCGATTTAATACCATCCAGACCGCCCGCACCTTCACCTGAGAATCGGCGCGAATTAACTCGACTCCTCCTTTACTAACAGTCAACTCAACCGCATGATAGGCGAGTTCGCCAAAAACGCCACCAAGGAAGGAAGAAGCCATGAGCACACGCTCAAGGCAGGCCACTATCGTCGCCTTAGCGACACTTCTGGCCGTCTCGGGGATGAGCGCGACCGCCGCCGGCCACGCCTCCACGGGCCCCGCCTCCACCGCCACAGCCCCGTCGCCGACCGCACCGGCGAGGGCGGCGGTGAACACCACCGACAGCAGGCAGCTCCTGGCCTACTGGACCGACGAACGCATGCGGGCCGCCACACCACAGCCCCTCCCGGCGCTCGACGCCCGAGCCCAGCAGCCCGACCAGGTCGCCAACGTCCTGCCCGGCCGCGCCGCCGAAGGCTCGGCCCCCACCCGCAGGGTCGACCGGCCCGCCGCGCCCAGCGCCCGCCCG
>NZ_QNFZ01000919.1 GCF_003313395.1 Nonomuraea lactucae | reverse complement strand
TGGGGGTGGGGGTGGGGCTGGTGGGGGTCGGCGTGGGGGTCGAGGTCGAGTTGGAGAAGGGCGTGAGGTCTATGTGGGCCTGCTGCGGGTTGCCGTGGTGTACGAGGGACTCGAACCCGCCGACGTCATCGAACGCGAAAGCGTACGCCTTGCCGTCCGCCATGTGCGCGTGGATGTGGCGGGAGTAGTGGTTCGTCTCCGCGTCCTGGTAGAACCGGCTCGCGTCGGTGCTGGGCTGGGTCGAGATCCGGTCGAGGGTCGTACGGTTGAACGCCGCGCACAGGGTGCGTGCGATCGGGCCGACCACGGCGTCGTTGGGTGCCGCGAGTTTGCCGTCGCAGCCGAAGACGTCGGCGGTCGTGGGCTTCTGGAACGTCGCCACGGTCTGGCCCGCGCCATTGGTGAAGACCATCTCGCTGCCCTGAGTGCGGCCGTAGTATCTGGTGTTCGGCTGGTCGCTGAAGGGGATCACGGTCAGGGTCTTGGTGCGGTAGGTGTCCCATGACCTGGTGATGTAGCCGTCCATGGCCGAAGGGGTGAACACGCCGGCGTCGATGCCCTTGCCCGGCGCGAGCGCGCGCACGCGCAGGCCGTCGGGACGGGTGTAGACAAGCTTCGACCAGCCACCCGGCTGGTTCTTGATGGCGTCCAGCACCAGGTCGCGGCCGTTGCTGACCAGGCTGCCGGTCCGCTTCACCGACCCGTCGGCCGCCTTCACACTGACCTCGTGCGGGACGCTGAACATGTCCACCTGTGAGCTGTTGATCCACAGTCCGCTGTCGTTGAGCGTGTACTCGCTCCAGTCGAACAGGATGTCCCGGTTGGGATCGGATGGATTCCAGGGCGCGGGCTGCACGAGACCCGTCGACGTGAGGAAGAACTTTATCTTCTCGCCGAACGAGAAGTACACCCGGCCGGAGAGCTTCGGGATCTGGATGGTCTTCGTCTGACCGTTCGCGGGGCCGGGGATCGAGACATCGGGCGCGGGGCTCGGCACGGTGCCGCCGCCGGTCCACTCGTGGAACGATCCGCCGGCATCGGCGTAGCCGAGCCGATGAGTGGTCAGGCTCTCGCCGAGGACGTAGATGTAGACCGGTCCGCCGCGGCCCGAGGTGTTCTGGATGGTCAACGGAATGGTGTTCGGCACCGCGGCCGCCACAGATGGCGCGGTCGGGGCCAGGAGACCCGCCAGCACCGAAGTGGTCAAGGCGAAGCCGAGCAGAGCTCTCCGTCTGGTGCGCATAGCACTCCTCTTGAAACGGTTCTCGTCGCAAGGCGGCAACGGGAGGCCGTCGCGCGGTGGCGATCGGCGAACCCATACCGATCAAGAGAAGGGCCTGACGGTCTCTTGAGCCGGACACTTCCATACCGCTGGAGGCAGGCCATCCTCTGACGGTTGAGAGAGCGCTCTCAGAATGGCCTCACCGCATCACGCTGTCAACGGGTCGGTTACGGAAAAGTTAAAGAGCACATAGGGCCATACACAGTCGAGTCCTTGGTCAGTCTTCGCCCATCGTCCGAGTGATCATGGTAGAGCGCTCTCAGGCAAGGATCCGGTCGATCGGCCCGCCACCATCGCGGCGGCCTCCTCGTCGGAAAGCTGATCGATCTCGGCGGCCAGGCGGGCCTCCACGGCGGCGGCCAGGCGGCGTACCGTCCTGGTCTGGAAGAGCGTGCTGAGCGGCAGGTCGATGTCCAGCTCGGAACAGATCCGGGCGATCACTCGGGTGCCGAGCATGGAGTGGCCGCCCAGGTCGAAGAAGTCCTCGTCCACGCCGAACCCGTCGCGGCCGAGTATCTCGCCCCAGATCTCGTGCACCAGTTCTTCCGCTGCCGACGCCGGGACCGAGAGGGCGGCGGAGGTGGTCTCCGACCGGGGCGGCGGGAGCGCGGCGCGGTCCAGCTTGCCGTTGGGCAACTGTGGGAAGGAGTCGACGCCGACGTAGAGGCTGGGCACCAGCGTGGGCGGTAGCCGCTCTTCCAGGAACACCCGTAACTCCGCCACGGGGACGCGCCCGTCCACGTAGGCGACCAGGGCCCGCCCGCCCGGGGCGTCGTCACGGACCGCCGCC
The DNA here is from genome assembly GCF_003313395.1 of Nonomuraea lactucae. Taxonomy (GTDB): domain Bacteria; phylum Actinomycetota; class Actinomycetes; order Streptosporangiales; family Streptosporangiaceae; genus Nonomuraea; species Nonomuraea lactucae. Next base: position 6,146 of record NZ_QNFZ01000919.1, on the reverse strand, counting down.
GCGGCGCGCCTGACGCCGGGATGGGCGGTCAGCGCCGCCTCCACCTCGCCGAGTTCGATCCGGACGCCACGCACCTTCACCTGGTCGTCCACGCGCCCGGCGAACTCCAGCAGGCCGTCCGCGCCGCGCCTGACCAGGTCGCCGGTCCGGTAGAGTCGCCTGCCACCCTCGCCGTACGGGTCGGGGACGAAACGCGACGCGGTGAGCGCGGGCCGCCGGTGGTAGCCGCGTGCCAGTCCGTCGCCGCCAAGGTAGAGCTCGCCCACCACGCCGGGCGGCACCGGCTCCATGGCGTCGTCCAGCACGTACGCGGTGGTGTTGGACACCGGACCGCCGATCGGGACGGTGCGGTCCCGCGGCCGGACGTGATGGGTGAGCGACCAGATGGTGGTCTCGGTCGGGCCGTACATGTTGTGCACCTGCCCGGCGGCCTCCCGCAGCCGCCGGGCCAGCCCGGGGGTGAGCGGCTCGCCGCCGCTGAACACGCGGGGCAGCCCCGGCGGCAGCCGGTCGGTGAGCTCTGCCAGCACCGACGGTGGCGCCTGGACGGTGGTCACATCCGGCAGGGGGCCGGACGGCGGGGCAACCACGACCGCGCCGCCGGCCAGCAGCGGCCCGAAGACTTCGAGGGCGGCGATGTCGAAGGAGAGAGGGGTGAGCAGCAGCATGCGCTCCGCGGCGTCGAAGGCGAGGCTTTCGACCAGGTTGACCACGCCCTGGTGCGGCACCATGACGCCCTTGGGGAGGCCGGTGGAGCCGGAGGTGTAGATGAGGTAGGCGAGGTCGCCGGGCTGTACGCGCGGCAGGACGAGATCACGCGGCGGGTCAAGGGGGAAATCCCCGGTCACGAGAGCTGTCACGCCGGGCAACCGATCGGCCAGCTCATCCGTGGTGAGCGCCAGGGCGCTCCCCGAGTCCTCCAGCATGAAACGCAGCCGTGCCGCCGGGTAGCGCGGGTCGAGCGGCACGTAGCAGCCGCCCGCCTTCAGCACCGCCAGCAGCGCGATCACCAGCTCGCCTCCGGGGGGCAGGCACACCGCCACCGGCGACTCGGCGCCGACGCCGCGGTCGATCAGCGCGGACGCCAGCGCGGACGCCCGCCGGTCCAGCTCGCCGTAGGTCAGCGTGCTCCCTTCGGACGTCCGCTGGTCCAGCTCGCCGTAGGTCAGCGTGCTTCCCTCGGACGTCCGCTGGTCCAGCTCGCCGTGGGTGAGTGTGCTGCCCTGGTGCGGGATGATCACCGCGGGCGCGTCGGGCTGGGCCGCGGCGCGCGCCGCCACCAGCTCGTGCAGCGGGTGCCGCGGGTACGGCACGCGCGGGCCGTGCCAGGAGGCCAGCACGTGCTCCCGGCGCGCGGCGGGCATCAGCGGCAGGCGGGACAGCGGCAGGGCGGGGTCGGCGGTGGCCGCGTCGAGCACCGCGAGGTACGCCTCGGCGAGCCTGACCATGGTGTCCCGGTCGAACAGGTCGGTGCTGTACTCCAGCCAGGCGCTCATCTCGCCGTCCGGGTTCTGCACCTCCAGCGTGAGATCGGTCTTGGCGGTCCCGGTGCCGAACTGACCGCGGACGTCGTACGGCAGCTGGTTGAAGGCGACCTGGTACAGCGGGGTGCGGGCGGGGTCGCGCGGTGGGCGCAGCGCCTCGACGATGGCGGAGAAGGGCACCCCCTGGTGGTCGAGCGCCTCCATGACGGTGGTCCGCACCCGGTCGAGGGCCGCGGCGAAGGACGGATCGCCGCCGAGGTCGGTGCGCAGCGGCAGCGTGTTGACGAACATGCCGACGAGCGGACTGAGCTCGGGCAGTTCACGCCCGGCCACGGGCGAGCCGATCACCACGTCGGTCCGGCCGCTCCAGCGGACCAGCAGGGCGGCGAAAGCGGTGAGGAGCACCATGAACGAGGTCGCGTTGGAGGTCTTCGCCAGGGTGACCACCCGTTCCGCCAGCTCGGCGGGCACGGTGAAAGGGTGGTTGGCTCCCGCGTAGCTGAGCTCGGCCGGTCGTGGCCGGTCGGAGGGGAGTTCGAGCGGCACGGATCCGGCCAGCCGTTCGGACCAGTAGGCCAGGTCGCCGTCGAGCTCGCCGCCGTCGAGCCGTCCGCGCTGCCAGACGGCGTAGTCGGCGTACTGGACGGCGAGTTCGGCGAAGCGGGGCGGCCGGCGGCCCTCTCGCAGCGCGGCGTGCGCTTCGGCCAGGTCGGCGGCCATGACCTCCGTCGACCACGCGTCGAAGATCGTGTGGTGGGCGACCAGCACCAGCCGCCATCGGCCGCCGCCGAGCTCCACCAGTCTCGCCCGCCACAGCGGCGCGCGGTCGAGGGCGAACGGCTCGGCCACGTCGGCCGCGGCGAGGGCGGCCAGCTCCGCCTCTCGGGAGGGTTCGTCGAGCCCGGACAGGTCGGTGCGGGCCAGGCGAACCGGCACCTCGGGTGCGATCAGCTGCACGACCTGCCCATCGCGCAGCTCGAAGCGGGTGCGCAGCGGCTCGTGCCGCCGGACCACGAGCCTGAGCGCCTCTTCCACAAGCTCGGGTCCGACCACGTCCAGCCGCTCCAGGCGGAAGATCCCGCCGATGTTGTACAGCGGCAGGCGGGGCAGCAGCTCGGTGAGGAACCAGACGCGTTCCTGCGCGTGGGAGGCGGGAAACACATCCTCGGTCATGGTGCCTCCGTCAGGCGCTCGCGGATCTCCCGTGTGATCGGCTCCAGCGCGCTGACCTCGCCGATCGTCGCCAGCCAGTGCCACTGGTCCAGCGCGTGGTAGAGCCGGTAGAACGCCAGGCGCTCCGCCCAGTCGTCCGGCAGCGTGCCGTACCCCTCCAGCAGCGCCCGGCGGCGGACGGGGTCGCCGCGTACGGCGAAGTAGTCGGTGCGCGCCAGGTCCATCAGCGGATCGCCGCCGAGCGCGTTCTCGACGTCGATGACACCGGTCAGCCGCCACCGTCCGGCCTGCTCGGCGACCATGACGTTGCGTTCATGGAAGTCGTGGTGCAGCAGCACGGGGGTGGTGCAGCGGGCCAGCAGGTGGCGATCGGCGCGTACGCGCTCGGCCAGCGCCGCGTGCAGTGCCGGGTCGCCGCCGAACCCGGCGAACCGGGCCACCTTCAGTTCGAGCTGTCCGCCGACGTAGGCGAGGTTCGTCGGCTCCTGCGGCCCGTCCAGCGGGCCGAACGCGGGCAGCTCCACGCCGTGGATGGCGCGCAGCACCCGTCCCATGTCCCGGTAGAGCCGCTCGACCGTCTCCTCGTCCAGGCCGGCGGAGACCTGGGACAGCGGCCGGCCGGGAACCTTGGTCATCACCAGATAGGCGTGGGGCAGGTCGCGCTTGGAGTCGTCGGCGCGTACCACGGTGGGCGCCGGCGCGCCGCTGCCGCTCAGCAGATCGTAGACGTGCCGCTCCTTGCGCATGCGATCGGTGAACAGCCCCGGGTACAGCTTGAAGATCAGCTCGCGCCCGCCGCCGCTGACTTCGTAGACGGCGCTGATCTCGCCGCCGGTGCGCGGCAGCACACCGTCCACGGGCTCGCCGAGCAGCTCGCTCGCCTTGGCGGCGCTCAACGGCATGGTCAGCGCCTTGGCGAAGGCGGGCGCGCTCCAGGCCAGGCTGACGGTGTTGCCCGCGCGCGCCCGCAAGGCCCGCGCGCCCACGAGGTCGTCGGGTTCGGCCTCCGGCACCTCGTCGTCGAACCGGGCCAGCACGGGGATCCGCATCGAGACCAGCACGTGCAGGGCGATGCCGAGGCCCAGCAGGATGTACATGAACGCGATGCCGCGCCCCTCGCCCACGCCGATCACCATGCCGACGGTGGAGGCCAGCGCCCCGCCGGGCAGCAGGAGCGGCTCCAGCAGCCGCTCTCCCAGCGGCGCGACGACGGCCATGCCGACCGGCAGCGTCGACCAGGAGACCATCTGGTTGAACGCCATGACCCGGCCGTGGAAGCGTTGCGGCACCTTCACATGGATGATCGTCATGAAGACGCCGTTGACGACGGACAGGCCGCACCACAGACCGAAGGCGCCCAAGCCCACCACCAGCGGCGAGGCGTGCAGCCCCGTGACGACGGCGGACAGGCTCAGCAGCAGCGTGCTCAGCATGACCGCCCGCATCCGCCGGCGCCGCGGCCCTCCCCACAGCGCGACGAGCACCCCGCCGAGCGTGGCGCCCAGGCCGCCCACGAACGCGATGCGCCCGGCCGTGTCCAGGTCCGAGAACGACAGCACCAGTGGCGAGATGGACAGCAACACCGCGGCCAGCATGACGTTCAGCACGGCGAAGTAGAGCAGCGCGGCCCGCAGGTGCCTGTTGCCCAGCGACATCCGGAACCCACCGGCGATCTCGGCCGCCATCGGCTCGCGCCGCTCCAGCGCCAGGGTGGCGGGGAAGCGGATGAGCGCCAGCGCGACGAGCACGACGGCGAAGCTGATCACGTCGATCACCAGGATGCCGCCCAGGCCGATCCCTGCCAGCAGCGCGACGGCCAGCAGCGGCGCCAGGAACTGGGAGGTGCCGAGCAGCATCTGCACCACGCCCGCCGCGTGGCCCAGGTAGCGCTTGGGCACCAGCTGCGGCAGTGCCGAGGTGTAGGCGAGCCGCTGGAGGATCAGCGTGACCGACAGCGCCGCGGTGAGTGGGTAGACGTGCCACACGGCCAGCTCGCCGGTCCACAGCAGCAGCCCGAACAGCAACTGCACGCCGCCGGCCAGGCAGTTGCCGAGCGCCATCACCGCCCGCTTGCCCGACCGGTCGACGATCGCGCCGACCAGCGGCGCCACCACCACCCCCGGCATGATCGCCAGTGCGACCAGCAGGGCGAAGTTCAGCAGCGAGCCCGTAGTGGTGTAGACCCAGACCGGGATGGCGAAGTCGGTGACCGCGGTGCCGATCATGGAGACGAGCTGGGCGGCGGAGACGCCCAGGAAGCGCCGCATGCTGGGCGGTGGCGGCTCCTTTCCGGCCCGCTCCTCCTTCGGGGAGTGCCGGTCCGATTGGTTCGAGGTCTCCTCGACCCACCACCCGGCCGCCGGACCGCGCGCGGAACGGCTCAGCGCGTCCGTCGCGCCGTACCCCATCGCGATGTGTGTGTTCGTGAGGATCTGGGCGAGGTCGTCGGCGCGGTGCTTCAGGTAGTAGTGCCCCGCCTCACGGAGCACGACCAGCGCGCCGTCAGGTGACAGGAAGTGCCATTCCTTGTAGCGCTCGATGCTGTAGTCGGTGGCCGGGTCCTGTTCGCCGACCACCGCGATGACGGGGGCGCGCAGCCGCTCGTCCCGCTCGGACAGCATGCGCGTGAAGCTCTCCTCCGCGATCAGCGTGTCGCGCCGCTGGTTGCGGACCATGAACCTGACCTGCTCCTCGTCCAGGCCGGAGATGTCGTTGCCCATCGCCTTCATGCGGTTCTCGTACGCGCGGTCGCCGCGCAGCCGGTCGGTGCGCAACAACCTGCCCAGGGGGCCGGCGATGCGCCCTTCGGGGCGGGCGAAGGGGAAGATCGCCCCGATGTAGACCGCTTCGAGGTCGCGCCCGCGTGCCTCCAGGCGTCTGGCGACTTCGGCGGTGACGGCACCGCCGATGCCGCAGTGGCCGTACAGTGCGATCGGCCCGGGTATGCCGTCGAGGATCTCCGTGACGCACTGGTCGACGACCCCTTCCAGCGGCATCGCCGGCTCGTCGGGGCGGCCGGGATCGTGACCGGGGAAGGCCATGGAGTACAACGCGCACTCCTCGGGCAGCGCGTCGGCGAGCGGCTGGTAGACCAGTGCGCTGCCGCCGCCGTACGGGAAGCAGACCAGGGTGAGCGCGGGGGTGGCGCGCGAGCGCGTCAGCCGGTGCAGCAGTTCGCGCGACCGGTCCTCCCCGGCCGGGGCCGGTTCCTCGATGAGCTCCGCCAGCGCCCGCACGGTGGAATGCTTGAACAGGTCCATGACGCCGACGGAGCGTCCCTCGACCGGCGCCAGCAGGCGCCGCAGCCTGGCCACGGCCTGGATGGCCACCAGCGAGTGCCCGCCGAGCTCGAAGAAGTCGTCGTCCACGTGGATGTCGGGCACGCCGAGCAGCTCGGCCCAGATCTCGGCGATGGCGATCTCGGCCGGGCTGCTCGGCGCCGCTCCGCGCCCGCCCTCCTCGCCGGGACGCGCCGGCGCGGACGGCGCG
>NZ_QNFZ01000917.1 GCF_003313395.1 Nonomuraea lactucae | reverse complement strand
GGTGGGGGGCGCGGTGGGGGGCGCGGTGGGGGGCGCGGTGAGGGGCGCGGTGAGGGCTGCGACCTGCGTCTGCGCCCGCGCGGCCCCGGTCCCGTACCCGGCGAGCACGACGGCGCTCGCGGTCACCAAAGCAGTCAGACGCGGTGCCACCACCCGTATCACCTCTTATTCCAATGATTGGGTCAAAAGACCTATATCACCACTGCATGCGGGAGGACCACGGGCAAGCGCCTTAGAGTGTCCGCATGTCCGAGAAGTCGTCCGCCGCGCGGTTGCCCGCCAACGCCGTCCTGGTCCAGTCCGTCCTGCGAGAGCTCGGAGCGGGCGGCGAGATCGTCGTCCTTCCCGAGAAGGCGCCGACCGCCGCCACGGCCGCCGCCCAGATCGGCTGCGAGGTCGGGGCCATCGCCAACAGCCTCGTCTTCGACGCGGACGGCGCGCCCCTGCTCGTGCTGACGAGCGGCGCGCACCGCGTGGACGTGGAGCTGATCGCCCGCACCGCCGGCGTGGGCACGGTGCGGAGGGCCACCCCCGAGTTCGTCCGGCAGGCGACGGGCCAGCCGATCGGCGGCGTGGCGCCCGTCGGCCACCCGGCGCCGGTCAGGACGCTGGTGGACAACTGGCTCGGCAAGCATGGGGTGGTGTGGGCGGCGGGCGGGCACCCGCACACGATCTTCCCCACCACCTTCGACGAGTTGGTGCGCATTACCGGAGGCACCCCCGTGGACGTCGAGTAGTGTGCGACGAATGATCGAGTTTCGCGGCGCGGGCCCCGCCGAGTTCGGCGAACGGCTGGACACGGTGATCGACATCTACACCGCCGCCATGCGCCCACCCCCCGATCAGATCGCCGGTCGCGCCAGCATCATGCGTAATCACGCCAGTTATCCCCAATTTCAGTGCTACTTCGCAGAGCTGCGCGATTTTTCCGGCCTGCGCCCGTCGTCGGCCATCCCGCCACCCGCGTCGTCAGCCGCGCCCGACGCCGGAGCCGAGGCGGCGGACCCTGGCCCGATCCCCCGCCCGGTGGGGTTCGCCTACGGCTTCCGTGGCGCGCCGGGCCAGTGGTGGCACGACGTGGTGTTCCGGGCGCTGGAGGAGCGGGCGGGGCGCGAGGCGGCCCGAGCCTGGCTGGACCACGCGTTCGAGCTGGCCGAGATCCACGTACACCCCGACTACCAGGGCAAGGGCATCGGCCGCGCGATGATCAGGACCCTGTGCGCGGGCCGCCGGGAACGCTCCGCCGTGCTCTCCACGCACGACAGCCCGACCGCCGCCCGCCACCTGTACGCCAGCATGGGCTTCGGCGACCTGCTGACCCGGTTCGTCTTCCCCGGCGGTTACGAAGAGTACGCGATCGTGGGCCGCGCCCTCCCGCTGCCCTGACGGCGTCCCTGGTAAAGCCTTGACCCGGGGGTTTCGGAGGCATGACGTGGGGGCATGACTGAACACGCAAGGTAACGGACGCTTTACCGCGCGTCTACCCACCCCAGCCCGCCACCCGCCGGGTCCCCCTGCGGGCGGGTGGCGGGACCCTCCACACGCACCGGCTACCGGCCCCCACGTTCGCGCGCCGGAGGGCCGGAGCCCACCGGGGACGTGCGGGCACGTCGCACCCGGAGTCCAGAGCCGCGACGGGCCTGGGTCAGACCGCGACCGCCGCGTGTGACAGGCGCTGGAAGACCTCGCGCGAGGCGCTGGACCGGTTGAACGTGATGAAGTGGATGCCCGGCGCGCCCTCGTCGAGCAGCCGCTGGCACAGCTCGGCCCCGTGGTCGATGCCGAGGCGGCGCACGGCGGCCGGGTCGTCGGCCACGGCCTCGAAGCGGGCCGCCACGTCCGGCGGGAACGGCGCGCCCGAGAGCTGCTCGGACCGCGCGATCGTGCTCATCTGCGTGACCGGCATGATGCACGGGATGATCGGCGTGTCGCAGCCGCGGGCCACCACCCTGTCGCGAAGCCGCAGGTAGTCGTCCGCCTGGAAGAACATCTGCGTGATCGCGTAGTCGGCGCCGGCCTCGCACTTGCGTACGAAGTATTCGGTGTCGGACTCGATGGACGGCGAGCGTGGGTGCTTGTAGGGGAACGCCGCCACGCCCACGCAGAAGTCGCCGGCCTGCCGGATCAGCCGCACCAGGTCCTCGGCGTAGCGGACACCCTCGGGATGCGCGACCCACTCGGCGGTCGGGTCGCCGGGGGGGTCGCCGCGCACGGCCAGGATGTTGCGCACTCCGGCGTCGGCGAAGCGCCCCACCAGGTGGCGCAGCTCGCGGACCGAGTGGTTGACCGCCGTGAAGTGGGCCACGGGTGTGAGCGTCGTGCCGTGGGCGAGCCGCTCCACGATGTCGACGGTGCGGTCACGGGTCGAGCCGCCCGCGCCGTACGTCACGGAGACGAACGTGGGCCGCAACGCCTCCAGCTCCCTGATCGCCCGCCACAGCTGCCGCTCACCCTCGTCGGTCTTCGGCGGGAAGAACTCGAAGGAGAACGACCGGCCACCGGCGGCGAGGAGCTCGCGGACGGTGGGGACACGATCGGGCAGGATGGAAGGTCGACCAAGGGCCATGGCCACAGGGTACCCCGATCAGGCCCGCGCCATTGGACACAAGGGCGCCTGGAGAGCCGGGTCCGTGGGCCCGACCACTAGTCTCATGGCATGAGCACTGAGGCCGCGAGCATGGTCATCCTGCGCGAACAGGTTGATCGTTCCCTGCGGGAGTTCGTCGACCGGCAGCTGCCCGCCACCGGCGCCGCGGAGCTGGAGCCGCTGCGCGCCGCCGCCAAGGAGCTGCTGGCGGGCGGCAAGCGGCTGCGTCCCGCGTTCTGCTACTGGGGCTGGCGCGGCGCGGGCGGAGCCGAGCTGCCCGAGATCTTCACCGCGGCGGCGTCCCTCGAGCTGCTGCAGGCCAGCGCGCTGGTGCACGACGACGTGATGGACAAGAGCGACCTGCGCCGGGGCATGCCGGCCGCGCACCGCCGCTTCGAGGCCATCCACGCCCGGTCGGGCTGGCACGGCTCGGCGGAGCAGTTCGGGGTGGGCGCGGCGATCCTGCTGGGCAACCTGCTGCTGATCTGGTCGGGCGAGATGTGGCGTACGAGCGGCCTGCCGCCCGCGTCGCTGGCGGCGGCCCAGCCGGTGCACGACCACATGCGCACGGAGCTGATGTGCGGCCAGTACCTCGACCTGCTGGAGCAGGCCCACGGGGAGAACACGTTCGAGTCCGCCCTTCGCGTCGCCCTCTACAAGAGCGGCAAGTACTCCGTCGAGCAGCCGCTCCGGCTCGGGCTCACGCTGGCGGCGGGTGAGCCCGTGCCGTGGATGGACGAGCTGTGCACGGGCTTCGGCACGCGGGTCGGCATCGCGTTCCAGCTGCGTGACGACATCCTGGGCGTGTTCGGCGACCCGGCGCGCACCGGCAAGCCGGCGGGCGACGACCTGCGCGAGGGGAAGCGCACGATGCTCGTGGCGCGCACGCTCGCCGCCGCGTCGCCCGGGCAGGCCGACACCGTACGCCGCCTGCTCGGCGATCCCACGCTCGACGACGAGGGTGTGGCCACCCTGCGCGGGGTCATCGAGGACACGGGCGCGCTGCGGGAGTGCGAGGACCTGATCGGCGGTTACCTCGGTGAGGCGCTGACCTGCCTGGACAAGGCGCCGGTCACATCAGAGGCCCGCGCCGCACTGGCCGAGCTCGCCGTGGCCGCCACCTCCCGCAAGACTTGACCTCCTCCGCGCGGCGGGCGCTCCATCAGCGGGCCAGGCGTTTGGCGAACTCGGCCGCCGCCGCGCCCGGGTCGTCCGCGTGCGTGATCGCGCGGACCACCACCACCCGCGTGACCCCGTACGACATGACCTCGTCCAGGTTGGCCAGGTCGATGCCGCCGATGCCGAACCACGGCCGGTCGGTGCCCAGCGACGCCGCGTGGCGCAGCAGCGCGGGGCCCGGCGCGGGCCGCCCGGGCTTGGTCGGGGTGGGCCAGATCGGGCCGCAGCAGAAGTAGTCGACGCCCTCCTCCTCCGCCGCGGCGGACGCCTCGGCGGCGGAGTGGGTGGACCTCCCGATGAGGACGTCGTCGCCGAGTATCTCTCGCGCGACCCGCACGGGGAGGTCGTCCTGCCCCAGGTGGAGCACGTCGGGCCGGGCGGCGTGGGCCACGTCGGCCCGGTCGTTGACCGCCAGCAGCCGGCCGTGCCGGTCGCAGGCGTCGCGGAAGACCTCGAGGAGCGCGAGCTCCTCGCGCGCTTCCAGCCCTTTCTCGCGGAGCTGGACGACGTCCACGCCGGCGGCCAGGACGGCGTCGAGGAACTCCCGCAGGTCACCGCGCTCGCGGCGGCCGTCGGTGCAGAGGTAGAGCCGGGCGTCAGAAAGCGAGGGCCTGGGCACGCCGCTTGACCTCGGTGTGGCGACCGGCCCTGATCGCCTGGACGGGCGAGCCGGGCAGTGAGTCGTCCGGGGTGAAGAGCCAGCGCAGCGACTCGACGTCGTCGTAGCCGGCGTCCTGCAGCACGGTGAGCGTGCCCGGCAGGCCCTTCATCACGTCCTCGCCGTCGAGGAACACCGCGGGCACCTGGGGTCCACCGCTGCCCCGCCGTACGCCGAGCAGCTTGTGGTCTTTGAGGAGTTGCTTGGCCCGGCCCAGGCTGAGCCCGAGGCGGTCGGCCACTTCGGGGAGAGTGAGCCACTCGTCGACGAGCTGGTCGGTCTCCCGGTCGATCTGTGCAACAGAAAGCGTCACGGAACCACAACTACCACATGCCGCGCCGCCTCAAACAACACAATCGCGTAGCGAAATATCGGGATCTACCAGGCGTGACACGTCGAGACGCTGGCTCCGGTCGATGAGCCGGCGGCCCTGGACCAGATCCCGCGGCCGGTCCACGGCGAGCACGGCGACGGGTCTGTCGTCGCCGGTGAGCCAGACGGCCGACCACTTGCCCTCGGGCTCGCCGCGGTAGACGAGGCGCTCGCCGGCCTGGTGGTGGCCCGCGTACTGCACCATGTGGCCGAACTGCTCCGACCAGAAGTAGGGCACCGGGTCGTACACCGCCTCCTCGCCCAGGAGGGTGGCGGCGGCGACCTCGGGGGCGTTGAGCGCGGTGTCCCAGTGCTCGACCCTGAGCCGCGTCCGGTAGCGGCGCGACCACCAGGCGGCGCAGTCGCCCACCGCGACCACGCCCGGCAGCGACGTGCGCAGGTGCTCGTCGGTGACGACGCCGTTGTGCAGGTCGATGTCGGCGCCGGCGAGCCACTCGACCGCCGGGCGCACGCCGATGCCGGTGACGACGACGTGCGCCTGCACGAACTCGCCGCCGACGAGCCGCACCCCGCCCTCGTCGACCGAGGCGACCATCGTGTCGAGCCGCAGGTCGACGCCTTCGTACCAGCTCAGCGTGCGGGCGCCCATCTCGGCGCTGACGGCGTGCGCGAGCGGGGCCGAGGCGGCCTCCAGGACGGTCACCTCGCATCCGGCCCGGCGCGCGGCGGTGGCGACCTCGGCGCCGATCCATCCGGCTCCGATGACCACGACGCGGGCGCCGTGGACGAGCCGGGCGCGCAGCTCCAGCGCGTCGTCGAGGGTGCGCAGGACGTGTTGCGGGCCGTCGCCCGGCAGCGTGATGGGCTCGGCTCCGGTGGCGACGACCAGCCCGTCGTAGGAGAGTTCGCCCTCGGTGGTCTCGACGACGCCCGGCCGCAGCGACTTGGCGCTGACGCCCGGTCTGAAATCGACCTCGAGTGTGGCGAGGTCGGAGTCGACGTAGCTGGAGTCGCTGGTGCCCAGCAGGACGGCCTTGGACAGCGGTGGCCTGTCGTACGGGCGGTGGCGCTCCTGCCCCAGCAGGGTGATCCCGCCGCCGAACCCTCGCCCGCGCAGGGCCTCGATGCTCCGCACACCGGCCAGGCCCGCTCCGACCACCACGACATGGTTCACGGTCAAGACCATAACGGGCCGGTGCGGGCGGGTCGCAATGAGGCCTTAGGGTGGAGGCGTACGACGCGCGGGAGTCCGGCCGAATACCGGGCTGAGAGGAAGGCTGAGCGGGCCTTCGACCGCAAGCCACCTGATCCGGGTCATGCCGGCGAAGGGAGCGCGCATGGAAGTGATAGTGGGCGGCGGGATCGTCGGGCTGTCGATCGCCTGGCGGCTGTCCCGCGCGGGGCGGGCGGTGACCGTGGTCGATCCGGCCCCCGCCTCGGGGGCGTCGCACGCGGCGGCGGGCATGCTGGCGCCGGTCAGCGAGGTCACCTACACGGAGGAGCCGCTGCTCCGGCTGGGCGCGGCCTCGCTGCGCAGGTGGCCGTCCTTCGCCGCCGAGCTGGCCGCCGACGCCGGGTCCGGGGTCCGGGACACCGGGCTCGGGCTGGATCTGCGGGCCGACGGGACGCTTGACGTGGCGTTCGGGGCCGACGACCTGGCGGCGCTCGGCGAGCTGGCGGCTTTCATGGAGAAGCTGGGGCTCCGGGTCGAGCGGCTGACCGGCCGCGAGTGCCGCCGTCTGGAGCCCATGCTGGCGCCGTCCGTGCGTGGCGGGCTGCTGGCCCCCGGCGACGCCTGGGTGGATCCGCGCCGCGTCACGGCCGCCCTGCTCGCCGCCCTCGAACGGCGCGGGGTCCCGCTGGTGCGCGCTCGCGTGGCCGAGCTGCTGCGCGAGGACGGCGCGGTTCGGGGAGTACGCCTGGAGCCCCGGCAGGGGACGCCCTCGGAGATCCGGGCGGACGGGGTCGTCCTGGCGGCCGGGGCGTGGAGCGGCGAGCTGGCCGACGTCCCGGTGCGGCCGGTGAAGGGCCAGATCGTGCGGCTGCGCTCCACTGAGCCGCTGCTCGGCCGGTGCGTGCGCGGCACGGTCCACGGCACCCCCGTCTACCTGGTGCCGCGCGGCGACGGCGAGCTGGTGGTGGGCGCGACGCAGGAGGAGCTGGGGTTCGACACGCGGGTGACCGCCGGCGGCCTGTACGAGTTGCTGCGCGACGCCCGGGAGCTGGTGCCCGGCGTCACGGAGCTGGAGGTGGCCGAGGTGGAGGCGGGGCTGCGTCCCGGCACGCCGGACAACGTGCCGCTCATCGGCGCGAGCGGCACCCCCGGGCTCACGCTGGCCACCGGCCACCACCGGGGCGGGGTGCTGCTCGCCCCTCTCACGGCCGCCATCCTCCTTGGCGAGGAGGCGGAGCTGGCCCCCCTCTGCTCCCCGGAGCGGCATCACGGACCGGCCCGGCCGGACGCTCCCCGGGGCGCGACCTGAAGACGCGGCGCCTGACCGCCTCCCCGGGCCAGAACTCCGGGTCTCTCAAGGAGATGGGATGAAAGTGACGATCAACGGCGACCCTCGGGAGGTGCCCGACGGCACGACCGTGGCGCAGGCCGTACTGACCCTGACGGGCGCCACCACGGGCGTCGCGGTGGCCGTGAACGACGAGGTGGTGACGCGCGGCGCGTGGGAGACCACGGCGCTCAGCGACCGCGACCGCGTCGAGGTGCTGACGGCGGTGCAAGGTGGATGACCTGATCATCGCAGGCGAGAAGTTCTCCTCGCGGCTCATCATGGGCACCGGCGGCGCGCCGTCGCTGGAGGTGCTGGACCAGGCGCTCGTCGCCTCCGGCACCGAGCTGACCACGGTCGCGATGCGGCGGCTCGACCCGGCGGCGCGCGGCTCGGTGCTCGACGTGCTGCGCCGGCGCGACATCAGGGTCCTGCCCAACACGGCGGGCTGCTTCACCGCGGGCGACGCCGTGCTGACCGCCCGGCTGGCGCGGGAGGCGCTCGGCACCGAGTGGGTCAAGCTGGAGGTCATCGCGGACGAGCGGACGCTGCTGCCCGACCCGATCGAGACGTTCGACGCGGCGGAGCGGCTGGTGGCCGACGGGTTCGTGGTGCTGCCGTACATCGGCGACGACCCCGCGCTGGCCCGCCGCCTGGAGCAGGCGGGCTGCGCGGCCGTCATGCCGCTCGGCGCGCCCATCGGCTCGGGCCTGGGGATCCGCAACCCGCACAACATCGAGCTGATCGTGGAGGCCGCCTCGGTGCCGGTGATCCTCGACGCGGGCATCGGCACCGCCAGCGACGCCGCGCTGGCGATGGAGCTGGGCTGCGACGGGGTGCTCCTCGCCACGGCGGTCACCCGCGCGCAGCGGCCCGACGTGATGGCGGCGGCGATGCGCGGCGCCGTCCAGGCGGGCCGGCTCGCCCG
>NZ_QNFZ01000913.1 GCF_003313395.1 Nonomuraea lactucae | reverse complement strand
GGCCGGGAGCACGCCCGGCCGCGAGCACAGCGGCGTCCGGGGCCCCGCCGGGCCCGGGACGACGGGCTCGCGCACTCCGGCGACGGCGACGGTGCCGCTGGAGGGCGGCCGTCCTCAGGCTGTACGGCGACTCAAGCTGGCTGTAAGGGGGCTCAAGCTGTACGGGGGCTCAAGCTGTACGGGTAAGCGTCCCGGCCGGAGTCCCGGGACGGCAGGGAGGATGCCCGGCGGGCGCCGGCGCATCTGAGACGGGGTGATGACGAGACGCGGGCCGGGCCCTGCACCAGGCGCTACACCAAGGGCGTCAGGGTGTAGCCGGCGTCGTCCGGCGGCGCGTACTCCACGGCGACCCCGAGCAGGCGCACGGGGCGGGTCAGGTCGAAGCGGCCGAGCACGGCGAGAGCGGTGCGGGTGAGCTCGGCGGTGTCGGTGGTGGGGGCCGGCAGTCTGGACTGGCGCGTACGAGTGACGAACGGCGCGAACCTCACCTTGACCGAGACGCGGACGGCGGCGCGGCCCTCGGCGGCGGCGTCCCGGGCGACCTGCCCGGCCAGGGCCGCGACGCGGGCGGAGATCTCGGCGGTGTCGGTGAGGTCCTCGGGGAAGGTGGTCTCGCGGCTGTGGCCGCGCGGCACCCACGGCGTGGTGGTGACCTCGGCCTCGCCCTTGCCGAGGGCGAGATAGCGATACCAGGGGCCGTTGGTGGGGCCGAAGTGGCGGGCCAGCTCGGCCGGGTCGGCGCCGGCCAGCTGGGCGACTGTGCGCAGGCCCAGGCCGGCGAGCTTGCGGGCGGTCCTGGCGCCGATGCCCCACAGGGCGTCGGTGGGCCGGCCGTACATGACCTCGGCCCATTCCCGGCTGGTCAGGCGGTAGATCCCGGCGGGCTTGGCGAAGCCGGAGGCGAGTTTGGCCTGGTGTTTGTTGTCGCCGATGCCCACGGAGCACGACAGCTCGGTGGCGGCGAGCACGGCTCGCTGGAGGTCGGCGGCGAGGACCTCGGGGTCGTCCGTACAGGCGCCGACGAACGCCTCGTCCCAGCCCCACACCTCCACCCGCACCGGGAACTCGCGCAGGGTGGCCATCACGCGCTCGGAGGCGGCCTCGTAGGCGGGCGGGTCGCTGGGCAGGAAGACGGCCTCGGGGCAGAGCCTGAGCGCGGTGCGCAGGGGCATGCCGGAGTGGACGCCGTACTCGCGCGCCTCGTAGGTGGCGGTGGCCGCCACGGTGCGCGGCCGGGTGGGGTCGCCGGAGCCGCCCACGACGACCGGCCTGCCGCGCAGCTCGGGATGGCGGAGCAGCTCGACGGCGGCGATGAACTGGTCGAGGTCGACGTGCAGGATCCAGTCCCTGGCGCTCACCGCGGCCCCGGCCGGCGTGGTGGTCCCGGTGGACATGATGCCAGTATGACCGGCCCGCGGCCCGGCGCCAGGGACCGGGCCGCGGGCCCGCGGCGGGCATCAGTCCGGGGCGGGAGTCAGCCGCTTATGTTGGCCGCGCCGCCCACCAGGCCCTCCAGTTCGGCCCGGTACGCGGCTGCCGCCTCCGCCGGTCCGCGGCCGTTGACGACGGCCGCGGTGGCCTTCTGCAACGCGGCCGACACCTGCGGGTACGCGGCGACCCCGGGCCGGTAGGCGGTGACCGGGAGCACCTCGTCGGCCACGTACTTCAGCATCGGGTCGCCGGCCAGGACCTCGTCGTTGACGTCCTTGCGGGAGCTGATGCGCGCCTGACCGGCGAGCTCCGCCTTGGTGGCGTCGGCCCCGTGCATGAACGCGAGCAGCTCCCAGGCGAGCCGCGGGTGCGCGGAGTTGGGGTTGAGGACGCGCACGGCGCCACCCGACATGCTGACGTGGTCCTGGCCGCGGATGCCCGCCCCCGGCTGCCTGGCGGGGATCCTGGTGTAGCCGACGGCCGTGTCGCGGTCCTTCATGGGGGCGACCCCGGCCTTCGGCTCGACGACCGAGCGCCAGAAGTAGTCGCCCTCGGCCAGGATGGCGATCTCGCCCTCGGCGAACCGGGCGAAGGACTTGTCGCGCCCCTTGGCGTCCTTCTGGAGCCTGGGGTCGCCGAGGCCGCCGCCGTAGATCCGCTGGTAGAGGCCGAGCACGTCCTTCATGGCCTGGGAGGCGCCCGTCCACTTGCCGCCCGCGTAGATCTCGGCCCCGGCGCCGGCGAGCAGCGGCAGCACGCCCTGCATGGTGGTCGCCTCGCCCATGGCGGTGCCGGCGTTGATCTGGATGGGGACGGGGACGCCCGCGGCCTTCAGCCTGACCCCGGCGTCGATGATCTCCTGCCAGCTCGCGGGCCGCCACGGGTCGGGCAGGCCGGCCTTCCTGAACAGGTTCCTGTTGTAGAACAGGACGCGGCCGTCGGTGCCCTGCGGCAGGCCGTACTTCCTGCCGTCGAAGACGCCCAGCCCCTGCACGGCCTGCGGGATCTGCGACCAGCCCTCCCACGAGTCGACCGAGGCGCCGCCCACCTCGGCGAGCGGTCTGATGTAGCCGGCCTGGGCGAACTCGCCCACCCAGATGCCGTCCACGTCGATGACGTCGGCGCCCTTCCCGGACTTGAGGTCGAGCGCGATCTTCGTCTTGTACTGCTCGTCGTCGACGCCGCTCGGCTCGAAGAGCACCTTGACGCCAGGGTGGGTGCGCTCGAAGCTGGGGATCACCCAGCGCCTGATCCAGTCGGCTGACTCCGAGTTCTTGCCGCCGGAGATCGAGTTGGCCGCGATGGTGAGCGTGACGCTCTCCCGCCCGTCGGGGGCGCCTCCGCACGAGGTGAGCGTCAGGGCGGCGAGCGCGGCGATCAACGCGGTCCGGGGGACGAGACGCATGCCGGCCTCCTGCGTGAGGATGTGCGGACATTCCGACGTTCGCACGGGGTCCCGGCGAGCGTAAAGAAACGATCTGGTACCCGGTTCGCCGTGAGCTGATCGTGAGAAGTGCGGACGGCAGCCCAACATGAGTAGGGTCGCCATAGGAACACAGAACTTTGGGAGGGAGTCGCGTGGCATCGCACAGGGATCTGCCCGCCGGCTTGGCGAACCATCTTTTCCGCAACACCGGAAGTTCGTCGTTCACGGAGTTCGTGGGTTCGTACGCGGCAGAGTTGCTGCCGAGGCGGGACAACGTTCTGGCCACCCCCATCGGCGACCAGGTCCCCCACGCGACCACGATCCTCGCCGCCACCTTCGCGGGTGGCGTTGCGATGGCGGGCGACCGCCGGGCGACTGCGGGCAACATCATCTCCCAGCGTGACGTCGAGAAGGTGTTCCGCACCGACGACTACTCCTGCATGGGCATCGCGGGCACGGCCAGCACGGGCATCGAGATGGCCAGGCTCTACCGGGTGGAGCTGGAGCACTACGAGAAGATGGAAGGCCGCACGCTGTCGGTGGCCGGCAAGGCCAACCGGCTGGCCACGATGATCCGCGGCAACCTCGGCATGGCGATGCAGGGCCTGGTGGTGGTGCCGCTGTTCGCGGCCTACGACCCCGACCGCGACGGCGGGCGGATCTTCAGCTACGACGTGGCGGGCGGGCCCTACGAGCGCGAGCGCTTCGACGCGATCGGCTCGGGGTCGATCTTCGCTCGGGGCTCGCTGAAGAAGCTCTACCGCGAGGACGCCTCGGCCGACGACACGGTGATGATGCTGATCCAGGGGCTGTACGACGCGGCCGACGACGACTCCGCGACCGGCGGGCCCGACCTGACGCGGAAGATCTGGCCGATCGTGTCGGTCATCGACGCCGACGGTTACCGCCGGCTGTCGGACGAGCAGGTGGGCGGCTACGTCGAGCAGATGCTCGAGGCCCGCATGATCTCGCCCGACGGCCCCATCGCCCCGCTGCGCTAGAAAGGACCATCACGGTGTCCATGCCTTTCGGATATGCGTCCCCAGAGCAGATCATGCGGGACAAGGCGGATTACGCGCGCAAGGGCATCGCGCGGGGCCGCAGCGTCGTCGTGCTGCAGTACGACGACGGCATCGTGTTCGTGGCGCCCAACCCGTCGCGGGCGCTGCACAAGATCAGCGAGATCTACGACCGCATCGGGTTCGCCGCGGTCGGCCGCTACAACGAGTTCGAGGAGCTGCGGCTGGGCGGCATCCGCTACGCCGACATCAACGGCTACACCTACGACCGCTCCGACGTGACGGGCCGCGGCCTGGCCAACCTGTACGCCTCCAACCTCGGCCGCATCTTCACCGAGTCGATCAAGTCGCTCGAGGTGGAGGTCGTGGTGGCCGAGGTGGGCGACACGCCCGACGGTGACGCGATCTACCGGTTGACGTTCGACGGCTCGGTCTTCGACGAGCACGGCTTCGCCGCGATGGGCGGCCAGGCCGAGGCGGTGGCCACCCGGCTGAAGGAGCACTACCGGGATGGCATGCCGCTGGCCGACGCGCTGGAGGTGGCGCTGACGGCGCTGACGGAGCCCGGAGGCGAGCGGACGCCGGTGGCGCAGCTGGAGGTGGCGGTGCTCGACCGCACCAGGGAGCACCGCAAGTTCCTGCGCCTGACGGGGCCACGCCTGGAGCGCCTGCTGGCACGGGCCACCACGCCGCCACCCGCCGCCGAGCAGCCGCCCGCCGAGCCCCCCAAGGAGCCGCCCACCGACGAGCCACCCGCCGAGCCGTCGGCCGGGTCCGGCGAGAAGCCGCCGCCCACGGGTCCGGACGGCGACGTGGACGACGGCTCCTCGCCGCTGTGACACGCGTTCCCTGAGCCGCGTGTGACAGGCGTTTGTCCGAGGCGCTCTGGCGTGTGACAGGCGTTTGACCGAGGCGCTCTCGCGGGCGTGCGGCGCGATCACCGTGCCGCACGCCTCTCCGGGACGGTCCTGTGACCCTAATCACTCCAGAGGGGGCGAACCGGGCCAGGTGATCGAGGATCTCAGAGTGCATGAAGACTTCGATGCGGTTCCTCCTCGCGGGCGGCGCCACCGCCGCCCTGGTCCTCACGTCCGTCCAGGCGGCCGGCGCCTCCGCGACGGCGGTCGGCGCACCGTCCGGCGCCGCGTCCGGCCCAGTGGCGAGCGCGTCCACCGCCGCGTACCCCAAGTACAAGGCTCCGAAGACCTTCGGGACCAGCTTCCAGCCGGACCCGACGCACGACTTCACCAAGGGCATCCACACCCGGCACAACGGCATCCTGCGGGGCTGGATCACCCACCTGCGCGGCGGCGTCGCCGAATACGAGCCGATCAAGTTCAAGACGGGCACCCGGACCGAGGGCCACTTCGTCGGGCCGAGGGAGGGCGACGTGATGGCCTACGCCTCCCGCCTGTCCCCCCGACTCACCTACCTGTCAGCCACCGGCTGCAAGCCCGCCGGGACGGTGCTGACCACCGACCGCAAGAGCAGCGTGGGCGTCAAGCGCTGCCCTCGTTCGATCCTGGCCAAGCGGCTGGAGCGGCCCGCGCTCATCACGGTCCACGGGGGGCAGATCGTCAAGGTGCAGGAGATCTTCACTCCGTAGGCGACTCGTGCGGACCGTGCGCCGGGGACACCGGGCGGCAAAACACCCGCAAGATCTCTCCCGCTGGCCTATCCGTGGGCATAGTGTGAGGTGATGGATCGTCGCATCTTCGGGCTGGAGAACGAGTACGGCGTGACCTGCACGTTCCGGGGGCAGCGCAGGCTGTCGCCGGACGAGGTCGCCCGCTACCTGTTCCGGCGGGTCGTGTCCTGGGGCCGATCGAGCAACGTCTTCCTCCGCAACGGCGCACGCCTGTACCTCGACGTAGGCAGCCATCCCGAATACGCAACACCCGAATGTGACAACGTCATCGAGCTCGTCACCCACGACAAGGCGGGCGAACGCATCCTCGAGGGCCTTCTCGTCGACGCCGAGAAGCGCCTTCGCGAGGAGGGCATCGCGGGTGACATCTACCTCTTCAAGAACAACACCGACTCGGCCGGCAACTCGTACGGCTGCCACGAGAACTACCTGGTCGGCAGGCACGGAGAGTTCGGCCGGCTGGCCGACGTGCTCATCCCCTTCCTGGTGACGCGGCAGATCATCTGCGGCGCGGGCAAGGTGCTGCAGACGCCGCGCGGCGCCGTCTACTGCGTCTCGCAGCGGGCCGAGCACATCTGGGAGGGCGTCTCCAGCGCCACCACCCGCAGCAGGCCGATCATCAACACGCGCGACGAGCCGCACGCCGACGCCGAGCGGTTCCGCCGCCTGCACGTCATCGTGGGCGACTCGAACATGAGCGAGGCGACCATGCTGCTCAAGGTCGGCGCCACCGACCTGGTGCTGCGCATGATCGAGGCGGGCACGGTGATGCGCGACCTGTCGCTGGAGAACCCGATCAGGGCCATCCGCGAGGTCTCCCACGACATGACGGGCCGCAGGCGGGTGCGGCTGGCCAACGGGCGAGAGGCGTCCAGTCTGGAGATCCAGCAGGAATACCTGTCCAAGGCCAAGGACTTCGTGGACCGCCGCGGCGGCGACCCGATCGCCAAGCGGGTGCTGGAGCTGTGGGAGCGCACGCTCACCGCGGTCGAGACCGGAAACCTCGACCTGGTGGCCCGCGAGATC
This sequence comes from Nonomuraea lactucae, assembly GCF_003313395.1. Lineage (GTDB taxonomy): Bacteria > Actinomycetota > Actinomycetes > Streptosporangiales > Streptosporangiaceae > Nonomuraea > Nonomuraea lactucae. The sequence goes on along the minus strand of NZ_QNFZ01000913.1, from coordinate 1,624 downwards.
GACTGGGTGACGAAATACCAGCTCATCGAGCGCTACCGCAAGAAGTACGACCTGCCGCTGTCCTCACCCCGGGTGGCGCAGCTCGACCTCGCCTACCACGACGTGCACCGCAAGCGCGGCCTGTTCTACCTGCTGCAGAAGCGCGGCTCGGTGGAGCGGGTGGCGTCCGACCTGAAGATCTTCGAGGCCAAGTCGGTGCCGCCGCAGACCACCCGGGCGCGGCTGCGTGGCGAGTTCATCCGCAAGGCCCAGGAGAAGCGGCGCGACTTCACCGTCGACTGGGTGCACCTCAAGCTGAACGACCAGGCGCAGCGCACCGTGCTGTGCAAGGACCCGTTCCGCAGCGTCGACGAGCGGGTGGACAAGCTGATCGCGGGCATGTAACCGGCGGGTTTACCTCGGCCCTACCCGGTTGTCGGATAGGGTGACGCGAATCTGACGTCTTTTCCGAGGGAAACCCATGCGCCGCGCATTGGCCGCGATGGCCGCCGTGCCTTTGATCTTCCTCGCCGCCGCGTGCGGCGGCTCGAACTCCGGCGCCGGCGGTGCCACGCCGAGTGGCTCGGCCGGGGTGAAGGTCACCGGCAACGTGGGCGCCAAGCCCACGGTGACCTTCCCCACCGGCACGCCCGCCAGCAAGTCGTCGTACGAGGTGCTGGACGCGGGCACCGGCCCGGCGGTCAAGGCCGGCGACAAGGTGATCGTCAACCTGACGGTCTACAACTGGGACGGCAAGCAGAACCCGTACCAGGGCTCCACCTACGACAACAAGAAGCCGGAGACCATCCCGGTGGACCAGCAGCTGCCCCAGGTGCTGCGCGACGGCTTCACCAAGGTCAAGCACGGCGGGCGCCTGCTCGCCGTGCTGGCCGCCGACGCGGGCCGGCCGCAGACGCCGCAGCAGCAACTGCCCACCAAGGTGTTCGTGCTCGACGTCGTGGGCTCGCCGCCGGTCCCGCTCAAGGCCGCCACCGGCAAGGAGACCGGCGAGAGCATCAAGGGCGTCAAGGTCGTCGGCCCGGGCGGCGACAAGGCGCCCACGCTGACCACCAAGACGAAGGAGAAGGCGCCCAAGGAGCTCGTCGTCAAGACGCTGATCCAGGGCACCGGCAAGAAGGTGGATCCGGGCAACACGCTGACCGTCCACTACACCGGCAAGATCTGGGGCACGGACAAGGAGTTCGACTCCAGCTGGGGCAAGGGGCAGCCGGCGTCGTTCCCGCTGGGCAACGTCATCCAGGGCTGGCAGAAGGGCCTGGCCGGGGTGCCCGTCGGCAGCCGGGTCGTGATGAGCATCCCGCCGGACCTCGGCTACGGCGCGCAGGCCCAGCAGAACATCCCGGCCAACAGCACGCTGGTGTTCGTGGTGGACGTCCTCGCGGCCTACTGACGGGCGCCCGATGGCGGCGACGCGTCACAGCCTCGCGCCGCGGCTGTTGGCGTCGGCGATGCGTCACGGGTTCGCGACGGCGATGGGTCGTGGGGTCGCGACGGCGATGGGTCGTGGCGTCGCGACGGCGATGAGTCGTGGCGTCGCGACGGCGCTGCTCGTGACGGCGATGCTCGCCGCCTGCGCGTGGCTCGGCGGATGCTCCGGCGGCCCGCCGGCGGCCGGTCCCACCCG
>NZ_QNFZ01000916.1 GCF_003313395.1 Nonomuraea lactucae | reverse complement strand
GCCGGGGTCGGGGGCACGGCGGCCTGCGGCGGCGGCAGCGGCGGGGGGACCGCCGGCGGCGCCAAGGAACTGACGCTGTGGTACTGGGGCGGCGGCCTGAGCGACAAGCTGGTGGCGGACGCGGTCAAGCACTTCAAGCAGACCACGCTGAAGCCCTCGATCATCGGCGGCGACTTCAAGCAGAAGCTCGTCACCACGATGAACGGCCGCAAGTTCGTGCCGGACATCACCGGCATCAAGGGCGAGAACATCGCCTCGATGCTGGCCGAGGCCGACCGGTTCCTCGACCTCAACACCCTCGGCGCCGACAAGCTGGCCGCGCAGTACGTCGAGTGGAAGTGGAAGCAGGGCTCGACCAAGGACGGCAAGCTCATCGGCTTCCCCATCGACATCGGCCCGACGGGCATGTTCTACCGCGAGGACATCTTCAAGAAGGCCGGGCTGCCCACCGACCCGGCCGAGGTGTCGGCGTCCATGTCCACCTGGGAGGACCTCTTCGCCGCCGGGCAGAAGCTGAGGAAGGCCGTGCCGGACGCCTACATCGTGGACGGCGCGCAGGGGCTGTTCGACGTGGCCGTCGGCCAGGGCCCGAAGCGCTTCATCGACGAGAACAACAAGTTCATCGGCGACCAGGACCACATCCGCAAGGCGTGGGACGTGGTCGTCAAGAGCATCCAGCTGGGCGTCACGGCCCCCAAGTTCGACGGCCAGGACTGGAACGTGGCCCTGACGAACGGCAAGCTGGCCGCCCTGTACGGCGCGGCCTGGATGGCCCTGGACATCAAGAACGGCGCGCAGGGCACTGACGGCAAGTGGCGGGTGGCCCACACGCCGGTCGGCCCGGCCAACATCGGCGGCTCCTTCCTGGCCCTGCCCAAGCAGTGCCGAGACCCCAAGCTGGCCTTCGAGATCGTCACCTGGCTGCTCAGTCCCGAGAACGCGGCGCGGGGCTTCACCGACTCGGCGCTGTTCCCCTCCAGCCCGGCCACGTACGCGATGCCCGCGCTGACCGAGGGCGACCCGTTCTTCGGCGGCCAGAAGACGATCGAGGTGCTGGGCGAGGCGGCCAAGAAGGTCCCGGTCCAGTACGAGGCCCCCGCGGACGCGGCCGTCGGCCAGCCGTTCAAGGACGAGATCGTGAACGTCTGGACGAAGGGGAAGAACCCCGACACCGCCTGGACCGACGCGGTCGCCACCGCCAAGCAGATCGCCGAGCGCCAGGGAGTGAGCTGACGTGGTGTCCGCCACCCCCGTCACGCCGGCGGACGCCCCGTCCCCGGCGGCGAGCGGGAGTCATCGGGCTCGGCGGGGGAGGAAGCGAGGGCTGTGGTCGTTCTGGCCGCAGTACCTGGCGGTCTCGCCGTACTTCCTGCTGTTCGCGGTGTTCATGCTGTTCCCCATCCTCTTCTCCCTCTACCTGGCCTTCCAGAAGTGGGACGGGCTCGGCGAGATGGAGTTCGTGGGGCTGCGGAACTTCGAGTTCCTGCTGAAGGACGACCTCTTCTGGCTGTCGCTGAAGAACACCTTCCTCATCTGGTTCATGTCCACGGTGCCGATGCTCTTCCTGGCGCTGGTGCTCGCGAACCTGCTCAACAGCACCGTCCGCTTCACCGGCTTCTATAGGATCGCGTACTTCGTCCCGAACGTGACCTCGGTCGTGGCGATCGCCATCTTCTTCGGCTCGGTGTTCAGCAGCACCGAGGCCGGACTGATCAACGTGATCCTGGGCTGGCTCAGCTCCTCACCGGTGCCCTGGCTGGTCAACGAGTGGACCATCAAGATCGTCATCGCCACGCTGATCTGCTGGCAGTGGACGGGCTACAACGCGATCATCTACCTCGCGGGACTCCAGGCCATCCCGGACGAGCTGTACGAGGCGGCGAAGATCGACGGGGCGGGGCCGCTGCAGACCTTCTTCCGCGTCACGATCCCGCAGCTGCGGCCCGTCATCCTCTTCACCGTGGTCATCTCGACCATCAACGGCATGCAGACCTTCACCGAGCCCCAGGTGCTGTTCGCCAGCAACGCCGCCAACGCCGCCAACTCCGGCGGACCGGGCTCGGCCGGCCTCACCTCGATCCTCTACTTCTACCGCGAGGCGTTCAACTACAACGACTACGGCTACGGCGCCGCCATCGCCTGGGCGCTCTTCCTGGTGATCCTGCTGTTCACCGTGATCAACTGGCGCCTCGTGCAGCGCCGTGACCGCACGGCCAAGGGGGGCTCGTGACCCGCAAGCGCTTCCTCGGGGTCGGGCTGCAGCTGACCATGCTCACGGGCGTCGTCATCTCGCTCTTCCCCTTCTACTGGACCGCCGTCATGGCGACCAACACCACGCGCGACATGTACACGGTGCCGCCGAAACTGTCGCCCGGACCCGAGCTGTTCGAGAACATCGGCCGGCTGCTCACCAACATCGATTTCTTCGGGTCGATGCTCAACACCGTCATCGTCGCCGTCAGCGTGACCGCGCTGGTGCTGTTCTTCGACTCGCTGGCCGCGTTCACCTTCGCCAAGTTCGACTTCCCGGGCCGGAACGTGCTATTCGGGCTGCTGATGCTGACGTTCATGCTGCCCAGCCAGCTCGCGCTGATCCCGCAGTTCGTCATCATGGTCAACCTCGACTGGGTGGGCACGCTGAAGGCGCTGATCGTCCCGGCCGCTGCCAACGCCTTCGGGATCTTCTGGATGCGCCAGTACATCAGTGGCGCGGTGCCCGACGACCTGCTCGCGGCGGCGCGGATCGACGGGTGCGGCTTCTTCCGGCAGTATCTGTACGTCGCGCTGCCGGTCATCCGTCCCGGGCTGGCCTTCCTGGGGATCACCACCTTCGTCGGCGCCTGGAACGACTACGTCTGGCCGCTGATCGTCATGGTGGACCCGTCCAACCTCACCCTCCAGGTGGCGCTCTCGCAGCTCAACACCGCCCACAACACCGACTACAGCATGATCATGGCCGGCACGCTGCTCGCCGTCCTGCCCCTGGCCGTGGTCTTCACCCTGTTCGCCCGCGGCTTCATCCGCGACGCCATGAAGGGAGCGCTGCGCGGCTGACCCGAACCGGCCGGCGCCCTCGCGGGTCGGCCGCGGCGCGGTAAGCGCTCACCGGCGCGCTAGAGTGCCGAGCACGCCGCGACCCGGTGCCCGGTGCGGCCGGAGCGAGGAGGGGGCTCCGGCCGCGCCCCGATGGGCCGTGGGCGACGCCACCGCTCTGGAGGAGATGTGAGCCTCACGCTGCGCGCGCTGCTCGCGCTGTTCGCGCTCGTGACTCTTGGCACGTCCGCGGCGTCCGGCGCCGTGACGGTCGCCGACGCCTCCGGGTGCCCGCCGAGGGACACGCGGGTGGTCGCCGCGTACCCGATCACCGGCTACTGGATGAGCCCCCGCCCCGACCGCTGCCTGACCCGCAGGACCGTCGAGGCGATCCATGGCGTGGGCGGCGACACGGTCATCACGTTCGGCCCGCGGTTCGCGGCGACCCGCGTGGACGGTGCGGGCCGGGTGCTCACCGGCCGCACCGGCGAGGCCGATCCCGACTTCGCCGGCTGCGTGGACGGCGGCAGGCCCTGCTACCTGGCGGCCAGGGACGCGATCCCGGGCCGGACCATCCGCCGCGTCTTCACCTACTTGACCAGCGAGCACTTCGGCCCGGCGGTGCTGCGCTGCCCGGGGCTCGACCGGCGGATCGAGAGCGGCGGGCGCGCCTACTACCGGGTCATGCTGGGCCCCTCCTGCGCCGACCCGGCCTACGACCTCGTCCTCGTCGCGACGGACGGCGACGGCCTCGGCGACCTGCTGACCGAGGCGGCGGGCTACGGCATGAAGGTCTACCCCGGGCTGCCCGCCGCGCCGCAGGACCCCGCGAAGCCGTGGCTGCCCGACCTCGCGCACACGGACGCGCTCGCCGCCTTCACCGGGCGGGTGCTGGAGGGCTACCGCAACAGGTTCGGGACGTCGCCGGCGTTCGCGGGGGTCTACCAGTCGTTCGAGCTGGCCATGCGGGACCGGGCGCCGGACGACGAGGTCCTCCGCCTCTACCGGGCCCAGCACGCGGTGGTGGCGGCCACGCTGCCCGGCAGGACGATCACGGTCAGCCCGTACTGGGACGCCCGCAGGTCGCGCGGGTTCCCTCCGGACGTGGTGGGGGAGGGGTTCGCCGAGATCGCCGCCACGCGGGCGGGCGCGCCGATGGCCATCGCCGTCCAGGACGGTCGCGGGGTCGGGAAGGTGCCGGTGCACGGCCCCGACCAGGCCGGCGCGGGCGTGGACCCCCGCCTGGCGCCGGTCGTGGGCGAGGTGACCAACAGGCGGGCCTACTACGGCTCCACCCGCGACTACATCGAGGCGGCCGCCCGCCGCCCGGTGCCCGGCGTGGAGCTGTGGGTGAACGTGGAGGTCTTCGAGCCCACCCCCGTGGACGGCGAGTGCGGCCGGGCCGATCCGCTGCCGCTGCGGGGCCGCGCCTCCAAGAGCCGCGTGGACAGCCAGATCATGGCTGCGGGACCGTACCCCACCAAGATCATCGCCTACGGCTGGGACCCGTTCCTGACGTGCCGGCAGCGCTGGGACACCCCGTCGCTGAGCGACGACATCGCGGCCGGCTGGGACGACCCGATCATCGTGCACGCCGTCCGGGAGGCCGTCGGCGGCCGGGACGGGATCCGGGTCCAGGGCCACAACCTGGCCGGCGGCGCCCTCCGGCTCTCCTACCGGCGGGCGGGGACCAGGGAGGCGAGTGTCCGTGCCGCGCTGGAACGGCACACCCCTCCCGCCCGGCCCGGCGCTCCGGAGTCGGCCTGGGCGCCCGTCAGCCCCGGCGGCCCGGACCCCGCCGGGCCCTGGATCACGGTCACCGCGACCAACGGAGCCGGCCGCACCAGCACCGGCGGCTACGTGCTCCGCTGACGCCAGGACGTTGACACTCCTCAGAGATCGGGTGCGCCAACACCCCCCGGCTGCTAGCAGTTACGCGGATCAAAGTCCGTCACTGATGACCGCCATGGCACTGTTCGCCACAGGTCTGGCGGCGACCACGACGCCCGCGCACGCCGCCGGGGAAGATTTCGTGATCAGGATGAGCGCGGACAACCTCGACCCGGCCGTGCTCAACTCGTTCCTCCAGGACCAGCTCAGCACGTTGGACAGCGACGCCGACTGGCGAGCGGAGTTCTCCCAGCACCAGATGGACGTCACGGACGATTCGACGCCGCAGCCCACGTTCGAGGGCTGGGGCGGGACCCCTCCCCGCTTCGCGGTGACCTCCGTCGGCTCGGGCTCGACCGCCACCTCCACCCTGACGATCACCGTCCCGGCGAGCGTCGTCGACGCACCCCACGCGAACATGGCGGAATGGCTCCAGGTGCTCATCGCGGCGTCGTCCGGATTCGTGGCTGGAACAATCGCGGGTGCGATCTGCTTCGCCGCCTTCGCTCCGGCCGCTCCCCTGGCCGGAGTGGTCTGCGGCGCGGTATACGGCGCGATCATGACCTTCACCTGGATGACCATCATGGCTCACCTCGGCGGTAAGGACCTGAAAGACCCCAAGTCCTGGGGACCGATCACGCCGCCCTTGGCAACAACGTTCAGCTCGCCGACATCAACGGCGACCGGCTGGCCGACTACCTCAACGTCGCCTCGAACAGCTCCGTCACCGCATGGCTCAACGGCGGCGCCAGCTCATCAGCCCCGAACGGCTGGATCTGGTACCCCCAGAATCAGATCGCCTCCGGCGTCGGTGCACCCGGCAATCAGATCCGTTTCGCCCCGATCTACGGCTCCGGAAAGGCTGACTACCTCGTCCTCGCCGGCAATGGCGCCGTCCAAGCCTGGAAGAACGGCGGCCCCGACTCGTCAGCCCCGGGCGGCTGGCTCTGGTACCCCCAGGGGCAGATCGCCTCGGGCGTCGGCTCGCCCGACACCCAGATCCAGCTCGCCGACATCACGGGGGAGGGCAGGGCCGACTACCTCGACGTCTCCCCGACCAGCGGAGCGACAAAGGCTTGGCTCAACGTCGGATGAGTTGGCTTCTCAACTCGGTTCCCGGGGCCGGGGGGCTCCTCAGCGGCCCTCGCGGTCCCGGACGCCGAGCAGGTGCTCAAGGGCCAGCTGGCTGAGATGGCTGTAGTGGTAGCCGCGCCGGGCCGCCGCGTCCGGGTCGAACTGGTCGGCGGCGAGCCCGGCGAGCGTCTCGCCCGGCGCGAGCGTCGGCACCGCTAGCTCGTCCACGCGCGAGGCCCGCAGCGCCTCCTGGACCTCCGGGTCGGCCCGGAAGGCCCGAGCCTTCTCCCTCAGGATCAGATAGGTGCGCATGTTCGCCGCGGCCGAGACCCACACGTCCTCGGGATCCTCGGTGCGCGGCGGCTTGTAGTCGAAGTGCCGCGGCCCGTCGTAGCCGCCGTGCTCCAGCAGGTCCACCAGGAAGAACGCGCTCTGCACATCACCGTGGCCGAACACCAGGTCCTGGTCGTACTTCGGGCCGTGCTGGCCGTTCAGGTCGATGTGGAACAGCTTGCCGTGCCAGAGCGCCTGCGCGACGCCGTGCACGAAGTTGAGCCCGGCCATCTGCTCGTGCCCCACCTCGGGGTTGAGCCCGACCATTTCCGGGTGCTCCAGCTCGTTGATGAAGGCCAGCGCGTGCCCGATCGTCGGCAGCAGGATGTCTCCGCGCGGCTCGTTCGGCTTGGGCTCGATGGCGAACCTGATCTCGTAGCCCTGCTCCAGCACGTACTGGCTGAGCAGGTCCAGCGCCTCCTTGTAGCGGGCCAGCGCCGAGCGCACGTCCTTGGCCGCGTCCGACTCGGCCCCCTCGCGCCCGCCCCAGCACACGTACGTCCGCGCGCCCAGCGAGGCGGCCAGGTCCAGGTTGCGCATGACCTTGCGGATCGCGTGACGCCGCACGTCCCGGTCGTTGCTGGTGAACGCGCCGTCGCGGAACACCGGATGGGTGAAGAGGTTCGTGGTGGCCATCGGGACCTTCATCCCGGTCTCGTCCAGCGCCTTGCGGAAGGCGGCGATGGCCCTCTCGCGGTCCGGTTCGACGGCGAGCAGGTCGTCGTCGTGGAACGTGACGCCGTACGCGCCGAGCTCGGCGAGCCGGTGCACGGTCTCCACGGGGTCGAGCGGCGGGCGGGTCGCGTCGCCGAACGGGTCGCGCGCCTGCCAGCCGACCGTCCACAGCCCGAACGTGAAGCGGTCGCCGGGGGTCGGGATGAATGCGTTCATGGCGCCCTCTCACGGCTCTATTATTAGTCCATAATATGCACATAATCCTCGGAGGCGGCTGTGAACACGTCAAGAGGCGTCCGGCACGATTCCATGCGTGCCCGCAATCTGGCCGTCGTGCTCGGGGAGGTCCGCGCGTCGGGGCCGCTCACCCGCGCCGCCCTCGCGGAGCGGACCGGGCTGACGAAGACGACCGTGTCGAAGCTGGTGGCCGACCTGCTGGAGGCGGGCGCCGTGGTGGAGAACGGCGCGGTGCGCGCCGGTGAGCGCGGCAGGCCGGGCGTCGCGGTCGCCCTGAGCGGGCACCGGGTGGCCACGCTCGGGCTGGAGATCAACGTCGACTACCTCGCCGCCTGCGTCGTCGACCTCACCCGATCGGTACGTGTGCGCCGCTCCCGGCCGGCCGACAACCGCAACTCCCGCCCGGAGGACGTCCTCGGCGCGCTGCGCGGCCTGGCCCGGTGGGCGGTGTCGGAGGCCGAGTCCGCGGGCCTGCGCGTCACCGGGGCGGCGCTGGCCGTGCCCGGACCGGTCGAGGACGGGCTGCTCCGCAACGCCCCGCACCTCGGCTGGCGCGACGTCAGGGTGACCGGGCTGCCCGGCCTGCCGTTCGAGGTGGACAACGAGGCCAACCTGGCCGCCCTCGGGGAGCTGTGGTTCGGCTCGGGGGCGACGGACTTCCTCTACGTCTCCGGGGAGATCGGCATCGGGGCGGGACTGGTCGTGGACGGCGCGCTGTTCCGCGGCACGTACGGGCAGGCCGGCGAGCTCGGCCACGTCGTCGTGGTGCCCGACGGGCCCGGCTGCCGGTGCGGCGGCCGGGGCTGCCTCGAGGTCTACGCGGGGCAGGACGCGCTGCTCGGGGCGGTGCCCCCGCTCCGGGGCCGCG
>NZ_QNFZ01000912.1 GCF_003313395.1 Nonomuraea lactucae | reverse complement strand
GCGAGGACGTAGCCGAGCCGGGTGTCGGCGCCGACGGCGGTGCCGCCCGCGCGGCCGATGGCGGCGAGGGCGTCTCGCCGCGCGCCGTCGGCGTAGAAGACGAGGTACTCGGCCGCGGGAGCGGAGCCGGGCGCGCCAGTGGATGTGCCAGTGGATGTGCCCGTGGATGCGCCGGCGGGTGCGCCGGTGGCCAGTGCGGCTGCCGTGGTCAGTGCCGTCAGGCCGGACGCGACTCGCCGCATTGGTCCCCCATCTACCCGCCCCGTGCGCAGGATGTGTATCTTCCCGGCAGTAATCCCCGGATGCAACTTAAGCACGAAATATCAGCACTCTGGCACATAAAGGCCATTACGCACCCGTAACGCGCCCCCTGCCGGGGCAGACGTCCTTCCCCGGCGCACCCGCTGCTCTACGCGGAGGCCCCGCCTCCCGGCGTACCGGCCACACGACGCGAGGAGCGCCCGTCCGGAACCGGCCGGACGGGCGCTCACGCGGCAGGCAGCCCGCGCCGGGCGCGGGCATCCCGCGTCAGACGAGCGGGCGCGCGGTGGGCAGGATCGGGTACGGCAGGGCCGTCTCCCCCGTCAGGTAGCGGTCGACGCCGGAGGCGGCGGCGCGCCCCTCGGCGATCGCCCAGACGATCAGCGACTGCCCGCGCCCCATGTCGCCCGCCACGAAGACGCCGTCCACCTTCGACATGTACGTCTTATCGCGCGAGACGTTGCCCCGGGCGTCGTAGAAGCCGTCGCCGCCGAGCTCGGCCAGGTCCTGGAGCAGGGCGCCCTTCTCCGGGCCGAGGAAGCCCATCGAGAGCGTGACCAGCTCGGCCGGGATCTCCCGCTCGGTGCCGGGGACCGGCTTGAAGCCGTTCTGCGGCCCGTCGACCTCGACCAGCCGCAGGGCGCGCACCCTGCCGGCCTCGTCGCCGACGAACTCCGTCGTGGAGACCGCGTAGACCCGGTCGCCGCCGCCGTCCTCCAGCTCCTCGTGCGCGCTCTCCATCTTGAACAGGATGGGGAACGTCGGCCACGGCTGGCTGCCGGGCCGCGAGGCCGGCGGCCGGGGCATGATCTCCAGCTGGGTGACCGACGCGGCGCCCTGCCGGATGGCGGTGCCGATGCAGTCGGCGCCGGTGTCGCCGCCGCCGATCACCACCACGTGCTTGCCCTCGGCCGAGATCGGCGACTCCGCGAGGTCGCCCTCCTGCACCTGGTTGGACAGCGGGAGGTACTCCATCGCCTGGTGGACGCCGTCCAGCTCGCGCCCGGGAACGGGCAGGTCGCGCCACTGGGTGGCGCCGCCGGACAGCACCACGGCGTCGAACTGCTCGCGCAGCCGCGCGGCGGTGATGTCGACGCCGACGTTCACGCCGGTGCGGAACTCCGTGCCCTCGGCCCGCATCTGGGCCAGGCGGCGGTCGATGTGCCGCTTCTCCATCTTGAACTCGGGAATGCCGTAGCGCAGCAGGCCGCCGATGCGGTCGGCGCGCTCGAACACCACCACGTCGTGGCCGGCCCTGGTGAGCTGCTGGGCGGCGGCCAGCCCGGCGGGGCCGGACCCGACCACCGCGACGCGCTTGCCCGTCTTGCGGGCGGGCGGCTCCGGGGTGACCCAGCCCTCGGCGAACGCGCGGTCGATGATCTCGACCTCGACCCGCTTGATCGCCACGGGGTCGGAGTTGATGCCGAGCACGCACGCCGCCTCGCACGGGGCGGGGCAGAGCCTGCCGGTGAACTCCGGGAAGTTGTTCGTGGCGTGCAGCCGCTCGATCGCCTCGCGCCAGTCGGTGCGGTAGACGAGGTCGTTCCACTCGGGGATGAGGTTTCCGAGCGGGCAGCCGTTGTGGCAGAACGGGATGCCGCAGTCCATGCAGCGGGCGGCCTGCTCGGTCAGCTTCTGACGCGGGAAGTCCTGGTAGACCTCCTGCCAGTCGCCGATGCGCACGTCCACGGGCCGGCGCGCCGGCAGCTCCCGGCCGTAGGTGAGAAACCCCTTGGGGTCAGCCATCGGTTACGCCTCCCTTAACCCTGTACGGCGGCTGCCATGACCGCCTCGTCGATGTCGCGGCCCTCGATGCGGGCGGCCTCGGCCGCCTCCAGGACGCGCTTGTAGTCGGTGGGCATGATCTTGCCGAACCGGCCGAGCGCGGCGTGCCAGTCGGCGAGCAGTTCCTTGGCCACCGGGGAGCCGGTCTCGGCGAAGTGCTTCTCGACCGTCTCGCGCAGGAACTCGCCGTCCTGCTCGTCGAGCTCCTCGATGGCGACCATCTCGCGGTTGACCCGATCGGCCCTGGGGTCGAGCAGGTAGGCGACGCCGCCGGACATGCCGGCCGCGAAGTTGCGCCCGGTCGGGCCGAGCACGACGGCCCTGCCTCCGGTCATGTACTCGCAGCCGTGGTCGCCGACGCCCTCGACGACCGCGGTGGCGCCGGAGTTGCGCACGCAGAAGCGCTCGCCGACGACGCCGCGGACGAACACCTCGCCGGAGGTCGCGCCGTAGAGTGCGACGTTGCCGGCGATGATGTGCCCGTCGAGCGGGGCCTCGTCGTACGGCCGGACCGTGATGCGCCCGCCCGACAGGCCCTTGCCGAGGTAGTCGTTGGCGTCGCCGGTCAGCCGCAGCGTGAGGCCGCGCGGGATGAACGCGCCGAACGAGTTTCCGGCCGAGCCGGTGAACGAGATGTCGATCGTGTTGTCGGGCAGGCCGGCTCCGCCGTAGCGCTTGGTCACCTGGTGGCCGAGCATGGTGCCGACCGTGCGGTTGACGTTGCGGATGGGCAGCTCCAGCGTGACGGGGGTGCCCTCGTTGAGCGCGCCCTCGGCGAGCTGGATGAGCGTGTTGTCCAGGGCGTGCCCGAGCCCGTGGTCCTGCTCGGCGACGCGCCGCAGCGGGGTGCTCTCCGGCAGCTCCGGCTTGTGCAGGATGGGCGCCAGGTCGAGGCCGCCGGCCTTCCAGTGGTTCTCGGCGGCCGTGGTGTCGAGCAGCTCGACGTGCCCGATCGCCTCGTCGAGCGAGCGGAAGCCCAGCTCGGCCAGGTACTCGCGGATCTCCTCGGCGACGAACTCGAAGAAGTTGACCACGAACTCGGGCTTTCCGGTGAAGCGCTTGCGCAGCTCGGGGTTCTGCGTGGCGACGCCCACCGGGCAGGTGTCGAGGTGGCAGACCCGCATCATCACGCAGCCGGACACGACCAGCGGAGCGGTGGCGAAGCCGTACTCCTCGGCGCCCAGCAGCGCGGCGATGATCACGTCGCGGCCGGTCTTGAGCTGGCCGTCGACCTGCACGACGATGCGGTCGCGCAGGCCGTTGAGCAGCAGCGTCTGCTGGGTCTCGGCCAGGCCGAGCTCCCAGGGCGCGCCCGCGTGCTTGAGGCTCGTCAGGGGGGACGCCCCGGTGCCGCCGTCGTGACCGGAGATGAGCACCACGTCGGCGTGGGCCTTGGACACGCCGGCCGCGACCGTGCCGACCCCGACCTCGGCGACGAGCTTGACGTGCACGCGCGCCTGCGGGTTGGAGTTCTTCAGGTCGTGGATGAGCTGCGCCAGGTCCTCGATCGAGTAGATGTCGTGGTGCGGCGGCGGCGAGATGAGGCCGACGCCGGGCGTGGAGTGCCGGGTCTTGGCGATCCACGGGTAGACCTTGTGGCCGGGGAGCTGGCCGCCCTCGCCGGGCTTGGCGCCCTGGGCCATCTTGATCTGCAGGTCGTCGGCGTTGACCAGGTATTCGCTGGTGACGCCGAACCGGCCGGAGGCCACCTGCTTGATGGCGCTGCGCCGCTCGGGGTCGTAGAGGCGCTCCGGGTCCTCGCCGCCCTCGCCGGTGTTGGACTTGCCGCCCAGCCGGTTCATCGCGATGGCGAGCGTCTCGTGCGCCTCGATCGAGATCGAGCCGTACGACATGGCGCCGGTGGAGAAGCGCTTGACGATCTCGGAGACCGGCTCGACCTCGTCGATCGGGACGGGGGTCCGGCCAGTCCTGAGCTTGAACAGCCCGCGCAGCGTCATGAGCCGCTCGGCCTGGGAGTCCACCATGGAGGTGTACTCCTTGAAGATCTCGTAGCGGCGCGTCCTCGTGGCGTGCTGCAGCTTGAAGACGGTCTCCGGGTTGAACAGGTGGGGCTCGCCCTCGCGCCGCCACTGGTATTCGCCGCCGACCTGGAGCCTGCGGTGCGCGTTGGGCACCGGCGGGTAGGCGTGGCGGTGCCGCTCGGCGGTCTCGCGGGCGAGCACGTCGAAGCCGACGCCGCCGAGGCGCGAGGTGGTGCCGGTGAAGCAGGAGTCGATGACCTCCTGGCTCAGGCCGAGTGCCTCGAAGATCTGCGCGCCGGTGTAGGAGGCCACGGTCGACACGCCCATCTTGGACATGACCTTGATGACGCCCTTGCCGTACGCCTTGATCAGGTTGCGGACGGCCTTGCGCTTGTCGAGCTGGAGCACGCCGGTGTCGACGAGGTCCTCGACGGTCTCGATCGCGAGGTAGGGGTTGACCGCGCCCGCGCCGTAGCCGATGAGCAGCGCCATGTGGTGGCACTCGCGGGCCTCGCCGGTCTCGATGACCAGGCCGATCTTGGTGCGGGTCTTCTCCTGGATCAGGTGGTGGTGCACCGCTCCCGTGAGCAGCAGCGACGGGATCGGCGCCAGCTCCTCCGACGAGCCGCGGTCGGACAGCACGATGATGCGCGCGCCGTCGGCGATGGCCTGCGAGACCTCGGCGCGGACCTCCTCCAGGCGGTGCAGCAGCGCCTCGCCGCCGCCGGAGACCTGGTAGAGGCCGGAGACCACGTGGGGGTGGAACCCCGGCAGGTCGTGCTCGTCGTTGATGTGGATGATCTTCGCGAGCTCGTCGTTGTCGATCACCGGGTACGGCAGGACGAGCTGCCTGCATGACGTGGGGCCGGGGTCGAGCAGGTTGCCCTCGGGCCCGAGCACGCTGGCCAGCGAGGTCACCAGCTCCTCGCGGATGGCGTCCAGCGGCGGGTTGGTGACCTGCGCGAACAGCTGCGTGAAGTAGTCGAACAGCAGCCTGGGCTTCTCGCTCAGCACCGCGACGGGCGTGTCGGTGCCCATGGAGCCGATCGGCTCGGCGCCGGCCTTCGCCATCGGCGACAGGATGATCCGCAGCTCTTCCTCGGTGTAGCCGAAGGTCTGCTGGCGCTTGACGAGCGCCTCGTGCGTCGGGATCTCCCGCTGCCGCGCGGGCAGCTCCTCGAAGCGCACCAGCCCGGCGTGCAGCCAGTCCTCGTACGGCAGCGCGGCGGCGAGCTCGGCCTTGATCTGGTCGTCCTCGATGATCCTGCCGCGGGCGGTGTCGATGAGGAACATCCGGCCGGGCTGCAGGCGCCCCTTGCGCACCACGTCGCCGGGCGCGAAGTCGAGCACGCCGGCCTCGGAGGCCAGCACGACCAGGCCGTCGGCGGTCACCCAGAACCGGCCGGGGCGCAGGCCGTTGCGGTCGAGCACGGCGCCGGCCAGCGTGCCGTCGGTGAACGTGATCGACGCCGGGCCGTCCCAGGCCTCCATCATCGACGAGTGGAACTCGTAGAAGGCGCGGCGCGCCGGGTCCATCCCCGTGTGGTTCTCCCACGCCTCCGGGATCATCATGAGCACGGCGTGCGGCAGGCTCCGGCCGCCGAGGTGCAGCAGCTCCAGGACCTCGTCGAAGGAGGCGGTGTCGCTGCCGTCGGGGTCGCAGATCGGGAAGAGCCGCGCGAGGTCGCCCGGGATCAGGTCGGAGGCGAGCATCGCCTCGCGGGCGCGCATCCAGTTGCGGTTGCCCTTGACGGTGTTGATCTCGCCGTTGTGCGCCACGTAGCGGTAGGGGTGGGCGAGCGGCCAGCTCGGGAAGGTGTTGGTCGAGAAGCGCGAGTGCACCAGCGCGATCGCGGTCTCGAAGCGCTCGTCGGACAGGTCGGGGAAGAACGGCTCGACCTGGTCGGGCGTGAGCATGCCCTTGTAGACGATCGTGCGCGAGCTCAGCGAGGGGAAGTAGACGTCCGCCTCGTGCTCGGCCCGCTTGCGCAGGCAGAAGGCCAGCCGGTCGAGCTCCAGCCCGGACACCCCGTCGGGGCCGGCGACGAACAGCTGCGCGAAGTGCGGCATGACGGCACGGGCGCTGGGGCCCGGCAGTGCCCGGTCGACCGGCACCTCGCGCCAGCCGAGCACGGTGAGGCCCTCCTCCGCGGCGATCTCCTCGATCAGCCGCGTGGCGATCGCCCGCGCCTCGCCGTCGGCCGGCAGGAAGGCGATGCCGGCGGCGTACCGCCCGGCGGCGGGCAGGCCGAAGTCCGCGCTCGCGCGCAGGAAGGCGTCGGGGATCTGCGTAAGGATCCCGGCTCCGTCGCCGGTGTCCGGCTCGCTACCCTTGGCCCCCCGGTGATCAAGGTTGAGCAACGCCGTCAGCGCCTTCACCACGATCCCGTGCCCTCGGCGGCCCGCGACGTCGGCGACCATGGCGACACCGCAGGCATCGTGCTCGTTGGCGGGGTGGTAGAGGCCCTGGGGCTCGGGGAACCCGAGGTGGGCAGCAGGCATTGAATCCCTCCCGTCGTCATCGTCTGTGCAGAACTGCTCAACAGGCGGGGACGACGTTGGCCCTGCTGCATGTTGTGGGTAGAGGTTACCGTACCCACTAGGAATGGTGCCCGCTCTGTCCGTATTGCGAACATTTGCGCTGTCCCGACATGCGGACCCTCCTGTCCCGAACACCGGAACCGCGGCCGGAATTCCCACGGCCCCGGCCCGGTCCTGAGCGGACTCCGCCCACCCCCTTGCGCCCCCTCCCCCGCACGGCGACTGACTCTGATGCGCTACCTTTTGCACTGACTGGTCAGTGCAAGAAAGGAGGGCCGCAGATGATCGTCGCGAAGGGCCTGTCGCTGGAGGGGGTCTACCGGGACGTCTCGTTCGAGGCCAGCCCCGGCACGCTGACCGTGGTCGCCGGTCCGGCCGGCAGCGGGCGGACGAGCCTGCTCCTCACGCTGGCCGGGCGGATGAAGCCCACCGGGGGCACACTCACCGTGGCCGGGCACACCTGGCGACGAGCCGTCCGCGGGGTCACCGCCCTCGCACTGGTCGACGGGGTCACCGACCTCGACAGGTCCCTCACGGTCATGGAGCACCTGCGCGAGCGCAGGCGCGTGCCGTACCAGGGGGCGCTGGAGAAGGCGGGGCTGGACGCCGACGAGCGCACCCTCGTCCGCGAGCTGGACCGCGAGCGGCAGGTACGGCTCGGCATCGCGCTGGCGCTGCTGGACACTCCCAAGGTGGTCGTCGCCGACAACGTCGACCTGGGGCTGCCGCCCGAACGGCAGCAGGCGCTCTGGACCCTGCTGGGCGGGCTGGGCCGGACCGTCGTCGCCTCGTGCGTGCACCCGCCCTCCCGCTACGACCACCTCGTGGAGCTGTGATGAGAGGAATGCTGCGGTCGAGGCTGCCCAGGCTGGCGCTGGCGGCCGTCGTCGTGCTGCCGCTGCTGTACGCCGGGCTGTACCTGTGGTCGTTCTGGGACCCCCAGGGCAACCTGGACCGGGTGCCCGTCGCACTGGTCATGGAGGACAGGCCCGCGACCGCCGGCGGCAAGGAGCTGCACGCGGGCCAGGACCTGGCGCGCGAGCTGCGCGAGCGCCACGTCTTCAACTGGCACGACGCGACGGCCCAGGAGGCAGCCGACGGCGTCGGGGACGGCAGCTACTACCTGGCGCTCACCGTGCCCGCCGACTTCAGCGCCCGCCTGGCCTCACCCTCCGACGACGCCGCCACGCCCACGCCCGCCCGGCTCGGGCTGCGCGTGGACACCGGCCGCAGCTACATCGTCGGCGGCATCTCGGAGGCGGTGTTCAACGAGGTGCGGGCCGCGGCCGAGCGCACGGCCATCCACGGCTACTTCGACCGGGTGTTCATCTCGATCGGCGACATCCACGACAAGACCAGCGACGCCGCCGACGGGGCGGGCAAGCTGCACGAGGGCGCGGTCCGCGCGGGCGACGGCGTCGCCAAGCTGGCCACCGGGCTCGGCACCGCGGAGAGCGGCGCGCAGCGGCTGTCGGCCGGCCTGGACACCGCGAACAGCGCCACCGCG